>JAEDFM010000055.1 GCA_016292805.1 Treponema sp. | reverse complement strand
GATTTTTTAATTAAATATCAAAGATTCATAATGCTCTTTCTACAGGGAACATGTTCATTCATTGCATTTTTGATTCTGATTACTAATAGTTTATGTGCTAAAAGAAAAACTGCTATTTTCCTGCTGGAAGTTAGCGCCGTACTTAATCTGGGAGCCCCTATAGTTTATCTGACCTATGAAGGAGTTCCTGGAGACACGGCACGATGGTTCTTGAATATTTCAAGATTTTTAGATTATTTTTCTCCATTACTGATGCTCTTAAGTTTCAATTTGTATCTGCGGGATTTGCTTTCTCATAAAACAGAGGCGTCAATAAGAAATAAATTTCTATTGGCACCTGCAGAACTGGTACTTTTAATTGGAGTGATTCTTCTTATAATTTCCAGATTTACAGGCTGGTATTATTTTTATGATGAGTTGAATCATTATCATCGTGCAAAAGGCCGCATTATTGCAACAATTATTCCTGGCGTCTGCATGATTCTTCAGATTATTTGTATCTTATCAAACTACAAGAACATTTCTAAAAGAGTACGCGTTCCTTTAGTTTTATTTCTGATTATTCCTATTTTATCTTCCGTTATTTCTTTTAGAACTCGCGGTTTTTATCTTACGAATATTTCTACAGTATTCATGGCAATTGTGCTTTATATTTTTGTTGTCATGGATTCCAATGAGACTATTGAAAATGCACATGAAAGGGAAGTTGAAATTCTTGAAAATTACAAAAGAGAACTGGAAATCAAAGTTGATGAAAGAACAAAAGAACTTCGTATTGCCAACGAAAAAGTTGAAAATCTGCTTTTGAATATTTTGCCAGAACCAATTGCAAAGGAATTAACTGAACATCCGGATAATATCATTTCACAAAGATTTCCCAACGCAACTATTTTATTTACAGATATTGTTGGCTTTACAAAAATGAGCAGTCAGATGTCTGCGGAAGAAACTGTTTCTATGCTGAATGAACTGGTTTCTCTTTTTGATAAGCGAGCCAAAAATGAAGGAATTGAAAAAATAAAAACTATTGGGGACGCTTACATGGCAGCGACAGGCCTTACAATCGAAAATACTCCTGATGGCGCAGTGAAAATGATTCATTTTGCACAAGGCCTCTTAGCGGATGTACAGCAGTTCAACGAAAAATTCCACATGCAGATAAGAATCAGAATAGGAATAAATTCTGGAAATCTGGTTGCCGGCGTAATAGGTAAGACTAAGTTTATTTATGATGTATGGGGCGACACAGTAAATGTTGCAAGTCGTATGGAAAGTACAGGTGAGCCTATGCAGATTCATGTTTCTGAAAATACCTGGTTGCAGACAAAAGATTTTATTCAGTTTGAAGCCCCTGTTAGTGTTGAAGTAAAAGGTAAAGGTGAAATGTGCTGTTATTTTGTGAAGGGGATTAAGTAACAGCTTTAATACTAGAAAATCTTAGAGAGTCACATGCATTTTGAAGATATTGAGGTGAAGGAAAATGCTGTGGAGCTGCTGGAGGCCCGGCTAAAAAGTAAACGGAAAAAGTGCATGATTGGAACTGGGGCTATGTGTGACCCTTACATGCACTGCGAAAAGAATTGCGTAGAGGACTGTCCCCATTGAATTATGTATATGAATTCGTTCGAAGGTTTATTTTTTCCGGCATTCAGGTAAGGGTAAATATAAAATCCTAAATCGTAATACTCCTTGTTTTTACCCCAGGTTGATTTTTGTATTACTTTCCAAATTCCGAATCATTCTAATCAGGACAAAAAGTGCAATTATACTCATTACAACTTCTGCACCAACTGCAGGGAAAGCAAGTCCATACATTCCAAATAATTTACTGAAAAGGAAAATAAATGGGATTTCCAGAAAGAGTTTTCTAAGGAAACTAAATATTAAAGCAATTTTTCCCATACCAAATGATTGAGAAATGCCTACAGTTATAAAATCCAGACTCATAAATGGCAGACAGATTGCCATACCAAGCATAAATTTATAACCAATATTTACAATTACATCATTATCCATAAACATTCTTACAATGTTTTTTCCACCCAAAATATATGCAGCCATAATGATTAACAGCAAACCCATAATGATAGAAAATTCTTTGCGAATTGTTTCCTTAATTCTACCTACATTTTTGCTGGCAAAGTTATAGCCAATTAAAGGCATAATACCCTGACTGAATCCAAATATAACCTGAATAGGAATCTGATTAACTTTACTTACAATTCCCATAGAAGCTATTACATCTGTTCCATAACCAGAAGCAATGTTATTTAATATGGTCATACCAATTACATTCAATATATTTTGAAAAACTCCTGGCACACCAACCACAAAAATATCCTTAATAATATATGCCCGTAAAGTAAAATACTTAGGATTTACAGAAACAAGAGTTTTTTTACGGATAACAAAAATCAGAATAAGATAATATAGACAGGCAAAACAATTGGCTATAAAGGTTGCTAACCCAGCACCTGCAGCACCCATATTCAAACCAAAAGGAAGAATAAAAAATGGGTCCAGAATGATATTCAGCAGACAGCCGCTCATAGCACCAATACTAGCTATAATCGAACGACCTTCTGCACGAAGAATAAAGCTGAACAGAATATTCATAATGCCAGGTACAGCCCCAAGACAAACCGTCCAGAACATATATTGTTTTGTTACATCATGAGTAATTTCAGAAGCTCCCAGAATCTTAAGTACAAAAGGATTAAAAACAAAACCGACTAAAGATATTACACAAGCGCAAAAAAATCCTAAATACAAGCCTGTAGCGCTGGCCCGTTTTACATCATCATACTTTTTTTCCCCAAGTTTACGGCTCATCAAACTGGATGCACCAATCCCAAAAAGATTAGTAACCGCAAAGAACAGAACCATAGCAGGCCCCACAAGAGTTACTGCCGCATTTTGCACAGGATCATTCAGCATTCCTACAAAGTATGTATCAGAAAGATTATAAATAATGGTAATAATTGAACTGATAATAACTGGAATTGTTAATTTGAAGATAGCCCGCATTACGGGCATTTCTTCAAAAAGGTAAGATTTGTCTAATTTCTGCATATGTCAATTATAACAAAATGATGAAATGATGTAGAGATATATAGTTTTTTCTGTAGATAACATTTTGTTACTGATATCCAAAAACAATCATAGTATTCAGATATGGGAACAAGCTGTATCCCCTAAATCTTTACCTTCACGCTTGTAATGTCTTTTGAACGGTTGAAAAGAGCTTTTACAACATCCCCTTCCAAAGTATTTCCTCCAACAGTTACAGTTTTACCATCTGCATAAGTTACAGATACTGATTTTGTACCGCAATTTTCATAAATAAAAGGAATACCAAAACGAGTAAAACTTAATTTGTTGTCATCATATTCTTTATCCAAAAGATATTCTGGAGCAAAACTGATTTGTCCTTTATTAAGATTAATTCCAAGCTCTCCCCAACGGGTAATGATTTCTTCTTTTACCTGACCAGTCATACCAGGCTGTTTTGCACCCTGCCCAGCAGGAGTATGAGAATAAGGGTCTGTAGGGAAAGCACCATATTCAGCTGGAGTTTTATTAAATCCAATACCACTGCGAACTGAATAATATGCTTCTATCAGCTGCTGTTTTGTAACAGAATCCTGAGCCTGTGGAATATATTCCTGCACTGCAACCAATAGCTTGGCAACCATATGCCAGTATACGCTTCCTAAACCTTCGTAAGCATAGAAAGTTCCTGAACGGCCAGTAAAACTCTGATGATTAAAAATACTTTCATACACATCTTCAAAAGCTTTTTCATCAGCTGGAGTAAGCATATCTGGAGTTGCAGCTTTAATTTCTGCAAAAGCCTGACGCATAAAATCCACATTTCTAAAATCAGAATTAAAGTGACATATAGAAGCTGCAGCAGGATTCTTATCATCACAAACAAAAATTTTAGAACAGCCAGCAGTCATAAGTTTTGTAACAGCCGGAATATTCTGGATTTTTTCAAATGCAAAGTTGTTTTTATCCCAGAAAAGTGGAAGTTCCTTATCTGGATAAAGGATATAAGTATTGCGGTCTGCAACATAAAGAGGACTGGCTTTAAGAGCTTTAGTCATTTGTGCCACATCCTTTGCACTTAAATAACCAGAAGACAAAGCTGCAACCTGACCTTCAAGCATAAGTGTAAGATCAGAAACCGCCATAGAATCATCACTAATATGGAGAATATTATATGCGTGGTAAAGTCCATCTGGGCGCTTGTTTGCATCAATAGTAGCTTCCAGATGCTTCATAATTACTGCAAAGCCTTCCAAAAGTTCTGCTTTAGAAAGCTTTTCTTCAGTTGTGCTATGACCATTTGCATAAAGTGCTTCCCGCTGAGTCTGGAAAAGCATACCTTCTATATCTACAAAAGCTTTACGATTTTTGCAGGCAGCAGCATCAGTCCATTTCTGAACAGTAGAAGGGTCTGTCCCCTTGTAAAGCTTAAACATTTCTTCAAGAAAAACAGCAGTTTCCTGTGGCAATGCAAAACTTTCAGAAGCTGAAGCTTCAATAAGTTTTTTAAGGAAAGAAATCATTCTGTACAGATAGTACAAAGTTACCATAGAAAGGCCATATCCTGCCAAAGCATTGTTTGCATCATTCCATTCAGGACGCTGAGTGTTCATCCAGATACCGCCACCAGGAATAAAATTAGCCAGCTTAGCAAGAATAATCTGAACAATTTTTGTAAGCATTGATGAAAGTTCAACTTTTGAAACATCATCTGCTTTAGTAAGCCATAATTTAAGGTCTGTCCCCATTGTTTTAGAGCCAGCAAGCATTTTTGAGCTTAAATCTTTTTCAAACAAAACAGTAGAACGAGGATTTTTAAGCATTTCCTGGTAAGACTTTAATCTGTAAGGAATGTTTGAAGTTGAAAATAATTTTGTGTTGAGCCATTTATCAAGCAGTTCTGGTTCCAGCTGATTCTGAAGTTCCAGCATTTTCTGAAGATAAATAACCTGATGGTCATTCCAGTAACCAATATTCGACCAGGGATCAGTTGGATCAAGAATTTCCCAATCCACACCTTCCCTGGAAATTCTATATGGATTAAATCCATCAATTGTCATGGCATTAAGGAACTTAGCAATAATATTTTTTGTGTAAGCAGGATAAGACATACACAACGCTTCCCAGTTCTGGAAAATATCACGCCAGTTTCCTTCGTAATTAAAGATTCGGTTTTTGTCTGCATCAGTAATTTTAATAGAGAATCTGTTCCATGGCCGGCTAGGATCCCCATGACGACGAGAGAAAATTAATGGCAGATATTCTAAGAAAAGGCGTTCCAACTGAGGGTCATTAGCCTTATTAATTATAGAAGAAAGCTGTTCGTAAGTAACCAGACAGTCACCTTTTGCACTTTCAACAAGCTGTTCCACTACAGGTAAATAAGCCTTGTTTCTTTCGCCCACAAATTTTACAAAATCGGCAGTGTGAATATTTCCGTTATCTGCAAAAATACCGCCACGCATAATATTAAATAAAACATTTGCTTTGTGATGAACAGAGGCAGTAATGTCTCCTGTATTCTGAATACCGTCAGCTTCATAAATAAGCTGTTCCAGATTTTCTATATTTTCTTCAATGTCTTTTTTAAGAGCGTCTACCATATCAGCTTTGGCAGCAAGCTGTTTTTTAAGCTGGATTACGCGCCCTGTAGAAAGGAAAGTATCAAACACCTGGTACCATTCTTCGCAAGCGTTGGCACCAAGCGAAATTTCCTTATTGATTAAACAGGCAGGACGGCCTCCTTTAAGAACCTTAGTTTCGCTTACAGGTTTGCCAAGCAGAAAATTCTGAATGTTTTTATCATCAGTAAGAATTTTGCCATTTGTTGTGAACCAGCTTACGTTACCAAAAAGTCCTTCGCTAGGTTCAGCCTTATCAGTTGGAACAGAAGAAAGAGAAAATACAGTAAGCCCGCTATTAACATCAAAATCAGTTTTTTTATAAGCATCCAAAAGAACACTTTTTACATTCTGAAAATTTGCATCAGCACAGGCAGGAAGAATATTACGGCAGCCATCAAGCATCTGAATTTTTACAGCAGCACCGTCCATATTCTGGATTATAGAATGTTTTACCAAGCCATATTTGTCGCTGGAAGTCCAGCCATATTTAAATGTAAGGCCTAAATCCTTGTTAATTTCTTCAAAATAAACCTTTGAACCAGATGTATTTTTATAAAGATTTCGTTCCAGATTGTAATTAATTTTTGCTTCGTGAGTAAAAGGCTGCCAGATATATTTTTCACCAGTTTTTTCTACAATTATCCCAGTATAAGAGCCAGTAAAATCTTTACCATCAGCAATTTTATCTGCAGTGTAATAAGGGAAAACAGCATGGTCACAATCAATTCTACCAGCTGTAATTCCACCCTGTGACCACAGAGTATTCCATACATCAGTAGAACTAGTGATGGTCATAAAAAAGTTATCCATCAAATCATAGTTTTCAATTTTATAATAAAGCTCCCCATCCATCTGGATAAAAGAACCTTTACTAGAGTTTGCAAATGCTGCTGAGTAATCCTTCTGACATAAACCTTTCATAAAAAACACCTCTTTGCTTTTAATCATAAACCATAAAGTAATTTTTAGATATTAGAATATTTGGATTTATAACAGATAGTATTTTACCTTTTCAGCACCTTTTTCTTCATGTACAAATAGCGCAACCAGGCAGTAAAACCAGCCATAAGCCAGACAATACCTACAGACCACCAGATGCCCCACAGACCAATGAATGGAATAACAGTAAGTAACAATGGAACAGTAAAACGGCCAATAACTTCAACAATACCGTTCAGCAGTGCAAAGAAACCGTCGCCTAAACCATTTAGAACACCCCGGATTACATAAATCATGCCAAGGAAGACATAAAAAATGCTGGTAATACGCATTGCAGTTGCACCCATTATAATTACTTCTTCATCGTGAACAAAAAGTGATGTTATCTGTTCGCCAAAAATCTGAATTAATGGAACCATAACAGCAGTAAAAATAACCATCATCCAGGCAGTTTTTTTGTAGCCATCCATAACGCGGTCATATTTTTTTGCACCATAATTTTGACCACTAAAAGTGCTAAGTGCCGCAGCCAAAGTCTGGTATGGCTGATGAATTACCTGTTCAATACGACCCGTAGCAGTAAAAGCCGCAACCGCAATTGCACCAAAAGAATTTACAACACGCTGTAAAGCCATACAAGAAATTGCAATCATAGAGAACTGCAGGGAAAGTGGAAGTCCAAGCTTTACAGTTTTTGCAATTACATTGTAATCAACCCGTAAATCAGATGCAGAAAGGCGGAAATATGGATTAAAAATAACCGCATAACCCAGACACAAAATATTAGACAACAATTGAGAAATAAGAGTTGCAAGGCCGGCACCAAAAACACCTAACTTGAACACATAAACAAAAAGAATATCCAATACAACATTTACAATGCAGGAGAAAACCAAAAAGTAAAGTGGAGTTTTAGAATCTCCCAAAGCCCTCATCATAGATGAAACATAGTTATACACAGATACAAAGAAAAGCCCCACGCTCATCAATCTGATGTATACAACAGCATCATGCATAATGTTATCTGGAGTTTTAAGCATTTTAAGCAGGAATGGTGCAAGCAGGAAAGCAAGACCACCAACCACAAAAGGCATAATGACCATAATGTAACCAGTATTAGCAATACAGTTTTTTACCTGCTTAGTATCTCCTCTGCCAAAACTCTGGGAAACAATAATTCCACCACCCGATCCAAAACCATTACATAACGCAAAAAAGAAAAAGCTTAAAGAAGATGTAGCACCAATAGCGGCCAATGCTTCCGCGCCCAAAAATTGACCAACAATAATTGAATCTGCAATGTTATATAACTGCTGAAATATATTGCCAATCAACATTGGAATAGAAAAAAGGATAATCAGCTTTACAGCATTACCCTCAGTCATATTTTTTGAAGTATCAGCCATACAGTCTCCCATAAAAATCATCATTATTTTAGAGAAGAACACAATTTGTAAATATAAAGAAATCTTACGATTATGGTATAAATCTATAAGTAAAGGAGAACTTTATGCGGTTTCTTTTTCTACATGTATTGGGCATCCGGCGCAAGCGCCGTCGGCAGTTCCAGGGTTCCGCTATCGCTCCAAAGTCCTCGGATGGTTTTTCAAACCACCCTGCGGGCTTCGCCTTCGGCGCCCTTCCATTGCCTATGCCAAAAATGAACTTTTTACAAATAATTCTACCTGTAATAATATGGAATTAACCGAAAAAAAACTCTCTCGAAAAATTAAAAAAAATACAAAATAAGCTGCCAGATAACCTAACTGGTTATGAAAGAAAACATAAACCTTTATCCAATTGTCAGTTAATATTAACTGACAATTGGATGGCTTATTTATAGGATAATTAGCTTTTGATTCTTAGAATTTAATTTATCTTCCGTATATTTTATTTTTTTTTCTGCTATAAGTTCAGCTATTGCATTTGAAACAGAATCTGTCAATTTTTTGTAATTCATTTTATCTACAAGATCTGCTTTTGAAAGTGCTCCTTCTGCACTTAATACTTTAAGTATCAGTTGCTTTATTTCTGAAGGCTTTCTTCTGGATTTTACAGAAATATTATCTTTCTTTGCTACTGCTTTAGGTTCCTCTTTCGGTAAAAGAAATTCTTTATTCACAGGAATAGTAATGGTAAAGAAAGACCTTTCTTCATCAGTTTCAAAAACAGGTGCTTCGGAACCATTATTTTTAAGGGCTCTTAAAATTGTTGGAATTCCTGTGTTTCTTCCTTCAATCAATTTCAGTTCTTTTAAGAAGTCACCAATTCGCCTGTTTCTATATCTCTTAGAAACCAGGTGGTTATTTCTTAAATCTTCATCAGTTATTGTTCTGTCAGGTCCTGGTAAACTTGTAATCTCCATCTTTTCTGGAGTAATCATTACAGTTACAGGTTCTCCAATCTGATATGACTTATGATAAACGGCATTACACAAAGCTTCTTCTACTGCGGCATATGGATAATTATAAATACGTGTAGCTTCAGCAGCGTCACTAACCTTATTTATTTTTTCTTTGATTATGTAATTTTTTATATAACTCAGTGAATCTTTAAGTTGTCTGTCCAATGGCCCTGTGAAAATCTTTTCTGTCATTCCTTCTCCAGTAGGATCTGGTTTGTCTACAACTTCAATTCGTGCATATGGAAAGAACTTGTCAGGAGAATCATTGAAGAACATAAGTCCGATATTCAATGGTTTTCGTAATTCAGTTGGACCACCAATAATTCTCATATCAGTACCAACTTCTTCCACTGTTTTTGAAAGAGAAGGTTCGTATAAGTCACTTCCAACTTCATTCAAGAATTCCTGAATCAGACTCGATTTTAAATCAGGAATCTTTGCCTGATAATTTACTCTGTCATCATAAGGAACATTATTTGCTAAAAGCATCAGTTCTTTTTCTTCAAGCTGATTTGCTTTTATTGAATTGGACATTTTTCTGATGTAATAAGCAAATTCCCTTCTTTCACCTTTCTTAGTATAGACTTTATCAGGAGCTTTATAGGGACGGGCTTCTCCACCAGGACACCAGATAACTATGATTTCCTTTCCTTCATATTTAACCTGTTCAACTATGGGTAAATATCTTGGGCTAATTTCGTTACAGTACTGAAGCAGTTCCTTATTCATTGTGTCTAAAGAGTCTTTGCTTAATCCTGTGATTGGGAATTTTGGCATTCCATTTACCTCTTCAATTCCGACAATAATATAACCGCCACCCAAGTTATCAATGTCATTTGCAAAGGCACAAATAGAATGAATTATATCTTCTGGATTCCAGTTTTTTTTATAATCAAGTCTTGTATTCTCTACTATCTGCTGTTTAATTAATGCTTCAATACTTATTGGCAATGCCATCTTCTTACCCCTTTATCTTACCCCTTTATCTTACCCCTTTAAGTAAAATAATTAAAGGGGTAAGAAGGAATTTATATAATGGGAACTTAAATAAGGTGTGCTTTTGGTTGACGCAAACCTTTACAATAAGGACATGGTTCTTTATGACGTTTTTTGCAGTAAATTCTCTTTTCAGGAGTCATGTGATATTTATGCTGCTTATTATTTTTACAGATCCACATAACGACAGTCCGAGCCGTTGGAAATGTAACATACGGGTCAATAGTATTTTCTGGAGAATATTCTTTCATTAAATCAGGATGTAAATCAGCAAAACCTTCACCTTTTCTAAGTTTTAAACTATGACAATAAGAACATCCAATACGATTATTTCTTGTCGCACTAATCATAGTATACAAAGATGAACGATAGGTTTCTCCATATATTTTACATCGCCAAAACTCATTTTTTTTATGAATTTCTGAAGCTAGAATTTCAGCTATAGAATGCCCACGTAACTCATCATCATGTATCTCTACTAACTCTGGATAATCATCAGCATATGTTTTCTTTGTAAAAAATCTAAGTCTGCACCCTCTGCAACCAACAACTCCTACAGATCCATCCGAATTATGTTCAATCATTGATTGAAAGTCATTTTCCCATTTTCTTTCGCATTTTATACAATTTCAGTATGCACGAGCCTTTGAGCTTAAGCCTATTTTGTAAATATCAATACTTTTATTTCTTTCCCAATCATAATAATCTGCTAATTCAGGATGTAATGAGAGTATATCATTTACACCCCTTGTTACATTTTCTTTTAATCCTTCACAAGCTGGACAAGAAATATTTGATATATATCTTGATTTTACAAGACTATTCCATTGATAATTATAATCAGGACAACGCCACTAAACTCGAAGATTTTCGCATGAACTGTATAGTTTTCAGTATATATGCCATTAATACTGGATAGTGTACAATAAAGTTCGCAATTTGGGGTAGAAAAAAGCCATTGAAAATTC
>JAEDFM010000015.1 GCA_016292805.1 Treponema sp. | reverse complement strand
AATCCACTGTTATTACCACGTGTCATTGCGAGGAGCGGAGCGACGTGGCAATCCATTGTTATTATCACGTGTCATTGCGAGGAGCGAAGCGACGTGGCAATCCAAAAAATTAATTGTAGTATTATAATATATAACATATATTATATAAAGGAAGGTTACCACAGAGACAATACAGAATGTTATCAGGTTGGCTTGCTATACATGAAGAAGAATTATATGATGCTTGGAATAAAGCCGTTAGGTCAATTCCATTTGATAAGATTAAGCCATTAGAGTAAGGAGTCAATATGTTTATTCATGATGGATTTGTTTGTGGTAGTGCCACAGAAACAGAAATGTTAAAAATTACTTCGGTGAAAGTTTTAAAAGATAGAATGATGTTGTTAACTTTTTCAAATGGAGAGACAAGATTATTTGATTCAACAGTTTTGAATGGTCCCGCATTTTTACCTTTGGAGGATATGAACATCTTTAGTAATCCAACAATTGTTCATGGTGTTGTAACTTGGAAAGATGAAGAAATTGATTGTGCTCCTGAATATATGTATGAAAAAAGTTTTGAATATAATTCGAATGATATATTTGTTGCTTAGTAGATAATTTCTGTTTTATACTTACACATATGAAAACTTTATTTAATGACGGCTGGCAGTTTGCTGAGCTTGGTATTACTAATGAATCAATGTATAAGGATGGTAAGCCTGTCCTTTTTAATCCGGAACAATTTTATGAGCAGACTCAATCCTTGCTTTACAGGCCGGTAACGGTTCCTCATGACTGGATGATCTGGCATGTTAAAGATTTGTATAAAAACTCGGTTGGCTGTTATAAAAAAAGTTTTGCACTTAGTAAGGAACAGGTAGAAAATCGCCGCAATGTGCTCCGCTTTGAAGGTGTCTACATGAACTGTGGAGTCTGGGTCAATGGTAAAAAGGCGGGGGAGTGGAAATACGGTTACGCTACTTTTGAAATTGATATTTCCAGCTTTGTACAGGAGGGTGAAAACCTTATAGAAGTTCTGGTGGTTTACCAGAACTGTAATACCCGCTGGTATTCTGGTGCTGGTATTTTCCGGGATGTTACCTTTATTAATTCTGCCCTTACTTATCTTCCAACTGACGGTCTTTACATCAGTAATAAAATTACGGATGATGCAAATATCTGGAAAACAAAAATCAGTGTAGAAGTGGAAGGACCTGTTGACGGCCACAAGGTTGTGACTACAATTGCGGACAAAACTGGCGCACTTTTAATCACATCATCTTCTAATGTAGAAGGCAATAAGGTTATTTCTGAACACTCTGTTAATTCTCCTCATCTTTGGGATATTGATGATCCATTCTTTTACATTGCTACAACTCAGCTTTTAGATAAGCAGGGTAATGTGATTGATTCTATAACTCAGCACTGCGGCTACAAAACTGCGGTGTTCCATAAAGACAAGGGCTTTTTCTTAAATGGCAGACACATAAAAATTTACGGCGCCTGCCATCATCACGATCACGGTGCTCTTGGTTCTGCATTTGATGTAAATGCTCAGCGCCGTCAGTTTGCTAAGCTTAAGGAAATGGGTGTGAACTCGGTTCGCTGTTCTCATAATCCTCCTCCTGCTGCATGGATGGACCTGTGTGATGAAATGGGTATTCTGGTTGACGACGAAGCTTTTGATATGTGGGAAAAACCAAAAACTCCATTTGATTACGGAAATTACTTTAACGACTGGTGTGAACGGGATGTAGCTAACTGGGTTCGTAAGGACCGTAATCATCCTTGTCTTTTAATGTGGTCTATTGGAAACGAAATTTATGATACTCACATTGGTAACGGCTACGAAATTACAAAGAAGCTTTACAAATATGTTGTAGATAACGATCCTGAGCGGGTTGCTCCAATAACTATTGCATCAAATTATATGATGACTGATGGCGCCCAGCACTGTGCTACAGAAATTGATACTGTGGGCTATAACTATCTGGAACGACTCTACGATGAACATCATGCAAAATATCCTGAATGGAAGATTTATGGTTCTGAAACCTGTTCTACTGTTCAGAGTCGTGGAATCTATCACTTTCCTGAAAGTCTTAAGCTGGTTACTTTTAGTGACGGCCAGTGTTCAACCTTGGGTAACTGTACTACAACCTGGGGTGCTGTAAATACTCAGACTGTAATTGCTGCTGACCGCGACTGTCCTTTTAGTGCTGGTCAGTACATTTGGACTGGCTGGGATTACATTGGTGAGCCAACACCTTATCATTCTAAAAACTCTTACTTTGGTCAGATTGATACTGCTGGATTCCCTAAGGACACTTTCTATCTTTTTAAATCTGAATGGGCTGGAAAAAATGCTGAGCCTTTTGTTCATCTTCTTCCTTACTGGGACTGGAACGAAGGTCAGCTTATTGATGTAAAGGCCTACACAAATGGGGCTGGGGTTGAACTTTTCTTTAATGGTAAATCTTTAGGTTACCAGAAAATTAATCACATTGATGGAAAGGAACCTTTTGGTCGCTGGCAGGTAGAATATCACAAGGGCGAAATTACAGCCGTGGCATATGATGAGCAGGGTAGTGAAATAGCAAGAGAAACCAAACGGTCTTTTGAAGACCCTAGTCAGATTGTTCTGGAACCAGAAACTGGTGATACTGGCGATTTGTTCTTTGTAGATATAATGGTTGCCGATAAAAATGGAACTTTGGTTGAAAATGCCCGTAACTATATTACTGTAAATGTTGCTGGCAATGCTGAACTGGTTGGTATGGACAATGGAGATTCTACTGATTACGACGAATACAAACCTGATAACAAAACAACTCATACCCGTCGTCTTTTTGCAAACCGTCTTGTAGCAATCATCCGCAGTAAAAAGCCTGGTGCCAGCTTTGTTCTAACTGCTGCCAGTGCTCAGCTTCCTACGGTTTCTATTAAGTATGATGGAAAACAATGGGTTGAAGCTGCTCCATATTTAGCTGTACATCCTGTGGAAGATACAATTCCTTCCCGCAAAATTGAAATTATTTGTACTGGTTCTACAAAGCTTACTCCAGAAAATAAGGAGCTGAAGATAACTGCAAAGGTTTATCCTGAAAATGCAACTTGTAAGGAAATCAACTGGAATCCTGTGCTTAAAGAATGTGTTGCCAGCGATAACATCAGCGTAACAGATATTCAAGGGGCAGGTACTGGAACGGAAAGCGGGGTTATTACTGCTATTGGCGACGGGGAATGTATTCTTCGCTGTACTGCCCATAATGGTACTCCATACGATGAAGTTTTAAGTGATTTGAACTTTACTGTGGAAGGTGTTGGAAATCCTAAACTGGATCCTTATAAGCTTGTAGAAGCCTGCCGCCTGACTGGCTGGGACACAAGTAAAACACGTCCTGTTGTAAGCCTGGAAAGCGGTATTGCTAACCGTGGAATTGGTCCAACCTGGCTTAGTTTTGATAAGGTTGATTTTGGTAACGATGGTGCGGATTCTATTCACCTGCCAATTTTCAGCTTTGACCTGGAGCTGCCGGTGGAAGTTTGGGATGGAAAACCTGGCTGCGGCACCACAAGGGAAGAAGGTGCACCGGACGCTGGTACTGGCGAATGTCTTGGAAAATTCACTTACAGGCATGAATCTATCTACAATACCTTTAGCGAAAATGTGTTTACTCTTAGCAAACGTCTATACGGAGTTCACACAATCTCTATAGTTTTACCAACAGAACTGGTAATTCACGGCTTCTATTTTGACAAAACTCTAAAGGCTCTTTCTAAAATCCGTGCTCTAGATGCCAACGATATTGTAGGAGATACATTTACCAGAACGCCACAGGCCGTAGAAGGAATTGGCAACAATGTAAACCTGGACTTTGCCCATATGGATTTTGCAGACCATCAGGCCACAAAGCTTACAATCTGCGGTAAATCAAATACAGACAACAACACCATCAACCTGAAAATTTTTGCCAGCGATGGTTCTGTTAGAACAGATGTAATAGAATTTGCCCACACTCAGGATTACGAAGAAAAAACTTTCAATTTAGCCCCAATTACAGGCTCAAACAAAGTAAGCTTCGTATTCCTCCCAGGCTGTAACTTTGACTTCAAGTGGTTCCGGTTTGAGTAAGGGGTAGGAAGAATAGTAAAAATCCGTACAGTTATTGTGATAAGATAGATACTAGTTACTATACAGAATTTTTGTTGTATAGTATACTGATTATTAAGGAAATGTCCTTTCAAAGGCGGTTATCTCCCAAGCTCAATCAGCTTTTGCTGAAATTTGATTATGGGAGGCTTGCTTATGACTTTTGACAGAATTATTGCAGTTGTTGCATGTGTAGCAACTGTTATCTGTACAGTTATAGCAATACTCACTTACCTAAAAAATAAGAGGAGTTAAAAAGTAAAGCCGCCATTTGTTTGACCCACGATGGCGGCTTTTGTCTAATTACGTGGAGATAACCCCGAAAGGGCATTTCCTTTATTCAAATATAGCATATAAAAATATAATCGTCAAAACCTGTTTAGCAGTTTTATATCGAATAAAAAAGGGCCAGATAATCCTAAGCACAGCTCTAAGCGCATACCGTTGCTGGATTCCTCCTCTGGCGGGGTTTTGCGATAGACACTTGAAAGGCATCTGACCCAATGAGTGAAATTTACCCTAAAACCCTGTTTTAGTCAATTGATTTGAACCTTGAGAGGGGTTTCTGAATGGGGTATAATAAACTGCTTTGAAAAATCATTCTTCAAATCTTAAAATTTTGGATTTACTCGTTTTTCTTGTAATTCTTGCAGCCGGTGTTTTTCTTACAGTAAAGGCTGTTTCTAAAAAAGGCTCTGTTGTTTGTGTTAATGCGGACTGCCAGGAATACGAATATTCCCTTTCTAAAAACGGAACCTTTACAGTAGAAGGAATGATTGGCCCAACTACCTTTGAAATTAAGGACGGAAAGGTCCGCATTACAGATTCCTGCTGCCCAAATAAAACCTGTGTGGATCAGGGCTGGACTAGCCCTATTGTCTGTCTTCCAAATAAAGTAATTATCAGAGTTATAGATTACGGAGAGTTTGATGCAGTTGTCCAATAAAAACCGGATTGCTTATCTGGCATCCCTGACTCTTTTATTCTCCTATGGGGAGCTTTTCATTCCCCGCTTTATCCCATTTTTCCGTCTGGGGCTGGGGAACATTGCTATTCTTCTGGCATTTACCCTGTCCCCACTGGAATTTTTAATTCTCACTTTCATTAAAGCCATTTCCAGCTGCCTGGTTTCTGGAACCTTATTTACACCTTTCTTTTTAATTTCAGTTTCTCAGTCCGTGGTCAGCGGATTTTTAATGTATCTTCTTGTAAAACTGTTCCGCGGTGGCCTGCTTGGTATTTACGGTGTTTCTATGCTGGGATCTGCCGTAAGTGCCCTTATTCAGATTTTACTTTGCAGCCTTTACCTTGGGCAGGGCACTATGGAGCTTTTAGGTCCTATGCTTTGTTTTTCGGTTTTCAGCGGAATCCTTACTGCCTGGTTAAGCTTTGTACTCCACATTCCAGAATTTTCTCCTCAGTTAATATTAAAGAAAAAAGATGATGATGATGATGCCACTGCCCCTAAGAAAGGAGCTTTTGCTAAAAATATCATCCTTATTCTGTTGATTTGTACTTCGATTATTCTTATAGTTGTGTTCAAAAAAATACCTGTACTTGTGGCTGGCATGGTTCTTTCTTTTTGTGCACAGCTTATGTGCGGCCGTAAAATAAAGCTGCTGCCTCATATTTCGGTCTGGCTCTTTGTAATTATTTCCTGCCTGATTATGCCTCAGGGAAAAGTTCTGTTTAGTGTTTTACGTTGGAAGATTACTCAGGGTGCCTTAATGACTGGTATTGAAAAAGCAGTTAAACTTTCTGCTCTTACTGCATTAAGTCAGTGTGCGGCAAATATTAGACCAAAGGGTAATGGTCTTATTGCTACCAGTTTTGCTTACTTTGGTGGCCTTTGTAAAATTATGAATACTGCAGAAGGAAATCTTATTAAACGGATTAAGGCTTCTCTTTCTGCAACAGTTATTAATGAATAATGTTTACGGAATTAAAATCCCCTAGAACTGTAATTGTTTTTACTAGCCCTTCTGTGTAATAAAGGTTGTGTTCTTCGGTAAAAATAATCATTTCAAAATCTTTATGCTGCTTCCAGAAATCAGAGGCTTTTTCCAATCCCATTACAAACATACCAGTGCTTAAGCCGTCTGCATACAATCCAGATTCTGCAACAATTGTAACGCTTACAACTCCGTTTTCTACCGGGTAACCTGTGTTGCTGTCAAAAATGTGGATGTATTGGTGGCCGTCCTTTGCAGTAAAAAAGCGTTCATAACCGCCGCTGGTAATAACTGCCTGGTCTGCAATTTTAAGTGCAGCAGAAGCACTGCCTCCCCATGGATTTCGTATTCCAATGTTCCACATGGTTCCATCAGTTTTTTTGCCAAGAGCCTGAACATTTCCTCCCAGGTCCAGCAGTGCAGAAGTAATTCCTCTTTCCTTAAGTATTCTAACAATTTCGTCTCCGGCGTAGCCTTTGCCAAGGGCACCAAAGTCTAGAGCCATTCCAGGTTCCAGTTCAATTCTGTCCCAGTTCAGTTTTATTTTTGTGTAGTCTGTTAGTGGAAGCAGCTGGCTTAATTCAAATGCCGTTGGGACAGTGTAGGTGCCAGTAGTAAAACCCCAGGCGCTGGTAACTGGATACAGTGCAGGATTAAGTGCTCCCTGTGTCTGCTGTGCCAGATTTAGACCGTAAGTTGTTAGTATTCGGGTGTCCTGGGAAACTGTAATTTTTTCTCCGTGATTTAATCTGTAAACATCGGAACTGTTCAAAGTGGTAGAAATGTTGCCTTCAATTTCCATTACTCGTTCCTGTGCGGCTGCAAGTGCCTGTTCTGGATTTTTGCCTGTTGCCTGAATTGTCATAAATGTGTCCATTGCTGTAAAGGAAGACTGTGCTTTGTGTGGACTGCAGGCTGTAAGAAGTAGTGGCAGTAATAATACTGGTAAAACCTTTCGTTTAATCATCTTGCATTTGAACATAATCAAAGAGTATCACAAAAAAAACAAAAAATCAGAGACTAAAATTGATTTTGAATTTTTTTGAATTCTAAGAACTTTCTTATTTTTCTCTTAGTTAATTTTAAAGAGTCCACAATGGCTTTGTAGTATAGTGTAATCATAAGCAGAGCAGTAAGGCTTTGCATAATACTTGAATATAAATAGAAAACAGTAGGTTTTCGTAGGAGACAATTATGAATAAAACAATGAAAAGCGTAGTAGCATTTGCAATGGTATCAACTTTGGCAGGAACAGCACTTTTTGCAGCTCCAAAACCAAATGGAAAACATCATTCACGTCCTGCTGTTGAAGGTGAAGTCAAAGGCCCAGAAGCAGAATTCCAGACACTTATTGGTAAAGTAAAGGTTAATAAAGCCGGTTTTGTAACACTTACAACAGACGAAGATAACAGATATGTTCTTACTGTACCTGAAAATATTGAAAAACTTTCAATGAAAGAACTTAAATTAAAGGACGGTAAACGTATGGTATTATCTGGTAAATTAAACAAAGAAAGCCAGGTATTCACAGTTGTAAAAATCGGATTTATGAGTACAAATGCAGGAGATGCAAAGTAAGCTTCTGCATGCATAGAGAGTTTATTTCTTAGGGGGCTGGCAGTACCGGTTGAAAGATCGGTACTGCCTTTTTTATTAATATAATGATATTTTGCCGAATTTGGTGATAGTGTGTTAGAAAATTCGGCCTTATAAAAGAATAGTAAGGTTATTTTCATCCTTGCAATTCTTGGAGGCCAAAATGAAAAAACTAAAACTTTTTGCTGGAACTGCAGCTCTTATTATGAGTGCAGCTTTATTGTTTTCTTGTAATGGACAGATGAGTGTGGATGCAGAAGCTAGTGTAGAAGATAGCGCACGCTATACTCAGAACTGGGAGCTTTGGGATGCTTTAGACTACTATGATACAGGTAAGTTTAACAAAGCAGACTGGACTAACGGTGGTATGTTCAACTGTGGGTGGAAGCCGGATCATGTTTACTTTAACAATGGTAAAATGACAATCAAGCTTGATAACCAGTACAGTCACGGTAAACCATACACAAGTGGTGAATATCGTACAAACAACACATTCTCTTACGGAACATTTGAAACTAACATGAAAGCAGCTAAAGGTGATGGTCTCGTAACTTCTTTCTTCCTCTATACAGGAAGCCCATGGGATGAAATTGACGTAGAAATTCTTGGAAAAAATACATGGCAGGTTCAGTTGAACTACTATGTAAATGGTGTTGCTAATAACGAAAAGATTATTAATCTTGGATTTGATGCAAGTCAGGGATTCCACAGATATGCTATTGAATATGGTAACGGCTGGATTAACTGGTTCATTGATGGTAAATGGGTTTATGGTGTAAACAACACAGGCTTTAATGCTCCATACGGAAAACAGATGCCAAGCCATCCAATGCAGATTATGTGTAACCTCTGGCCTGGAACAGGCGTAGACAGCTGGTTGAACCATTACTGGCACAACGGCAACAAATATGCCGAATACGATTACATTAAATACACACCAATGAGATAATAGGTGAGTGTTATAGATTAGGGGGAAGCCGGTGCAGAAATGTTCCGGCTTTTTTTATATAAAATTATATCTCTTTAATTCATCTTCAACAGATTTTTCTACAAAACTGTTTAATGAGATATTAAGTTTTTTAGCAGCAATAGCTGCTTTTTGATGGAGTTCTGGTAAGAATCTAACATTAAATTTGCCAGAATATGGTTTTTCTGGTTCTACACCATCTTGTTTACACCAATCAAGATAATCATCTACAGAAGCATGAAATTCCTTTTCGATTTCTTCTACTGAAGTGCCTTGAAAAGTGATAACAGTTTTTGTATTAATAACAGTTCCTGCAAATATTTTTGCTTCGTCGTCATATTCTACGTTTCCAATATATCCTTTATAATTCATCATAATTTTACTCCGGCATTAATTAAAAACTGTCGTATAGATTTTACAGCGCCTTTATCAGTAACATTTTCTGGATGGGGTCTGTGAAATACTGCTCTCTGGTCATTTAATTTTACACGAACTCTAGAACCATTGCCTTCTGAAATTTCAGCACCTAAAGCTAAAAGTAAATTTTCTATATCATTCCATTTAATATTGGGTTGAATGGGATCTTTGAAAATTTCTTCATAAACTTTTTGGTTTTTTGAGTTCATATCCATATGGTACTAGTATTTAGTACTAAATGTCAATGATTATTTTTAGTTGTTGGAAGTTAAATAAAAAAAGCTTGTCGTAATTGACAAGCTTTTTCTTTGAGACTGACACGGTTCGCCGCTACAGTCGCAAACATCCTGTTTGCTCCTTCTGCGGCGCCTGCATTTACTTTCAACGACGTCCTGTCGTTGAATCCTTAAAAACGCTCCAAGTTTTCGCCTTTTTAAGGAACGTTCATTCCGGTTCGAACCGTGTACTTGAAGTTAAATAAAAAAGCTCACCGTCTTAAACGATGAGCTAATTCTTTGAGACTGACACGGTTCGAACGTGCGACCCCCACCTCCGCAGGGTGGTGCTCTAATCCAGCTGAGCTACAATCTCATACTTACTGGATATAACAGTAGAGTTTCGGAAGCGACAGGAGTTGAACCTGCCCACCCCTTACGGAAGTGACGGATTAGCAATCCGTTGTATTACCGCTCTACCACGCTTCCAGAATATCGGAGCGAGAGGGATTCGAACCCCCGGACCCGTGAAGATCAACGGTTTTCAAGACCGCCCCAGTACGACCGCTTTGGTATCGCTCCAATAAGTGTTATTACTTTATAAGTTTTATGAATTATTGTCAATACCAATATGCAAAAAAAATGTAAACTTTTTTAACATTAATAGAGAGTTTTTTCCTATGTTCTTTATTTGTGAATTGATTATAATGGTATTATGAGTTTGAAAATTATTAATCCTATTTTACCTGGTTTTTATCCAGATCCTTCAGTTTGTGCCGCAGAAGGTGCTTTTTATCTTGTTACTTCATCTTTTTCCTATATGCCGGGTCTTCCTGTATTCAAAAGTACAGATTGTATCCATTGGGAACAGATTGGTAATGTAATTGATCGTCCAGAACAGATGGATTTTTCGGGTCAGGGAGTATCTCGTGGGCTTTTTGCTCCAACTATCCGCTATAACAAAGGCAAGTTCTATTGTATCTGTACTCAGGTTGATAAAATCGGTAACTTTTTTGTTACTGCCGATAATCCTGCTGGTCCATGGTCTAATCCAATTGTAATTGAAGGTGCAGAAGGTATAGATCCTTCTTTATTCTTTGATGATGACGGAAAGGTTTGGTACATTGGTACTCGTCCTGCACCAGAAGGTGTAAAATATAACGGAAACTGGGAAATCTGGATTCAGCAGATTGATATTCAGACAGGTAAGCTTCTTGGAGAATCAAAAGGAATCTGGCGGGGTGCTTTGCGTGACTGTGTTTGGCCAGAAGGTCCTCATATCTATAAAATAAACGGAATGTACTATCTTCTTCATGCAGAAGGCGGTACAGGTCCTGACCATGCTGTATGTGTAGCCCGCTGCGAAACTATAGACGGAAAGTGGGAAGGTAAAAAGTCTAACCCAATCCTTACACATCGTCATCTTGGAAAAAAAGCTGGTGTTGTATATGTAGGCCATGCCGATTTATTCCAGGACAACGATAAACACTGGTGGATGGTTTGTCTTGCTTCTCGTCCTTATGGTGATGGTGATGAACGATACTGTAATATGGGGCGCGAAACATTTATGGTTCCTGTTATTTGGGAAGATGGATGGCCTGTAGCCAGTCCAAAAACAGGTCTTGTAGAAAATGCTTTCTCTCTTACAGGTATTCCTGTTCAGCGTGGAAATGATGATTCTGACGCTGTGGTTTTCCCTGATGTTGATGATTTTAACGAAGATACTCTTGGTTTATATTGGCTTGGACTTCGACGTTTAGACGAAACTGTTTACAGTTTAAAAGCTAATCCTGGAAGCCTTAGAATTTTTGGTGGAAATAAAATCTGTCAGGATAATGGGGTAAACATGGTTGCCCGCCGTCAAACAGGGTTCAGTTATGAAGCTGCCTGCGGTATTAATGTTAATTTTATAAATGATGGTGATAGTGCTGGGCTTGTGTGTTTCCAGAATGAAACTTTCAATTATCGTATTCAGGTTGCACTTAGAGGTAAGGTTATTGTTATTCAACTCATTAAGAGTATGGGCGAAACTGAAGAAGTAATTAAGGAAGATGTTCTTGGTGGCGGTACAAAACAGTTTACTGGTGTGTTCCGTGTTGTTGCCGAAAAACAGCATCTTTATTTTGAATTTGGTCGTGATGAACGCAATCTTGCTGTTTTTGTTGAAGATATGGATGCAACAATTTTAAGTGTAGAAAAAGCAGGTGGATTTGTTGGAACTGTAATTGGTATGTATGCGGTTAATGGTTGTGATGAAAGTAAAGGTAAATTCTTTGCTGACTTTGACTGGTTCCGTTACGATAACACTGCAAGAATCTGGACAAACTAGTATTTAAAAACAACTGGAGACTAAAATGTTAAAAACAAAGGGTATTTATGCAGATGGAATGGTTTTGCAGCAGAAAACTACAAACTGTATTTTTGGAATTGCAGATGCAAATGCAGTTGTAAGTCTTAACTGGAAAGATAAATCTTATTCTGCTAATGCTGATTCAGATGGAAACTGGAAGATAGAATTTGAAAGTGGAAATGCTGGCGGACCCTTTGTAATGGAAATTTCTTCTGGTTCAGAAACTGTTGTTTTTAAAGATGTTTATGCAGGTGAAGTTTGGGTTAGTTCGGGTCAGTCAAATGCTCAGCTGCCAATGGACAGAATGCGCTATTCTTATCCAAAAGAATTTGAGCTTCCTGCAAACAATAATATCAGAATGATTACAGTTCCAATTTCCTGGAGTTTTGAAGGAGAGCAGGATAGTGTAGAAAATCCTGTATGGCGTTGTGCTTCTCCTCAGACCTTGGGTTCAATGGCTGGTACTTCCTACTTTTTTGCTAAAAAGCTTTGGGAGGAATTAAAAGTTCCAGTAGGAATTGTAAATCCTGCACAGGGTGGTTCTCCTATAGCTTCCTGGATGAGTAAACAGTCTCTGGAAGAATTAAAAAGCACAGAAAATCTTAAGGAACTGGCTGTTTGGGAAAATCCTGAAAATGTAAAAGCTAAACAAAAATCTCTTGCAGATAATCAGAATAAATGGGATAGCCTGGTATATGAATCTGACAAGGGTATGCAAGAATCATGGGAAAAAATTCCTTATGAACAGATTGCAGATAAATGGTCTGATGTAACAATTCCAGGTAATATTACAGAGTTTACCAGTGCAGGTGTTGTATGGTTTAAAAAAGAAATTACTTTAACTGCAGAACAGGTTTTTCATTTTAATTCCCGCAAAACTAATTTGTGGTTTGGAACAATTGTTGATGCTGACCGCATTTATGTAAATGGCGTTCAGGTTGGAGGAATTGCTTATTCTTATCCTCCACGCCGCTATGTTGTTCCTGCTGGTACACTTGTAGAAGGAAAAAATACTATTACTGTGAGAGTTCAGAAAAACTCAAAATATGGCAGCATTCGCTTTTATACAGAAAAGCCTTATTGTCTTTTTACAGATGATGTATCTTTATCTCCAGTTGCATTCCGTAATATGGAAGTTCGTGCTTCTGTTTCGCCTTTGTCTTTTGACGGTGATTCTGAAATGATTGTGCTGGATGGAAACTGGAAAATGGCAGTTGGATGTAGTGTAGAAGATTGTCCTGCAGGAATGTTCTTTGAATGGGTTCCAACAGCTTTGTACAATTCTATGCTGGCTCCATGTTTTAATTATGCTGTTGCTGGTGCCTTGTGGTATCAGGGCGAAAGTGATGCTGGCCGCTACAATGAATACCAGGCTATGCTCTGCAAAATGATTGAGTTGTGGCGTGGCAAGTTTAAGTATGCAGCAAAAAATATGCCATTTGTTGTTGTTCAGTTACCTAACTGGAGCGACGGCTGGAACGAAAATAGTGCCGCTGTAAGCAGTCAGTGGGCCAGTATGAGACAGGTGCAAAAACGGGCTGTGGAGAGTGCAGGTAATGCCGGTATTGCTGTAACAATTGACGCCGGCGAATGGAATGATCTTCATCCAGAAAAAAAATACACAACAGGTACCCGTTCTGCAATGGAAGCTTTACGAATTGCTTACGGGAAAGATTTTGATCCTGCTCCACAGGCTGTTAATGTAGAACAGAAGGGACAGACCCTGGTGGTTAAGTTTGATTGTGGGAAGGGAGCTCTTACAGCCTTTAATCCAGAGCAGAAAGACTGTATTCAAGGTTTCAGCTATTTATACGAATCAGATGGAGAACTGCAGGTTGTAGAAGCTGCAGGAAAGATTATTTCGGATACAGAAGTAGAAGTTCCTGTTCCTGAAGTAAATGGAAAATTAAAAGAAATCAGATATTTGTGGGCAGACAGTCCAAATCCTGTATGCTTGTATTCAAACAAAGGATTGCCTGCCGGCCCATTTGGTTTTGAATTGTAGATTATTAGCTATCTTCTGCGTCTGTTGTTGCTATTAAGAATAAACAGCAGTCGTAGTAGTGAGCCTATTGCAGTAAGTGCTGAAGCAACGTAAGTCATTGCGGCTGCTCCCAGCACTTTTTTTGTGCCCTTTAATTCATCCTTGTCCATTACATTTGCTTTAGCAAGAATCTTAAGTGCTCTGTTTGATGCATTGAATTCAACTGGCAGTGTAACAAGATAGAACAAAACTGAAAGGCTGAACAAAGCAATTCCAGCATAAGCCACATAAAGTCCAAGTTCACTCCACAAAGAAGCCTTTGCAGCTGCTCCAGCAATAACTCCAAGAATAACCATCATTGGGCCAAAGCGGGAACCAATATTTGCAACAGGCACCAGAGTGCGGCGCAGACCTAATGGCTTGTAGTTTTTTGCATGCTGAATGGCGTGGCCAGTTTCATGTGCCGCAACTCCAATTGCCGCAATAGATGTGCTGTTGATAGTGGAGTCGCTTAAACTTAAAACCTTAGTCTGAGGATTATAGTTATCTGTAAGATTTCCAGGAATATGGGCAATTCTTACATCATCAATTCCATTTACATTAAGCAGATATTGAGCTGCCTGAGCTCCAGTAATATTGCGTTTGCATTTTACTTTGTCATATCTGGCAAATCTGCTTTTTACCATGGCAGAAGCCCAAAGGCTAAGCAAAACTGCCGGTAAAACAAAAATCAGGTATGTGTAGTCGTAGTACATTATTCTTACCTCGATTAATCTCGGTCCTGTCGGTTTTTTGTAGAACCTAAAGCAACCCTGACGGCTTGCTTTTTAACGGTTCTTCTATTCACGGGGCGAACGAGCGTAAATGCTAAAAAACAGTCCACTGGACTGTTTTTTTTAACGCATTTGCTATTCTTGCCTCGATAAATCTCGGCCCTGTCGCTTTCTTGATGAAGCTAAATAAATGCTATCGCATTTATTTTTAACGCTTCCTCTATTCTTGCCCATTCCAGCAGTAGGTGCAAAGACAGTCGTGTGGTAGGCCGGTGCTGTCTAACATATCGTCTAAACGGTGGAAGCGTAAGCTTGTAAAGTGTAGCTGCTTGCGGATTTCTTCTACCATTTTTGCATATTCTGGAGAATCTGGATCACAGTATTTCTGTAAAACTTCGTCGCTTACATTGTCGCCTTCAAACTGTTTAATAACTCGTCTTGTAATCAAATCCATTTCAGATTTAGAACGGCTGAAGTTCAAGTATTTACAGCCATAAACAAGTGGAGGACAGGCTGGGCGGATGTGAACTTCTTTAGCACCACTCTGGTAAAGGAAGTCTGTAGTTTCGCGAAGCTGTGTACCACGTACAATTGAGTCATCAATCAAAAGAATTTTACGGCCACTAATAAGCTGCTTTACAGGAATAAGCTTCATGTGAGCAATAAGGTTTCTCTGTTCCTGATTTGTTGGCATAAATGAACGAGGCCATGTTGGTGTGTATTTAATGAATGGACGTGTAAATGGAATACCAGATTCGTTGGCATAACCTACAGCGTGGGCAGTACCAGAGTCTGGAACACCTGCAACAGCATCTGGCTGAACAGAACCCTTATCACGCATAGCAAGATATTTACCGCAGTTGTAGCGCATTGCTTCAACATTTACACCTTCGTAAGTTGCAGTTGGGTAACCGTAGTAAATCCAAAGAAAGGTACAAATTTTCATTTTTTTGCCACGTTCCTGCAAGGTCTTGATTCCCTCAGCAGTCATGAAAACAATTTCTGCAGGTCCAAGTTCGTAGCAGTCAGTGTAGCCTAAGTTGTGGTAAGCAAAGTTTTCAAAAGAAGCACAGTATGCACCATCTTTTTTACCAATCTGAATAGGAGTACGGCCAAGCTTATCGCGGGCACAGTAGATTCCGTCTTTTGTCAAAATCAACATAGACATAGAACCTTTTACAACTTTCTGAACATATTTAATACCTTCAAGAATTGAATCCTTTTTGTTAATTAGAGCAATAATCAATTCAGTCTGATTAATTTCGCCACCGCTCATTTCCAAAAAGTGAGTGTGTCCGTCTTTTAAGATTTCTTCTACAAGTTCATCCTTGTTAGTTGCAATACCAACAGTAGTAACTGCAAAGCTACCCAAATGAGACTGAACAGTTAAAGGCTGTGGTTCAAAGTCAGAAATACAACCAATACCAATGTTACCCTTAAGGTCTTCCATGTCGTTTTCGAACTTAGTTCTAAAAGGCGAATTCTGAATGTTGTGAATTACACGCTGAATTTTACCTTCAGCATTTACAACTGCAATACCACCACGTCTTGTTCCCAAGTGCGAATGATAATCTACACCAAAAAATAAATCTAAAGAACAGTCATTTTTAGACGCAACACCAAAAATGCCACCCATGTAGGCCTCCAGAATGTTAATTGAATAGAGGAAGTATAATGATTTTTGAGAGTTTTTTGAAGTGGGGGAGGGAAGTCATCAGTCGTCAGTCATCAGTAGAGGTGTGTGTGAAAAGGCAAAGAAAAAAGGGAAGCCGCTTGATTAACTTATACAAACAGTTTCCCCTTACATACAATCATCTTTCATCTACAATTTCTGAAGACTGAAGACTGATGACTGACGACTATTCTTTTAAGACTGACATCTCCTACAATTCAATACTTACCTTCAACGCAACACAACCGTGTGGTGGAATTACAAACTCTGCTTTTTTGCCGTAATCTTTATGTTCCCAAAGTTCCCGGATGTTTGAAGCTTTGCCTGTTTCCAGATTCATTTGTACTGTCTGCTCTTTTTCACTCAGATTAAAGTAACATTCGTAGTAAGATTTTCCATCGGCACATTCATTTACCCAGGATACAATATCTTCGGTGCAGGTTGGTGTAGACTGGTAAGCCTGGTTTGGATTTTTGTTCATGGCAATAATTTCGTCATTTGTAATAAGGCTTAAGTTGTAATCATCCAGCTGAGGAAGGTCTGTTCCAAGCATTAATGGGGCCCGGAAAATGTTCCACAATGTAAGCATTGTTTTTGTTTCATCTTTTGTAAACTTACACATCCAGCCTTTGTGTTCTGCCTCTGCAGGTGCCCAACCGTAACCAAGCTTGTTCATTGGAAGCATATCGCAGTCTGGCCAGTTGCCTTCGCCTACATGTGTCTGCCATACTTCGCAGCGTTCAAACATAGCCTTAAGATATTTCCAGTCATCCCAGAAGTCATCTGTAATTCGCCACATATTAGCGTAGTTTTTATAGTGATGTGCTTTTTCTATAACTGCTGGCCCTGGAGAAAGGGAAAGTACCATTTTGCGGCCACAGTTTTCAATTGCGTGGGCTATCATTTCAATTTCTTTTTCTGCTGAATATGGATTTGCCGGGTAAGCGTTTGTATTACAGATATCATCAACCTTTACATAATCAACGCCCCACTGAGCATAAAGCTCAAAAATTGAATCGTAATAATCCTGCGCGTAAGGTTTAGATGCATCTACACCGTACATATCTGGGTTCCATCGGCACCATGAATATGGATTTGCAATCATGTCTGCAGTTACTTTTGAACCGTCATGGGTTTTAATTGCCATGTGGTCGTGGGCTGCAAAACGAGGAATACCACGCATAATGTGAATACCAAATTTAAGTCCAAGGGAGTGGATGTAATCTGCCAGAGGTTTAAAGCCTGCACCGTTTGCAGCAGAAGGAAAGCGGTTTACGGCTGGAATCTGACGTGAATATTCATCTACATTAAAACGGCTGAATGGAATGTACTGAATGCCTTCTGCGTTGCGTTTTCCTGCATCTGGGTCTGACCACTGAATATCTATAACTACATATTCCCAGCCGTGGTCTTTAAGATTTTTAGCCATGTATTCTGCATTGGCACGAACCTGTTCTTCGTTTACCAGTGTGTTGTAATAGTCGTAGCTGTTCCAACCCATTGGAGGAACTGGTGCTACATCATTTTTATTGTAATAGTTTTCCATAAATGAAATGACTCCTGAAAGTGTGTATATTTTAGCATGAAAAAGGAATTAAAGGAAAATTGTTTTTTTGGGGGGAAGCCATAGAAAAATGAGGGAAGGTGTGATTTCTATGCTTCACCTTTCATTAGTAATCCAGGCCAGGATATGTTAAAATGCATTTATGCCAAATATTGTGGATTTTTTACCTTTAATGAAGGTTTCTGGCAGATGCGGATATTTTAAGGATAAAGCCTGCACCCAGCTTTACACCCTTGTACCCTGGATTGAAAAGCAGACTGAAAATCTACTGCCTATGACCAGAATCTACGCTGATTTTAAAGAAGCAGGATACTGCCGTTTTAATAATCAGTTTTATCTTCATAAGTGCCACAATTGCAACCAGTGTCATGCTATACGAATCCCTGTGACTTCATTTGAAGCTTCTAAAAGTCAGAGGCATGTGTGGAACAAAAATCAGGATATGGAAGTTACTCTTGTAAAAAATCCTTTGGAAGCTTTAACTGACGAAAAAGTTTTTATATTTCGTGAATATGATTACTTCCATAATAAAGCTGCTGGCGAACCTAAAAAAACAATGGACGAAGCCCGGGAAATGCTTACTCAGATGAATTCCGGGTATCCTGGTGTGTGGAATATGGAATACCGACTGGACGGTAAGCTGATAGGTGTTGCCATTCTGGATATTACGACTGAAGCAGACGGCAAGATTACAGGCCTGTGTTCAAATTATTTTTATTACGATACCAGTGACTCTGTTCGTAAGCGAAGCCTTGGTGTGTTCAGTGTGCTGCAGGAAATTGCTTTGTGTATGGAACTGGAAATTCCTTACTATTATTTGGGGTTGTATTTATCTGACTGCAAAAAAATGAATTACAAAGCTAACTACAGGCCTTATGAATTATTTGTGGATGGTAAATGGGTTCCAGGGGACGCTGGGGGCGTTGCGGGGGACACACCCCCGCTGGAAGGGGTGGCGGAAGACGCGAAGGCGGCTGGAGCCAGGGGAAATCATTCCCCTCATAATACTTATACTTACATTGATTTACCTCCTGCTGGAAGTTATATGCCGGAGTATGAGGATATTTGTTTTATAACCGGTGATATTGATCAGGATTTTTTGTACTCGGCTTATTTGCAGGGGATTTTTCCATGGTTTAATGAAGATGAAGGGGAGCCGGTTGTGTGGCAGTGTCCGGCCCAGCGGTTTGTAATTTTCCCGGAGAACTTTCATGTTTCAAAATCTATAGACAAGTTCTTAAAACATACGCCCTATACTTACACTAAGGACCGGGCCTTTGAACAGGTGATTGAAAACTGTGCTGTACAAGTGAGGTCGGGGCAAAATGGAACATGGATTGGACCTATGATAAAGGAGGCTTATAAAAAGCTGCATAAGGCTGGCATTGCCCACAGTTACGAGGCCTGGCTTGGGGACCGGCTGGCAGGGGGCTTTTACGGTGTGGACCTGGGTGGCGTTTTTTGCGGAGAATCTATGTTTACTATTGAACCTGACAGTTCTAAGTCTGCCTTTGTGCTTTTTGCCCGGGAGTTTTTTGCTGCTGGTGGAAAAATGATTGACTGTCAGTGTGAAACAGAAAATATGAAGCGGTATGGCGGGGTAAATATTCCTAGGGAAGAATATCTGCAGCGGCTTAAGGCATACTGTAAGGCTGCTTTTGGTGGCTGAGTTTATTGATTTAATTTCTATATTAAGGCGATTATAACAGCGGTTTTAATTGTCAATTAGCCGTATTTTTATTATATTAAACTTATGATTATTTATAACGAAGATGAAACTAAAAAAGCTCCAGAAGCTCCTAATCCTTTACAGGAAAAATTCTTAAAAACAAGACAGATTATTCTTTCTGGAGAAATTAACAAGGACCTGGCAGAAAAAATCGTTAGCCAGCTTTTGATTCTTGAAGCAGATGATGACAAAAAGACAATCTATATGTACATCGATTCACCTGGTGGTGATGTTGATGCTGGATTTGCTATTTTTGATATGATTCGCTTTATTAAGGCTCCAGTTGTACTTATTGGTATGGGGCTTATTGCTTCGGCAGCAACTTTGGTTTTACTTGCAGTACCAAAGGAAATGCGTATTGGTCTTCCAAACAGCCGTTATCTTATTCACCAGCCAATGAGCGGAATGCAGGGTGTTGCAACAGATATTGAAATCCATGCTAAAGAAATGGAAAAAACTCGTGCAATTCTTAACAAGCTTATTGCTGACGAAACTGGAACTTCTTTGGAACAGGTTACAAAAGATACAGAACGAGATTACTGGCTTGATGCTGAAGAAGCTGTTAAATATGGTCTTATTAGCAAGACTGTTGCAAAGAGAGCTGATTTACCTAAATAATTATGACTTTTGAACTGACTGAAAAGCTTACAGACAGCATTATCTCTGCAATGGACAATCAGGAAAAGATATTTGTTGTAAATGCAGCTGCGGGTCAGTTGGTTGAAGAAATGCAGGCTGATGAAGAAAACTTTTACAGTCTGCCAGAGTGGGGTTCTGCAGAGGGATTTGCAATGCGAGAAGAATTTGTTGCTGCATTGCATTCACCTATTGTGCACGATGAACTAATGGCGGTGCTTCATTCTGGAAGGGGGGTATTCAAGAATTTTAGAATAATTTTGAAAAGCTATCCAGAAATTGATAAACGATGGCATATTTTTAAAAACAGATATATGTCAGCACGTATTAACGACTGGTACAATTCCCTGCGAGAAGTATGGGGACTGGAAAAATTGGATTATTTTACAGAATCCGATGATGCCTTGATTCATGACGATTTTTCTTTTGAAGAGTATGAATCTAAAGCTTACAAAAACGAGGTCCTTTCAAATATTACAGCAGGTATTTATGATGATGAAAATCTGCCTTCAGAAGTGTTAAAGGTAATTAATGAAATGTGGCGTAATCAGTTTGAACAGGCTGAAGCTGCAGCACAAACAGGATATATTTGCCGTAGTCTTTCTGACGATTTTGCAGGATGTATAACAGCATCATCTTTAACAGAAAATCAGGAAAAAATAATGTTTATAACAAGTCTTTTTGTTCCTGAACAATTCCGTGGACTGGGAATAGGCACAGAACTTATTTCAATGTGTATTTCAAAGCTCCAGTCGATGGGTAAAAAATTTATTATAATGCCAAATTTTATTGCACCGGAAATTATTCAACCTTTATTAAATCGAACAGGTTTTGAAAAAATCAGCTCCGGATATCTTTTGGCTCTTTAGTTTTATAGGAGTATAATCATGGGTTACAACCGCGATTTTGAAATTAACGAAGAACAGATTGCAGATTTCTTGGCAAATGCTGCAGACAGAGTAAAGACAACAGAAAATGTAGATCTTCTTGCTGATCTTAACAAAATTTTTAAACAGAATGTTCCACTTACATTGCGTAAATATGTAATTGCTTACATGTTGAAAGAATCAATGAAACATTATCATTCATTTGGAATGAACAAAAAAGATCTTCGCAACAGTCGTTCTTTAAAAAATAACCGTAACGAAAAACTAGCTCGTGCAGAAAAGAAAGCTGAAGTAAAGGCTGCTGCAGAGGCTGCAGAAGAAAGACCTCATCACGAAAGAGTTGTTATTGATCCAGATAAAGCTACATCAATCTTTATTGGTATTGGTAAAAACCGTCGTGTTTACCCTCGTGACTTAGTAGGAATTTTAATTGCTGTTGGTGGTTTGGACCGCGAACGAATTGGTGATATTAAAGTTTTGGCTAACTATTCTTTTGTTCAGCTTTATACAGAAGATGCTCAGTCTGCTATTGATAAGTTGAACGGCTACGAATATCGTGGACGCAAACTTGCTGTAAGCTACAGCCGCCAGAAGACTGAAGATGAAATTGCTGACGAAAAAGCTGAGGCTAAAGCTGAATCTGCATTTGCTTCAGAAGCAGCTATTACAGAAGCTGACATGGCTGCCGAAGACGCTGCTGCATACGCTGCTGCCGAAAAAGCTGCTGCTGATCAGACTCCATTTGGAAGCAACTAATTTAATTATAATTGACAATTGTTGTAAGAGAAAGGGCATTGTTCTAGAAGGGAGCAGTGCCTTTTTTAATGGGAAGAGAATTGTCATTGTAAGACCTCAGGTTGTGGCAATCCATGGCTTTGCTTTTAAGGTAATTACCATTTCATTTTCAAAGGAAACAATATGATTCATGTAATTAGAACCGGCATTTTTGGTGTAAACACTTTGGTTGTGGAAACAGAGAAAGGGAAGGTGTTTGTAGTGGACCCTGCTGCCTGTACTTTATCTGGGGACCAGAACATAATTCTGGATTATCTTAAGAAAAAGAAGCTGGAATGTATTGGTATTGTGCTTACTCATTATCACTTTGACCATGTAATGGGAATAAAGCAGCTTAAGGAGGCTTTTCCTAAGGCACAGGTTGCAATTCACCAGGCTGAATTTGCTGAATTCCAGAATCCACCGGGACCTCTTGGCCGTGCTGATATTATGTTTTTTGGTGGGGATCAGATTATTCAGGTGGTTGAACAACAGCCTTCTGCAGAAGTTGCTTTGAAAACCGGACAGGACTATTTTGGTTGGAAGGTTCTTCATACTCCGGGGCATACACCTGGCTCAATTTGCTTGTACAGTGCCGTAGAAAACGCTCTTATTTCCGGCGATACTTTGTTTGATTACGGTGGCTATGGCCGTACCGACTTAGCTGGTGGGGACGAAGCGCAGATTATAAAAAGTCTTGCGTACCTTAGAGAAAACATTCCTGCCGGAACTCTGGTTTACCCCGGCCACGATAGTTTTGGGTTTAAAATATAAAAAAATAAAAGTAAAACATAACCTTCCGTAAAAGCACTATCGTTTCAGAAGGTACGAAAAGTGCCAGCCGAGTGTTTTTTACTTGAAAAAATCTTGCGCTTTACTGCGTAAATGCTCAGATTTTTTTAATGGCATCCGCCAAAAGCCATCGGAATCACTTTTGTACCTTCTTACACTATCGTGCTTTTACAAAATACTTTGTATTTTATTTTTTTATATTTTAAGCCTGGCTTTTAATGTTTATTGTAACTTACCCCAAAGGTTGCCAGATTCTAAAGCCATCCGCTTTTATAAAGGCTGTATCTATAAAAGTTTTTTCAACAGTAACTATAGCAAAGCTTGCAGACTGGCCGCCGCGAGGTCTGGAACAGCTGCCTGGGTTTATGCAGGTGCAGTTTCTTAGTGTTTCCTGGCGGGCAACATGAGTGTGGCCGTAAAATGCTGCGGTACAACCATAACCGCCTGCTTCAAAGGTAAGGTCGTTGCGGCCGTAATCTACTCCCTGGTAATGACCATGGCAGATAAAAAACTTGTGGCCGTTTACAGTTAAAGTCTGGTCGTCTGGAATAATTACAGAACCTTTAGGATAATCTGTGGCTGCAGGATTATCTTTTCCAATTTCATAGCTTACAGGATAAATTTCTGGATCTCCGTTTCCCCGTACAATGGCAAAAACGGATGGTAAAACTTCTCTAAAGCTTTCATCTTCGTTTGCCAGCTCCAGAATCTCTGCAATGTCTCTGGCACCATCGCCGCAAAAAATAAAGCCGTGGCAGCTGGGACCGTACTGTTTGAAAATCTTTTCCAGAATTCTAAAATTTCCGTGGGAATCTGAAATTACCAGAATACGGGCATGATCTTTTTCTGCTAAAGCTCTGATTGCGGCAGAGGAGCCGATTAAACTATTTTCGTTTTGTGTAAGTTCAAGCATTGTTTTTTATTTGAATACAAAGTGATTGATAGACTGAAGTCCGCTTTCTGAATCAACATAGCGGCGGATGTTTTTGTTTTTATACATCTGCTGTACATGGGTTTGAACAGAAATGTCACGGGTCATTGGAGCTCCCAGTGCTATCAGATAATTGATTGTTTCCAATAATACTTCATCAGCATCAGTAATAACCTGTTCAGATTCTTCCAGATTTCCTTCTGAATTCTGTCCCTGGTCAATAACTACATCGCAGGCAGCTTCCATTCCTAAAACATCATCCTGTGGATAAAGGGCAATGATTGGGTAAGGAACGTTCTGTTCCCATTTGTCCTGTAAACGAGCTAAAGCCAGATGTGTTTTTTCTGGAGCGCCTAAAATTATTAACCCTGCAAAATCATTTTCATCATCATTTAATATAGAATAAAGATCACTGCTGTAGCCTTTTGGAGCATGCTTAAAATCTTCAGGGTAAACCAAAGGATAAATCAATCCCCCATCTTCATTAAGCCCAAATTTCTGGGAAAGCTGGGCTTTTAATGGCTCGTAAATTTCTGGAGTATTAAAATCATAACCAAAAATTACACAGATTCGTTTGTTTGTAATGTGCCAGGTCTGTGGAATTTCTGGAATTTTTGTATCTGTAGGCTGGAGTGTAATTTCTATTGATTCTTCTGCTGGCAGCTGGTTTTGAGTATGTTTTTTTGAACAGCCAGTAGATAAAAGTGTAATTGCAGCAAGTGAAATAATTAAAATTTTCTTCATAATATTTATTCTACAATATTTGATTTTTATTGAAAAGGATGTTGAAATTTTGCTATTATGACCCCATGAGTATCGTAACACCAATTTTAGAATTTATTGGCGGTTTAGGCTTCCTGCTCTATGGTATGAAGCTTATGAGTGATGGCGTTCAAAAGAGTGCCGGCGAAAAGCTTCAGCGCGCTTTGAGTGTCGTTACAGGAAACCGGTTTGTAGGACTTCTTACTGGTATGCTTATTACCATGATAATCCAGTCCTCTGGTGCAACAACTGTCATGGTTGTTACCTTTGTTAATGCCGGTTTACTTACGCTGGCCCAGTCTGTAGGTGTTACCTTTGGTGCCAATATTGGTACTACTATTACTGCCTGGATTGTTGCAATCTTCGGCTTCAACTTTAAGATTTCTGCTTTTGCCATACCTGTTGTAGGTCTTGGATACTTCCTTTCAATAATCAAAAAACATAATTATAAAAACATTGGCGAAGCTGTTATGGGCTTTGGACTTTTGTTCTTAGGTCTTGATAAGCTTAAAGATGTATTCAGTTTTGATGCCAGCCAGTTAGGTTTCCTTTCTTCTGTTCAGAATTTAGGTGTTCTTTCCATTATTATTGGATTCCTTATTGGTATTGTAATTACAGCTTTAATGCATTCATCATCAGCATTCTCGGCAATTGTAATTACTATGGCATATAACGGACTTATTACCTGGGAAATGGCTGCTGCTATGACATTAGGAAGTAACATTGGTTCTACAATTGATGCTGTTCTTGCTTCTTTTGGGACTTCTGCTGACGCAAGACGGTCTGCAGTAATTCACGTTATGTTCAACGTATTTGGTACTGTTCTTGCTCTTATTTTCTTCCAGCCTTTCTTAAGGTTAATCGAACTTCTTACACCAAAGGGTGCAAATATTGCAATTCAGATTTCTATTCTTCATACAGTATTTAAAACTCTTTCTACTATTGTATTGCTTCCTCTTGCTAAACAGTTGTGTTCACTTTCTCGTCTTATTATTCGTGATGATAAAGAAGATAAAACAGGAGGAACTTATAAACTTGAATTCCAGGGTGTTATTGGTAAGGAAAGTTATGCTACTTACATCATTCGTGCTGAAAAAGAAATTGCAAACATGGCAGATATAGTTTCTAATATGTTTGACCGCATTCAGATTGGTGTTTCTAAACGTAATAATGATTTTGTAAAAGAAAACGTAGAAACTGCAGCTAAAGAAGAAGATTACGTAGACCAGATGCACGAACAGATTACCCGCTATCTGGTTCACTGTGAAGCTTTGGAATTGTCCGAAAAACAGGTACAGCATATTTCTTCTATGCTTCAGATTGTTGACGAGCTTGAAAACATGTCGGACAACTGTTATACAACAATCATGCTTTTGGGCCGTAGTATAGAAAAGAAGATGAAGTATCCTTCAGAAGATATGGAAAGAATGCTTCCTTATGTAGAGCTGGCTCGCCAATTCCTGCAGTTTGTTCAGCGTAATATTAATAAACATATTGATGAGTCTAAGCTTCAGCTGGCAAATGAACTTGAAAACGGTATTGATGACTTCCGTAAAGACCTTAAAAAAGTTGCCCGTAAGCGTTTGGAAGGTGGTGCGGATGTTAAAGCCGAGCTTCTTTATATTGATATTGTTCGTCAGATTGAAAAAATCGGTGATAACTGTTTCAGTATTTCGGAAAGCCTGACAGCTATTTAAAATAATACAAAATTATTCGAGAGCCTGTTGTAATTTTTATTACGACAGGTTTTTTTTTATTCCTTGCATAAATAAAAAAAATCAAGTTATAATTAAAAGATATTTAAAGTCGGAGTATATTATGAAAAAGTTAGTTACAGTTTTATTTACTGCTTTCGGTTTGCTTACAGGTGTTTTTTCTTTAGATCTTACCTTGTCCTTTACTCCTGGCGTTTCCATTCCTTTGCATGATGATTCTGGTGTTGGCTTTGGTGGTTTTGCCCAGGCTGATCTTGATTTATTTGGATTTTTAAATGTTGGTGCAGAAGGTCATTTATCTATAAATCCTCTTAAACCAATTAATGCAAATAATGTATTTTATGGTGGTAGTCTGAACCTTGGGGCATACTATTATCCATTAAGCCGTTTGTATATTGGTGCCGGCGGAAGCTTTGGTTTGTGGCAGGTTAGTACTTCAGCAGATGTAGATGAACCTGTTGCTTCAGACTTTTACTGGCGTGGATACGGTGAAATTGGTTTCCGTGTTAGTCCTGAACTAACTTTGACTGCAAGTGGAAGCTATAACACTTATATGGGTCTTCCAGAAACTGAAAACTACATGAACTCTGTTCAGACCGGTATTGGTGTTCGTTATACAATGCCAATTGGTAAGAAGGGTTCTTCTTCTTTTATTACAACACTTAACCAGGGCGATGCTGCATTCCCTGTATTTATGAGTGCTTATCGTGCATGTCCATTTGGAGTTGTAACTATTCGTAATAACGAAGGTGCGGAAGTTAGAAATGTAAAGGTATATTTCCGTGCAGGTAAATATACAGCTTCTGCTTATGAATCAGCTTCAATTTCTAAGATTAAAAAATATGGTTCAGTAGAAGTTCCTCTTTATGCAGATTTTTCTAAAGAAATTCTTAAGTTCGTAGAGGATGGTAAAATTTCTGGTGAAATAGTAATTGAATATGAATTCCTTGGAAAGAAAAAGCAGGCTGTTCAGAATGCTGTAATCAGCGTTAATAACCGTAATGCCTTCTCCTGGACAGATTCAACAGCTTTAAGCTGCTACATTTCTCCAGATACTCCAGAAATCCTTGAATTTGCTAAGTTCGTTGCTGGTGTTGCCCGCAATAATTTCTACACAGGTATGAATAGAAACCTTCAGATGGCTGCTGCTATGACTGAAGCTATCCGCCTTACTGGTGTTAAATATTCTGATGATAAACTTACACCATATGCTCAGTATCATACAGGTGAAGAATTAGACTCAATTCAGTATCCATTGCAGACTCTTAAAATGCTTAGTGGTGACTACGATGAAATGGGTATTCTTCTTGCCAGCTGTCTTGAATCTGTAGGTGTTGCAACAGGTTATGTTACACTTCCAGATGACTTTATTGTTCTTGTATCTGCAGGAATCAGACCAGGTACAGAAGGAAACAGCTTTGGTAATACAGACGGTCTTATTGTAGACGATTCCTCAGTATTCTTTGGTATTTCTATGGCAAGCTTAAACAGAGGCTTTACAAGAGCCCGCTTGGATGCTGGTAAGAAAATTGCCGCTGCTTTAGCAGACGAAGAATATGATTTTGAATATACAAATGTTCACGATGCATGGCAGGTATATTTACCATGTGCTTTCAACGAAGCTAACGGTTCATACGATAAGCCTTCTAATTCATCTATTACTTCTGCATTTACAGCTGCAGTAAATGATTATATCAATACAGATTTGACAACAGTTCTTGCAAGAGCTCGTAAATCTGCTGATTCAAACAAGATTGGTGTTGCATTAATGCGTATGGGTCGCTATGCAGATGCTAAAGCTGAATTCAATAAATCGGCTTCTACAAGTGCATTGAACAACCTTGCTACTGTATACATGATTGAAAAGAACTATACTTCTGCTGCAAGCACATACAAACGTGTTCTTGCAAAAGATCCAGATAATAAGATTGCAACAAAAGGTCTTGAAAACGCTAATGCAAAATTAGGACTCTAAGGAAAGGCAGGATAGAACTATGAAAAAATCTTTTTTAGCTGCTTCCTTTCTTTTTGTTGTTGCTGCATTAGGGTTTGCTGGGGATTTTAGTTTAAGACTTTTACCATCTTATGGTGTATTGCTGGACAATCATCCTCTTAATAATCCTCTTAGTATTGGGCTTTCTGCAGATATTGCTCCGTTTACAATTCGCGGTCGTGATACTGTTTATTTAGGACTCCAGGGAAATTATGTACCTTTAAAGGCTCGTGGAATTTCTGGTCTACAGCTTATTAATGGTGATATTGCACTGGGGTATAATCTTACTGTAATCGATCGTCTTACACTTGGTCTTGAAGGTTATGTAGGACTTTGGACTGTTCCTGATAATAAAGAAATGGGACTGGAAGGTGAAAAGGGTATTTCTTACGGCGGTCGTTTTACAACATATTTCAATGTAATTCCAGAATTATCTTTAGGTGCTTTTGCTGGTTATAATACTTTTTATAACGGCAAAGAATACTTTATTAAGAATGTAGATTTAGGTCTTGCTCTTAAATACAGCTTTACAAAAGGTTTGTTTGCATCAACTGATATTATAACTGTGGAAGAAGAGCTTCAGCCAATTTTCCCTGTATTCTACAGCCGTTACTCAGAAACTGGATTTGGAAAAATGGTTTTTGTAAACAATGAAAAGAACGATATTTCTGATGTAGAGGTTTCTGTTTTCATTGAACAGTACATGGTCAATCCTGATGTTTGTGCTACCTTTGATAAAGTAAAGCGGGGTGATTCATTTGAAGCTGAATTAACCTGCTTCTTAAATGAAAGTGTCTTGAATAACCTTGTTGCCGAAAAAGCTGATGCAAAGATTACAGTCAGCTATAAATCTCTTGGTAAAAAAATGACATATTCTCAGACTGTTGAGCTTCAGGCATTAAACCGTAACTCAATGACTTGGGAAGATGACCGTCGTGCTGCGGCTTTTGTAAGTCCTCGTGATGGTACTGCAAACTACTTTGCTAACTTTGTAAAAAATACTGTAAAAGACAGTTTAAGATCTAGTGTTCCAGAAAATATTCAGTATGCTGCCGCAATGTTCTCTACTCTTAAAATGTTTGGTATTAACTATGTTATTGACCCTTCAAGTGCCTTTACAGATAACACAGGTACTAGTCAGGTAGACTTCCTTCAGTTCCCATATCAGACATTACTTTACTCTGGCGGCGACTGTGATGACCTTTCAATTTTGAACTGTTCTTTACTTGAAGCTATTGGTATTGAAACTGCTTTCATTACTTGTCCAGGACATATTTTTATTGCTTTTGATGCAGGTGTTCCTGTAGAACAGGCTGCTAAAGCTGGTGACTGTATTGTAATGAACGGTAAAGTATGGGTTCCACTTGAAATTACTCTTTGTCAGGATACCTTTGCTCTGGAACGTTCAACAGCTATGAGAGAATGGAAAAAGTATCCTAAGGAAAGAGCTTTAATTCCATTAAAAGATGCATGGCAGGAATATAAACCTGTTGGTATTCCAGATTCCAGTGTAAAGATTGATATGCCTTCAAGAAGCAAAATCATTACTGGATTTAAAAACGCATTCTAGTTAAACTTATTTATATAGGAGATTAACAATGAAAAAATTTATTGCTATTGCTTTTATTTTGGTTTCTGCTGCAGCATTTATGTTTGCAGAAAAATTCGAAGTAACTTCTATAACAGGTAATGTTACATACGAAGCTGCTCCTGGAAAATTTAAAACAGTAAAAGTTGGTCAGAAGCTTAATGATTCTGTTGTAATCAATACTTCTGTAAATTCTAAAATAATCATTGTTTCTGAAGGTGGGGAGAGTGTTACTATAAAACCAATGCAAAAGGGAACAGTTGCTGATTTGGTTAAGGCTAATTCAAAAGTAGCTAACGGACCAAAAAAGAAGCCTGGTTCAACAATTGCATTAAAATCAAATGCTACATCTGAAACAGGTACTCAGGGTGTTGCTACAGCTTCTTCTCGTGCCAGTGAAGCAAAAGATGATTATGAAATTGATGAGTAATTAATTATTCAGTTATGCAAAGCTGCTGCATTTATTTTTGTAGCAGCTTTTTTTGTTTGTAAAATCAGAGGGAAAAGTTATGAAAAAAAAGATTATCCTATTTATTCTGCCATTGATTGCTGTTCTTGTAAGCTCTTTAGTTTTGTTTACAACAGCTGATAAAAAAGTTCAGGATATTTTCCAGCGCCCATTAAAAGAAACTGTTGAAAGTAATACAGTAATTATGGTAAATGTTGATGATTATTCTGTGGAAAATATTGGTTCATGGCCTTTTAATCGCGATGTTTATGCAAAAAGTGTTGTTGTTCTTAAAGAACTTGGTGCTGAGTCTGTTGTATTCGATTTAAGCTTTCTTGATAAGAGTCCTTCAACAGTAGATTTGGAATATGTAAATGAAAAACTTCCATCTTATATTAAAGAAGCTTTTACAGAAATGGCAGACGGATATATGGATATTAATGATGCATTGAATTCGGTTCTTGTATCAGTTTCTCATGTTGTTACACCATACGATGAAATACTTGCCCAATCACTGAAGTTTTTTGGTAATTCATATATTTGTTTCCCTTTTGATAATGTTTCAAAACCAAAAAAACAAGAAAGAGAAGTTTACAGTAAATATGTAGCATTTAAGAATATTACTGCCAAAAATGATACTAAAACACCTGAATATTCTGGTGCTCTTTTTGCATTAACAGAGCTTGTGGAAAATGCCAATGGTGCCGGTTTTATTAATGCTGATACAGATAGTGACGGTTATTTACGACGCCTTTATCCATTCTTTAAATACAATGGTGAATATTATGGTCAGTTAGTTTTAGTTCCATTACTTAATCGGTTTGGAAATCCAGAAGTTGAAATTACAAACAGATATGTAACTTTAAAAAATGCCCGCATTAATGAAACAACAGTAAAAGATATTCGTATTCCTCGTGACAATAATGGTTCTATTATTCTTAAATATCCAAAACATATTTATGATGAATACAACAAAATTTCTTTATGGAATCCATATAGTATTTTTAAAGATGAAAATCTTCTTTATGAACAGATGTCAGTTCTTAATGAAAATGGTTATTTCAGTTTAGTGGATGAAAATCCAAAGGATTATTACGATGCGGCACAGTATATCTATAATGAGTTGGTGTTAAATGGTGAATCTGAAGGTATTTCTTTTGATGCCTATAAAGAATATAAAGATGCCTTCTATTCGGCTATGAAAGTATTTGTTTCACAGGAAAGCGAAAATAATTTAATTGAAACTTATGCTTATGATGATGAAGAATTTGCACAGGAAATAAAGGCTAATTTTAAAACACTCCGTGAATTCTTTAATAATCTTGAAGCAATCAGAAATGAAATCAAAGAAAAGGTTGCTGGTGCTATGTGTATTTTTGGTACAAATGCTACAAGTACATCCGATTTTGGTGTAAACCAGTATCAGTCTACTTATCCAAACCCAGGTGCCCATTACACTTTTGCAAATCAGATTATTTCTGAAGATTTTGTTGATGATACAATACCTTTGGTTTCTATTATAATTGCAATTGTTTTATGTATTTTCTACAGTCTGCTTGCAAGTAAAATAAAGGGTACAGGCCGTCAGATTATTCTGGGCTTTTCTATGATTGTTGGCTCTGGTTTACTTATTTTTATTTATTATGTAATCACTCGTCAGTATCCAGGTTTTGTTGTTCCAGAACTTTCTCTGGCTATTACATTTATTATTACAACAATTGTAGGATTCCTTGCTGCTTCTAAAGATAAAAAGTTTATTACTAACGCATTCAGTCAGTGTCTTTCCAAAGAAGTAGTTGCAGAAATCGTTGCTAATCCAGAAAGTTTTAAACTTGGTGGTCAGCGTCTTGATATGACAGCCATCTTTACAGATATTCAGAAGTTCTCAAGCTTTAGTGAATTGCTTACTGCTAATCAGCTGGTATGTTTGTTGAACTACTACCTTACAAAGATGAGCGATATCATTATGGATGAACGGGGTACTGTAGATAAGTACGAAGGTGATGCTATTATTGCCCTTGTTGGTGCTCCTGTAAATATGGAAGACCATGCTACTCGTGCAGTTTCTGCTGCCCTTAAAATGAAGGCTGCTGAAGCTGTTATGAACAATGAAATCCAGTCTATTGCCAGCGGTCAAAAGCCAGAAGAAATGGAACAGGACTTGTATGATGCATTTAAGATTATGGTTCAGAATAACAAAACAATTTACACTCGTATTGGTTTGAACTCTGGAGAAATGATTGCCGGTTATATGGGTTCTGAAAATAAAAAGAACTACACTATGATGGGTAATAATGTAAACCTTGCCAGCCGTCTTGAAGGTGTAAATAAACAGTATAGAACTAGTGGTATTCTTATGAGTGAGGCTACAAAGAACCGTCTTGATGACCGTTTTATTGTTCGTCGTCTTGATAGAGTCCGTGTAGTTAATGTAAATACACCAATCCGCTTGTATGAGCCATTAGGATTAAAAGATGCTGATGATGGTAAGCTTGCCCAGTATGTAGAAGCCTGGGAAAAGACAATGGATATTTTTGAAGCAAAGAATTATCGGAAAGCCTACGACTGTTTAACAAAATTAAGCGTTTTAAGACCTTCAGATAATGTTGTTAAATACTATATGTCATTACTGGAAAAATTCTTCCTTAAAGGAACAGTTCCAACTGAAGCAGATGATGTAGGCGTAGAATACCAGGAAGACGGCGTATTTAAGCTTTTGCAGAAATAGTGCAGAGTGAGGTAAGATTTTGCTAAAGAAGACTTATATTAAAAAAATCCCTACCGGTCAGTAAGCGAACAGCAAAATCGCTAGCTAGCGTCGCTACACGCTGAGCTCGGTAAGGAAACTATCGTTTCCGAGCTCAGAGTGTTTTTGCTATCCGCTTCCTTCCCTCCCGGGTTTTTAGTTAAAAGGTTTAGCAAATTCTTAAGTAATATCAAAATGCGGCTAAATTTCCTTTACGCCGTCGCCGGAGCTGCAGCCGAAAAATGCGCCTTCGTAACCTACAACCTTTTTGTATTCATCTCCAACAGTTTTAATAAAATCATCAACCTTATCTTTGTGAACTAAAGCAATTGCACAGCCACCAAAACCGGCACCTGTCATTCTGGCACCAATACAACCTGGTTGTTTAGATGCCTGGTCTACTAAAGTATCAAGTTCTATACCGGTAACTTCGTAATCATCTCGTAAGGAATTGTGAGAGCCATAAAGAAGCTGCCCAAGCTCTGTAAGATTATTGGCTTTAAGTGCTTCTACGGCTTTAAGAACCCGGTCCATTTCTGTAACACAATGACGAACACGACGGTAAATTACTTCATCTTTTATGCAGCTGCCAACTTTGTTGAATTCCATTACAGAAAGGGAACACAAATCTGGAATGTTTACACCGTTAGCCTTTAATGTGGCAAGGCCTTCTTCGCACTGGGCTCTTCGTTCATTGTATTTGGAATCTGCCAGTTTGCGCTGTTTTTTTGTATTCATTACAACAAAACGGTAATCACCTAAGTTTAATGGAACATATTCGTGTTCAACCTTAGCACAATCAAGAACTTCTGCAGTATCTTTTTTACCTGTGGCAATAATATACTGATCCATAATTCCGCAGTTTACATTCATGAATTCATGTTCTGACTGCTGGCCCATTAGAGCAATATCTTTACGGGAAATGTTAAATCCAAAAGTTTCACTTACAGCCCAGGCAAAGCCACATTCCAAAGCTGAAGATGAGGAAATGCCACCTGCACTTGGGACATTACTTGCAATTAAACAGTCAAACCCACAAGGAAATGTAAAACCTCTTTTTTTCATGCAGCAGAGAATTCCATTAAGGAAGTTTGCATAATCATTTGTTTTATCAAATTTAAAATCTGTGGATGTATCAAATTCATAGGTTCCAGGAAAAAATAAATCATTATATACGATTTTAGAGTCATTACGTTTACGGATGGCGCAATAAAGATATTTATCAATTGCTGCAGGAAAAACTTTACCACCATTGTAATCAATGTGTTCACCAATAATGTTTATACGGGCAGGGGATGCAAACATTCTTATTTCTTCATCGCTGCTGCCATATACTTCTATAAAATTAGCTTTTAAAAGCTCAGGAGTAACATCAAATTTTTCTTTCATATTTTGTTCCTTAAACAGAATTATTTTTCAATTCCAATAAGCTTGTAGTTTTTAGCTTTAACTCTGCGACCATAATCAAAAGCATCCTGGAGTGGAGTTGTAAATTCCATACCTCCGCAAGGAATACCTTCATGGTTTATAAGCTTGCTTACATTGTGAATATCGCTTCCACTGGTTGTTGGAAAATCCATAGCCTTAGCATAAAGTTCTGCTATTTGATTTTCAATAATTTTGTTTCCCCCATTATAAATTTCAATTCCATGAACGTCTAAGGGATGCTGATGCATAGCAGTTTGATAAGAACGGAATCTGAAAGGGTGAGCCTGAATCATAAGTCCACCAACAGAATTTACGGCATTAAATAATTCTGAATGGTTCATATTTTCAATTTCTGGATGATTTAATAACCAGTTTTTATCAATTCCATAAATCAGATAATCATCTCCATCAAAAGTCTGTTCAATACCAAAAAAAACTTTGAATTCTTTGTCTGTTCCGGTCAGATTGTTTTTGTTATTAAATGCAATTGCTTCATTAAATGCAGCTTCATAGCCACTACAGTAAACCTTTACTCTAGTTTCCCAGTGGGCATCTTTAGGGGCAGCTGTATTACCACCAAAAAAATGGTCGGTAACAAAAATTCCAGAATATCCAGCATTAAAATAAGGTTCAATATAATCACTGCCAGAAGAAACACCGCAGGCAGAACCTTGAGCTGTATGAAGATGAGTTTCGTATTTATAAGACATACAGTCATTATAACATCTAATTAATTGAAATTAAATAACAGAAAATGTTATATTTAACCTATGAATAAAACAGTTTATATTATAGGTCATAAAAATCCAGATACAGATGCTGTAGTTTCAGCAGTTGGATATGCCAGATTAAAAAATCTTCTAGGTTTTGAAAATTATAAAGCAGCTAGAGCAGGACATTTGAATCCTCAAACATCATATATATTCGAAAAATTTGGAGTTCAGCGTCCTGAATACATTCCTGATTTAATTCCAAAAGTAAAATATTTTATGCAATACAATGTAGAAACTGTTACAGAAGATGTTTCTATTTGGGAATCTATTGCGCGCATGGAAAAATCTGAAAACAGGGTAATGCCAGTTGTAGATAAAGACGGAAAATATTTATCACTTCTTCATTATTCTGGATTTGCCCGCGGTGTTCTTACAATTCTTAATCCAGAAAAAAAACATCGTTTTTCTACAAACATTAATTTAATTCAGAAAACACTTAATGCACAGCCAATTATTATTGCTGGTGATGCTGAAAAAAATATGAAGGCATCAATTCATGTTGCTTCTTCTTCTGTAGAAACTTTCAAAAAAAGATTAGAAGCTCATTCCAGTGAAGATATTGTTGTAATTGCTTCTGACCGTGAAGATATTCACCGTATGTGTATTGAACATAAGGTCAAACTTTTAATTACTACAAGTAACTGTGTTATTGGAAAAGAGCTTAGAGAACTGGCAGAAAAAAATGGAGTTTCTGTAATTGTAAGTCCATATTCTACAGCTCCAACTTCAATGCTTATTGCATATTCATCTCCAGTTGGTTCAATGGGTGATGTGGAAATTAAAACTGTACATATTAATGATACAGTTTCAAAAATCAAAGATATTTTGAAGGATGCTCATTGTAAGTATCTTCCAGTTGTTGATGATGAAAATAAAGTTATAGGAATGATTTCTGAACATGATTTGATGAAGGAACCAAATATTGAAGTTATTCTTGTAGACCACAATGAACTTGGACAGGCTGTAGAAGGTGTAGAGCATTATGTAATTCAGGAAGTTGTTGACCACCATAGAATTGGTGCTATTCCAACTAAAAATCCTATTACATTTATTAACCGTCCGGTGGGATCTACTTCTACTCAAATTGCAGGTTTGTATAAAGAAAATAAAATTCCAATTCCTGCAGATATTGCTCCACTGTTACTTTGCGGTATTTTGTCTGATACATTAATTTTGCAGTCTGCAACTACAACTGATGTTGACCGGGAAATGGCAGAGTATCTTTCAAATATTACAGATCTTGATATTAAAGAACTTGGAAATGAAATTCTTATTGCAGGCAGCAATGTTTCAGGCCGCAATGCAGGTGAATTAGTTCGTCAGGATTTAAAAGAATATACAGAAGGAAAGCTTGTTTATACAGTAAGCCAGATAGAAGTTGGAAGTACAAAAGAAGTTCTTAGCCGTAAAGCTGATTTTATTTCTGAGCTTGAAATTGAGCGCCGCAGTCGTAAAGCATTGTTCTCGTGTCTGCTGGTAACAGATATTACAGCTTTAAGCAGCATATTCTTAATTGCCTCTGAACCTAAGTTTGAAGAATTAATTACATTCCCAAAACAGGAAGAACATGCCTATTATTTGCAGGGAGTTGTTTCCCGTAAAAAACAGCTGATTCCTTTGATTACAGAAACAGTTGTAAATTACAGCAAATAGAGCAAGTGGGCGTTGCGGGCCAATTGGAAATCTGATGTGCCCGCAGAGGGGGTAGCGAAAAATGAAAATGCCAGACAATTATTGTCTGGCATTTTTAGTTGGAGCGAGGGGGAGACTTCCCCCTGCTGTATTAAATTATTCCCAACCAAATGTTGCTGGTGGCTTGTTTGTTGCATCAAAATACAGGGCATCTACAAAAGGCAGAGCTGCAATCTGTTCAACAATTTTACCAAGAACATCTTTTGGAAGCATTGCAAAGCGGGCTGTCATAACATCTTCTGAAACTACAGGGCGTAATACAAAGGTTGCATGGTCAGCACAAGCTGCAAATGGCAAATCGATTGTTAAGTGCTGGAAAATCTGATTGTACCAGCCTGATTTATGAAGCTCTGTAAGAACGATGTTGTCTACTTCGCGGAGCTGATCAAGACGGCGGCGATCACAGTAGCCTTCCTGTAATTTTAAGGCTTCATTTTTTACAGCTGGATTCTGATACAATTTTATACAAGTGCGGTTCATATATTTTGCTGCATTTGTAATTGTAGATGAACAGGCTTCAATTTTTTCTCGTTTGCCTGGGAAATGTCTAATACCCATTTCTGCAGCTTTTGCTCCAGCTGGCCATTCTGCATCTTTTGCAGGACCAAAATCAAGAACAGCTGGGAAACGATATGTACGGAAGTCACCCTGAACACCAACAGAACGAACAGGAAGAACATCACGAGTCATTCTTGCAGTGCAGTTTTCGCAGAACATATCAAGAGTAATGTCCTTCAATTCTTTTTTAGCTTCTGCTAATTCTTCGTCATCTTTTGTAGACCAGGATTTTCCATCGTTGCAAAGAACATTAATAGAAAGACCTGGACCTGGGAATGGATGACGCATAACAAGTTCATCACTAAGGCCAAGCTTTTTACCAATAGCACGAACTTCATCTTTGTACAAATCTTTTACTGGTTCAATAATTAAGCCTTTTGCAATTAAGTCCTGGATTCCCTGAACACGGTTATGATGTGTTTTAATTGTGTTTGAGTTTTTAGTTCCACCAGATTCAATAATATCTGGATATAAAGTTCCCTGTGCAAGCATCCACATGCTTTCATCAAGGTTCTGTTTTGCAACAACTTCGTTACGAACTGTAATAAAGTTTTCACCAACTGCCATACGTTTTTTCTGTGGATCTGTAAGGCCGGCAATTGCTTTAAGGAAGCTTTCAGAAGCGTCTTCTACAATAAAGTTGTTGAAGCCGAATTTATGATAAGCATCTGCTACATTTGCAGATTCGTTTTTACGCATAAAACCGTTATCAATGTGAAGACCAAGAACTCTGTCCTGGCCAAGAGCTTTGTTTAAGAGTGCAAATGTGATTGTTGAGTCTACACCGCCAGACAAGAACAAAAGAACATTTTTTCCTTCTGCTTCTTTTTTGATGTTTTCAAGAATTACCTGAAGGACTGTGTCCTGATCCCAGTTTTTTTCCATTCCACAATAGTCGGCAAAATTCTGGAAAATCTGGTTTCCACAAGGAGTATCTTTTACTTCGCAGTGGCACTGGAGACTAAAGCGTTTTTTTGCAAGATTCTGTGTTGCTGCAAAAGGGCAGTCTTTTGTTGAACCTACCACTTCAAAGCCTTCGCCTAACTGAAGAACTCCATCCTGATGGCTCATCCAAACCTGCTGTGTTGGTTCAATATCCTTGAATAATGGACATTTTACTTCTGGATTAAGATTTAAAGTTGAAAATCCAAATTCACCTACATCTGCTTTTCCAACTTTTCCGTTGTAGCCAAGCTGAACAATGTAGTGACCATAACAAAGGCCAAGAATTGGAATATCAAGATTTAAGATTTCTGAGTTGAACTCTGGAACTTTTTCGTCGTAAACGGAGCTTGGTCCGCCCGAAAAAACAATACCTTTACAGTTTTCAAAAACTGACAGGTCAGTAGAAGGAAGTGCTATTTCTGAATAATAGCCTAACATACGGAAGCGTTTAGCAATTAAATGTGCATACTGGCTTCCAAAATCTAAAACAACAATCTTTGAACGTGACATAAATAGATTATAATGAAAAAAAGGTGTATGTGGAATATATGGATTTAGTTTTCTTCAATAGAGGTAGAAGTTTCTGAAGAAATTTTTGAAACGGCTTTTGTGGCTGCTTTTGGAGAACGCTGCATTAATGCTTTGAATTCTTTTGCAGTAAAGAATAAAAGTTTACAGTCAGTTTCGGCAATGGCAGTTCCAAGACGAGGCTGATTTAAGATACACTGAGTGTCTCCAAAAAAGGAGCCTGGATTGTATTGAACTGTTCGGGAATTTGAGCTTTCTGTAATTGTGCCAGAGCGAAGGTAATAAACTTTATCGGAACGGGCACCTTCAGGGTAAACAATTTCACCTGCCTTAAAATAAAGAGTGTTTTCTTTAGTTTTAAGAGCAACCGGATTAATGAACGTCAATCGGCGTAAAGTATTTAGCCATCCATTTTCTTCTGCTGAAGGAAGAAGATAAATCTGACTTTGCAAAAGAATATCAAAAAACTGAGTTACATAAATCATTTGTGCAAAGAACAGGAAAATTACAAAAAAGAAATAAACCTTCATCATTAAAATTACAAGAGTACTGATAGTACCGTAGATAACGTTGTAATTTGTAAGGTTCATAAATTTATTTACAAAAATAGAAAGCAGAAAGAATATGGCTGTGCTGCAGGCTCCGTAGAATATACACCAGGCAAGGTTAGGGTTTGTTCCTGAAGAAACTTTAAATACACAAACTGTACTGATAAAAATAACTGAGTACATTACAAGAGAAAGAATGTTGTGGGAGCTTCGGGTAATATACGAAGGCAGAAATACATTCAGACGGTCAAGAAATGCAGAGGCAGAAAGAATTCTGTTAAAAATAAAGGCAGCAATAATTACAGCTGCAATCAGGAATACAATAATAAATTCCAGAACAAAAATAAAAAGCTGATTAAACCAGGTTTTGCGTTTTGAAACCGAGCGGAAAATTTTTGTCATGGCCTGCATAATAGAAATGAACATTTTGCGAGCCATCCAGATTACCCAGACTGAAAGTACAATATCAACCCAGTGAACAGCTTCGTTTTCCATTAAGTTATTTAGGAAAGGTGTAACATCAAAAAAAGGTTTTACGGCATCAACAATGCTCATTACCCAGTTATAAATTCCTGGAGAAATTTTTAAGATGCCTGTAAGCAGGGCAACAATAATAAGTGCCAGAGGAATGAATGAGAAGATAAATCCAAAAGAGCAGGAAGAAGCACTTTCCCAAAGATTATTGTTCTGAAAGTTTGAACAGGTCATATAAATTTTCTGTCCAAACTTTGTGAACTTTTGAGAATGTTTAAGCTTAATCTTTAATTCTGGATGTGTATTTCTTCTCATCCCTTAATCCTAAGATTAAATTAGAAATCAGCTAATTTTGGCGCCCGTGGGTAAGGAATTACATCACGAATGTTTTCCATACCTGTTACATAACGGATTAAGCGTTCAAATCCCATACCAAAACCTGAGTGTGGAACTGTACCGAACTTACGAAGGTTCAAGTACCAGTCGTAAACACTTTCGTCCATACCGCGAGCTTTGATTTCAGCAATAAGCTTGTCGTAATCAGCTTCACGTTCAGATCCGCCGTTAAGTTCTCCAATACCAGGTACAAGAACATCGCAGGCACGAACAGTTTTTCCATCAGGATTCTGTTTCATATAGAAGGATTTTATTTCCTTTGGATAGTCGTAAACCATTACAGGACATTTGAAAATCTGTTCTGTAAGATAGCGTTCGTGTTCAGTAGCAATATCACAACCCCAGTAAGGTTTGAATTCAAACTTAGCACCCTTTGCAGCTGCTTCTTCCAGTTTTGCAATTGCGTCTGTATAAGAAATGCGTACAAATTTAGAATTGACAACACTTTCCAGCTGAGCAATAAGACCAGGCTGAATGCGTTTATCAAAGAATTCCAAATCTTCGCGGCACTTTGTAAGAGCCCAGTTCAAAAGGTATTTTACAAAGTCTTCCTGCAAATCCATATCATCGTCCAGGTCAAAGAAAGCCATTTCTGGTTCAATCATCCAGAATTCAGCAAGGTGACGAGGTGTGTTTGAGTTTTCTGCACGGAAAGTTGGGCCGAATGTATAAACACGAGAAAGAGCTGTTGCTAAGGTTTCTGCTTCAAGCTGACCAGAAACTGTCAAAGAAGCTTTCTTTCCAAAGAAGTCTTTTGAGTAATCAACAAGTTTAGCTGCATCTTCAGGTTTCATACCTTTAGCGCCGGCTTTTATACCCATTTCAGCAATTTTTTCCATGCTTAAAGTTGTTACCTGGAACATTTCGCCAGCGCCTTCACAGTCAGAACATGTGATTTCTGGAGCGTTGATGTACTGGAAACCTCTTTCCTGGAAGAAAGAGTGAACTGCAAATGCCATCTGGTTACGAACACGGTAAACTGCACCAAAAGTATTTGTGCGTGCACGAAGATAAGCATTTTCCCGAAGATATTCCATAGACATTTTGTTTTTCTGCAATGGATATTCCTCTGGATTACAAGCTCCAAGACATTCCAAGCCTTCAAGAGTAACTTCAACTGCCTGTCCGCTGGCAGGAGATTCAATCAATAAACCTGTTGCGCGAACTGAAGCACCTGTGTTCAGCTTTTTAAGTTCTTCTTCAATCTGATTTACATTTGCATTATTAGAAGGATTATTGCGGTCAAAAGTGAGCTGAATATTTGAAAAACAGCTTCCATCGTTAACCTGAATAAAAACAAGACCTTTTGAGTCACGAACAGTACGAACCCAACCGCAAACCTTTACGGAACGTCCGTCTGGAGAAGATTTAAGTAAATCTTTAATTAAAACTGGTACCATAATGGTATCCTCCTGCTAAAAATTGCCCTAAGGCGTAATGTAAATGTATTGGAAGAGTATAGCATTTTTTGGAGTTTGAGTCATTAGTTGAGGGGAATGTCTTCCCCTGGCTTCAGCCGGCTGCGCCGTCTTTCGCCACCCCTTCGCCTAGGGGTGTGTAAGGCCGCTGGCGGACGGTGTATAATAGCAAAGCGTTAAAAAAATTGCGGAAGCAATTTTTAGCTTTACTTACCTACCTCTAAAACCCCCGGAATTTGTCACACGGATTTGGGCGTATAACAAGTGCCGCTACGCTACGGGACTAACGTCCCTATGAACTTATGGCAGCGAATGACAGGATAATTATAAAAAAGATATTTTATTACATCTCTTTATACAAGCAGCTTTCTTCACAGCTCGTTAGAGCGTAGCGTAGCGGCCTTTTCTTATACACCCTAAATCCGTGTGACTATTTTTCTTAGGCTAAGCTCCCACTCGCAACTAACTGAAGTATTTGGTAGAATACGCTCTATGAGTGAAAATAATAGTAAAAAAAAGTGGTACTCAAGCTGGGCTTTCAGAATCCCGTTTATTATTTTACTTGTACTGCTTTTTTCATTTTGCAGCCTTGTTGTTGTACGCGGATTTCAGTTTAAAAAAGAATTTGCTGCGAATCCTTTATCAGTAAATCAGAAAAATGAACTGGATCTTCTTTTAAAAAATAAATATTCAGAGCGATACCAGATAATTCAGAGTCTTCCATATAATCTTACGGGACAGAAGCTTTCTGTAGGTGCCGGTTCTGCAATCTTAATTGATGTAGCAAATGGTAATGTTATTTACGAAAAAAATGCTGATGAAGTTATTCCACCTGCCAGCATGACAAAGCTTTTTGCCATGTATGTTGTGGATGAAGAAGTAAGTGCCGGGCGCTTGCATTATGACGACATTATTCCATTACCACCAGAATGCTGGGCTTGTAATATGCCACCACATTCTTCGCTTATGTTTTTAGGGGAAGGTCATCAAGTTACTCTGGAAGAACTTTTATTAGGTCTTTCAATCTGTTCTGGTAATGATGCAGCTTATGCTCTTGCCTATGCAGTTTGCGGAAGCATGGAAGCTTTTGTTGCAAGAATGAACCAGGTGGCCGTTGGACTGGGATTATCCAATACACATTTTGTGGAAAGCTCCGGTTACAGTGAATTAAATACAACTACAGCCCGAGAAATGGCTGCATTTGCTAAGGTGTATATCAATCATCATCCTGATTCTTTAAAACGCTTTCATAGTGTAGAAAAGTTTACTTATCCCAAGGCTAGAAATCTGGCACCTGGCCATGTACTTGCTGCACAGGATTTTACTCAGGGGTTACCTAGACATATTACTATGAGCATTACCCAGCAGAATACAAATCCTTTACTTGGAAAACTGCCTGGCTGCGACGGATTAAAAACAGGTTATATACACGAAAGCGGTTACAATCTTTCTCTTACAGCAGAGCGCAATGGAGTAAGATTTTTATCTGTAACTATGAAAGGTCCTGGTAACAATACAGCAGAAGGACAGGCTGGCCGCGTAAAAGACGGTACCACTTTAATGGAATATGGTTTTAAAAACTTTGCTGATTATGATATTGAAAATTTTGTACAGCCAGTATTCCTGAAGGTTTATGGTTCCAGGGAAAGGGCTGTTAATCTGGTTCCTGCATTTGAAGTTAAAACAGAAACTGTACCTTTTATTACCGGCGAAACAATGGCTCAGAATCTGGAACAGGTACAGGTAAAAGTAAGCGTTCCACAGCATCTGATTGGAGATGTTGTTTTAGGTTATGAATACGGACAGATAGAGGTGCTGCTGGGAGATTATGTGCTAGATAGAATCCCTCTGGTTGCAGACCGCCAGATAGAAAAGGCAAATGTGTTGATTCGTGCAGCAGATGCAGTCTATTGCAAATAAAAGAGTAAATAATTAATATTAAATAAGAAATATTTGTTTCGGAGGTATTTATGTCATTAAAGAAATCTTTTTCTGCGGATGGAAAAACTTGTACAGTTACTTTTAATGTAAATCCAACAGCTGCAGCTGGAGCTACAAAAATTACTTTGGTTGGAGAATTCAATGGATGGGATAAAGAAGCTGCACCAATGAAAAAAGCTGCTGATGGTTCTTTTTCTGTAAAGGAAAAACTGGAAGTAAATAAACAGTATCAGTTCCGCTATCTTATAGATGGAAAAACATGGATAAACGACTGGAAGGCAGATACTTATGTTCGTTCAGAATTAGCAAACGATGATAACTCTGTAGTTGATACAACAGCCCCTGTAAAAGCCGCTAAAAAAACTACAGCAAAAACAACTGCCGCAAAAAAGCCAGCAGCTAAAAAAACTGAAAAAAAATAATTAAAATTATATTTAGTGGGTATTGACCTCTTCGTGTAAAAACGATATATTAATACTCACTTATTCCCCGATTGTGTAATGGTAGCACTTCAGATTCTGGTTCT
>JAEDFM010000054.1 GCA_016292805.1 Treponema sp. | reverse complement strand
TTATCAAAACTTTTTCAGATTACGGTTAATTTAGAAAACTCGAATTTCGGGCTACTTACTAAAGAACTCCCCACCACCAAAATCTTTCCAGGTTTTATACATATCAATGTAGTTAGCTTGAATAAACTTTTGGATTATGGTTATTTCTTTGTCTGTTAAATCGCCTCGTTTTTGCATTACAGATGAACCGTCAGCTCTTACAAAAAATTTTGCAGAATCTTTTTCTGTCATTTTTTTATCACTGGCATGAACATGCATAGCCTCAACAATACATTGCGACGTAAAATATAAATAATGGTTTGCAATTTTATCACGAAGATATTTAGGCATTGTCATCCTCTAGGAAAGCTAAGTTTCGTTTTGCCAAAGAAAGAACAATTCCCTGTTCAATTTCATCCATGTTAGTTTCGATAATTTCCGATTCATTACTAATGACCATTGCACAATCAGGATGATCAAGATTTAAGATGCTTATAAATCCATCATCTCGTTTTGAAAAAGCGTATCCATTTACGATGATTTTTGCATTTTCTGCAATTTTCTGAAGTTCTTTTTCAGGCATATTCGATTTTTACCTCTTTGATAGGTGCAAGGAATTTTTCTTTATCCATATATAGACCTTCAAGTACAGGAATAAGGTCTATATATTCTTCGATTTCTTCTTTTCTATTTTTATACTTAGCCATGACTTCAATGTAACCATCATCCCACCGTAAGACTTTTGTATATCTTTCCAAACCATTACATGTTCGAAAAGTCAGCGTTTTACCACCAAATGAGAAAGTTGTATATTTATCAAAACTACTTAAAATCGCAGTATTCATTAAATTATTATAAGTCAAATATTTTGATTTTTCCACTATTAATAATGCGTTAGCGCTGTGAAGGGCGCCGAAGGCGGCCACCTAGGGAGCGACGGCTGAAAGCCGGCAAAATGCTCCAGTGGAGCATTTTGAGCGAGTCTCCGAGCAGCTATGCTGCGAAGGCCAGCGACAGCTGGGGTGGCTGGAGCGAAAGCGGAACCCGTAACATAGCGACCCGGAGCGACCGAACATAGTGAGAGAGCGCAGGGGAACGCCCACATTTTTCTTATTATAAAATACTAAAACGAACACATTGAGCCGCGAAATGCTCCTTGCCTGGGACTACACAGAAGACGGAAAAGAAAAGGTTGAACCCTCACTACTCCATGGGCGCAACCTGGAACAATCATCCAGATTGAAGGTGCCGAATACACCAGCGAAAAGCCATGGCAGCAGGGAAGGCCTTCTTTATACAAACTTAGAGTGTAACCTTTACATCAGGTGCATTTGCAGCAAGTGTGAACACACCCTTACCATGAGCACCGGTAACTTCGTATTTTCCCTTAAAGCCAGTTACATCAATATAGCCGTTGGCATCTGTTACAAGCTCCAGGTTTGTGTGCCATTCTTCTTTAATCAGTTTGTGCAGACGATGATAAGAAGGTTTAAGCGAACCATCTTTGCGGATAACTCCACTTGGTGCGTTGAGCCATGCGCCGTCGCCGTAGTCCCAGTTAGAAATTGCAGTTACTAATGGATGATTTTCGAATAGATTTCTGTACTGCTGTTCCAAAGCATCTGCCTGCATTTCTTCGTATTCTGGTGTAGCATCATCGTCACTATAATGAGCATCTTGAAGGTCTGTAATTTCTGGAGCAACTAAAGGACCTGCAACAATTGTGTTTTCTGTAAAATGAATTGGCAAACCAAAATGTTCAAAGTGGCTTAAAACTTCTTCCTGTTTTTCTTTGCCCCAGATTCCCTGATGCTGGTGAGACTGTAAACCAATTGTATTGATTGGAGCTCCAGCCTGCAAACATCCATCAATCAAAATTTCATAATTTGATGACATATTAAAATCATTTATAAGGAAGGTTCCATTTGGATTTGTTTCATAAGCTGCTTTGAAAACTTCTTTTACTAAACCAACACGGCCCAGTTCCTTACATATTCTTGTAATGGCGTTATCGTATTTGTCATAAATTGGCATGATTACAACTTCGTTGATTACATCCCACATATCAATAACACCTTTGAAATTTCCAACATCACGATGAATGCGGGCAAGCTGTTTTTCAAGTATTGTTTTGTTGTCGTAATTCATAAGCCAGTTTGCACAGCCTGTGTGCCAGCAAAGTGGATGACCTTTAACTTTTACATCTTTACTCTGAAGGAATTTTGCTGCAGCCATACGACCCTCTGTATCAGGCTTTCCTTCTTCTGGTTCATAACCACCCCAATAAAATGGCAAAGTACCATAGTTAAAAAGCTCCAGCCATTTTGCCATTCGGTCTTCAATAATTGTGCGTTCCTGAATTTTTTCGGCTGCACCAACTAAAGAACCATTTCCATTATGAACTGTAGCTCCGTTTGTATAAGGCAAAGCTTCAAATGCTCCACATCCAAAAAGGAATTCGTGATTAATCTGATTCACATTTACCTTTGCGTTGCAAACTGGTTTTCCATTTTTATCTAAAATCTGCACTTTTGCAGTAGCTTTTCTGTGTGACAAATCTGCCATTTTTTCTCCTATTCTGAGCGCAAAAAACACACTCTCAATTTTAGAATACACCTTTCCGGGCAAAATAATTTCCGAGTGATTTTATCTGAGTTTGATGTGTATTCCATAGTTACAGTATAAGACATATGAAAAAATTAAGTAGAAAAATTCGAGATTTAAATTGTATATTTACCTCATGACTCAAGAATCAAAATCATTTTATAAATCTTTGGTAAATGTTGTTGGGCCTATGGCGGCTCAGAATCTTATTACTGCGGCGGTTGGATCTGCAGATGTAATTATGCTGGGCTTTGTTGGTCAAACTGCAATTGCCGCATCTTCGCTGGCCGGTCAGATTATGTTCATTATGGTTATGATTGCCACTGGACTTTCTTCTGGACTTGTAATGCTGGCAGCTCAGTATTGGGGAAAAGGTGATGTAAAATCTATTCAGATTCTTCACGGTGCGGCTTTAAGAATTTCTGCCTGTGCCGGATTAATTTTTTCTGTTGCTGCAATGTTTGCACCAGAACTTCTGATGCGCATTTTTACAGAAGACGCTGCGCTAATAGAAACTGGAGCTTCTTATTTACGGGCTGTAAGTTTGTCTTATGTCTGCTTTTCAATTTCCCAGATTTACCAGGCAGGATTTAAAAGTATTGAACGAGTAAAAATCGTTACCATTATGACGACTGTTGCTTTGCTTTTAAATATTGGTTTGAACGCATTTTTTATTTTTGTTTTAAAGATGGGAATTGCCGGAGTTGGAATTGCCACAACAATTGCCCGCGTAATAGAAATGCTTTTCTGCATGCTTTATGCTGCAACTCAAAAAGATGTTCGATTCCGTTTTACAAATATTTTTACTTTCAACAAAGTTTTAAATCTTGATTTTATTAAATTTTCTTTGCCAGCCCTTGGTAACGAATTGGTGTGGGGTGCAGCTTTTTCTATGTACTCTGTAATTCTTGGTCACATGGGCGAAGACATTGTTGCGGCAAACTCTGTAGTTAATGTTATCCGTCAGCTGGCAACTGTTCTTTGTTTTGGTATGGCTTACGGTGGTGCAGTTGTTCTTGGAAAAACTATGGGTAGTGGCGATATGGAACTGGCAGAACGAAATGCTAAACGACTTATTAAAAGTACAATTCTTGCAGGTGCGGCTGGTTCAATTCTTCTTTTATGCTGTTATCCAATTATGCCTTACCTTGCAAAACTTTCGGACACAGCTGCCCACTACAGAAACATTCTTATGTTCATAAACGCAGCATCAATTTTTGGTGCCGCCACAAATACAGTTTTAATCTGCGGAATTTTCCGTGCCGGCGGAGATGCAAAATTCGGATTCATTATGGACTGCATTTCAATGTGGTGTGTTTCTGTTCCACTGGGATTACTGGCTGCTTTTGTATTTAAGCTTCCACCTTTGTGGGTTTATTTTGTTCTTTATCTTGATGAGTTTGAAAAAATGCCTGTAATTGTAATTCACTACTTTAAGAAAAAGTGGCTGCGTAACATTACACGAGATATTGAATAATCACCTAATACAAATCAGTTCGCTTTGCAGAAATTAAAGGCACCTGCTGGCGAACCTGATTTATTTTTTCAAAATCAGTATCAAAAGTTGTAATCTGATTTCCATTCCTGTCAAAAACATAAGAGGTGTTGTAAATTTTTTCATCCAGATTAGATTATTCTGGTTTGTATTTTCCGCTTAAGGCAAGCATTGCAAACAGGTACAGGCAGTTGTCGTAGTAACGGCGTTCACCTGTACGCAGTGGAGTTTCCCAGAAACGGCGGATGATTTTTTCTGCGTTGCTGCGGTTGGAAGGAGAACAAGCCAAAGTTGTCTGAGCCAATGTTGCAAGCAATGCAATTGGATGAAGAGCTTTTTCTGGATTGCCTTTTTCATCAACGCAAACTGTTCCGTCAATTTTGTATTTCATAAAATCTTCTGTTGGAATATCAACAAAGAAGTTAATAAGATTGTCTGCAATTTTAGCAAACTCTGGATTTGCTCCGTGCCACAAAACATCAAGACCAATGTTGGCACCTGTACGGTAAGCATCGCTGTAAAAGTCTCCGTGATTTTCTGGAGGTCCGTATGGATTTGGAGTTCCATCAAAGTTTCCATATTCAGGGTTCATACCTGTTTTTGGATGGCAGGCTTTTACCAGGTAAGCACGACTTGCTTCTTCTGCACGCTTCCAGAATGGACGATCGCATTCGTCAGCCCATTTTGCAAAGTAGTGATAGAAGTGCATAAGGTGGTAAGAAGGATCACTGAATCCGCATCCAGGAACAAAACGAATCAAAGCAGATTCAGGTTCCCACATATTTGAAGGATGATGTAAACAAGTTTTCAAAATTTTGCGGGCCCAGGCTGTGTAGTTGTAAATGCCTTCTCCATCGCCCCATTTTTTTCCGGCAAGGAAAAGTGCCATTGCATAAAATTCTTCGCCGTCTGGAGCTGGACCAAAGGCATTCTTTTTTCCATCAGGAGCAACTGACCAAGCAAAGTAACCTTTTAACCAGCCTTCATTCATGTACATAAATTCCTGAGAGAATTTCCACATGCGGTCAAAGTATTCTTTTTTGTCCATCATAACGCACATCATCATTCCGTATGACATGCCTTCAGTTCTGGCATCACAGTTTCCTGTATCCATAAAATAACCAGTATCGTGCAAGCCTTCAAAATAGAAACGATTCATGCCTTCAAAAATTTCATCAAAAGTTTTGTTTACACGAATTTCAATTTCTTCTTTTGAATAACCATATTCCAGAAATGTATTTTTCATATTCAGACTCTCCTATTTCAACAATGCATAAAATGCAGGTTTTTCTTTTCCTTCCTTATCAAACAAAAGAGGTGCGTCCCCTCGACCAGGAACAGGGAAATCATTCTTCCATGTAAAGCGGTCAGTAATTCCCCAAAGCAAAACATCTTTTAAAATTCCAGCTTTTGCCTGGCGCTCAAAGCATTCAAAAATTTCTTTGTAGCGTTTACCCTGAGCTTCCATAAGTTCCGGTGTAAATTCCTTTTTATCCTGGAACTGTTCCTTACCATCTTTAAAATCCTGGTAAACAGAAATATCCATTTCTGTAACAATAACATTTACACCAAGACTTCCAAACATCTGGATAGTTTCTTCAATCATGCTTACAGGTGGATACTCCTGATTGATGTGCATCTGAAGTCCAACAGTATCAACAGGCACTCCCCGTTCCAGCATTCCCTTTACCAGGTCATACATTCCCTGTCGCTTACCTGGAATCATTTCCAGATTGTAATCGTTAATTACAAGACTGGCATTTGGGAATGCTTCTTTTGCCCAACGAAAAGCATTGTCAATATATTCCGGGCCAAGAATATCAAACCACTGTGAACGTTCAGTTCCATCACGAAGCTTAAAGGTTTTATCAGAGATACATTCGTTTACAACATCAACAGAACAAACATCTTTTGAATAACGGTTACCAATTGTAAAAATATAATCCTTAAGCCGCTGATTCAAAACTTGCTTAGAAACTTTGTTTCCATCAGCATCTTTAAAAATCCAATCTGGTGACTGATTGTGCCAAACCAAAGTATGCCAGCGAATATCCTGACCATTAGCCTTTGCCATAGCAATGAATTTATCAGCAGCAGAAAAATTATATGTATCTGGTTCAGGAAACATATTTTCCATTTTTGTATCATTTTCAGCAACTACAATATTAAAATGCTTTGCAGCAAAGCTTTCTTCATCATAAAACAAGCCACTTACTGCAGCTCCAACACGAAATGAACCTTCATAAGATTTATATAATTGTTTATCCATAGGTATAAGAATATAAAAAATATAAAAATTAAAATATGAAAAAAGTATCTTAAAATAGTATGAATTTTATAAAAAGGTGGACACCTGCCCACGCAAATACTTCTTCCTTATTTCATCCAGCTCTTTACTGCAGCAATTTCTGCTTTGTATCCTGCATCGTCATTTGGAGTTTCAAGAATAAAAGGTAACCCCTGAACACGAGGATTTTGAACAACTGCTTTAAGGATGGCTTCGCCAATATGACCTTTGCCTAATTTTTCGTGGCGGTCCTTGTGGGCTCCACAATCATTCATACTGTCGTTTAAGTGAATTGCTTTTAAATTTTCTAATCCAATTACACGGTCAAATTCATCAAGCACTTTGTCAAAATCTGAAATATCGTATCCACCGTCCCAAACATGACAGGTATCAAGACAAACTCCAAGATGAGCTTTATCTTTTACTAAATCCATAATGGCTTTTACTTCTTCAAAAGTGCGGCCAACTTCTGTTCCTTTCCCAGCCATAGTTTCAAGAAGAACAGTTGTTGTCATTCCTTCAAACATAGCTTCATTCAAAGCTGCTGCAATTACAGGAATTGTTTCTTCTGCACCCTGGCCCACATGTGAACCTGGATGAAAATTGTAATATTGATTTGGTGTTGCTTCCATGCGGCGTAAATCATCTGCCAGAGCATTTTTAGCAAACTCACGGATATCCATTTTATCAGAACAAAGATTCATTGTGTAAGGACCGTGAGCAACAAGTTTTCCAAAACCATTAGCAGCAAGATATTCGTTCAAAGCCTGTGCATCTGCTGGATCAATTTCCTTTGCCGCACCACCGCGAGGATTACGAGTAAAAAATGCAAATGTAGTTCCGCCTAATTCTGTGGCAGCTTTTCCCATTGCCAGAAAACCTTTTGTTGATGAAAGATGATTTCCGATGTAAATCATAAAAGTAAGCCTCTATTTTAAAAATAATTTTTCAAAGTTTTTATCTACTGTTTCGCACAGACGGTGAATCGTCATGCCTCGTTTAGCAGCAATATATTCATAAATGTATCTGATGTTGCCAGGAGTATTTGTTCCACCTTTAACTGGCACCGGCGCGTAGTAAGGTGAATCTGTTTCTATTAAAATCCGGTCTTTTGGAACATAAGAAACAACATCTGCCATATCTGCAAATTTGTTTTTTCCACCGTAAGTTACTGTTCCGCTAAATCCAATGTACCAACCCAAGTCTAAAAAGAATTCCAGTTCGGACTGTGTATATGCAAATCCGTGAATTACACCTCTGTTCCATTTTACTGCTTTAAGTACATCAGCTGTTTCATTAAAGCCACGGCGGGAATGAACAACTACAGGCATGTCCAGTTTTTTCCCAAGAGTAAGCTGAAGAGCAAACAAATCTCTTTCATCGCGGATTGTGCTGTTATCAAACCATTCGTGATCACGACCTTCATATTCCACTGAATCCCAGTCATGGTCAATTCCACAAGTTCCTATAGCAACCAGGTGCTCACCAAAATCTTCATCAGAATCTTTAAAATCAATAATTGTTCGTTCAAGATTTTCTACTGCTTCAAACCGATTTTCTACAGAATCGGAATCTGGCATAATTCCAGCACAAAAGTAAATTGAATTGCGAATGGTATTCTTCTTATCTTCATCTTCTTCTGCAAATAAATCTATACAAGCACGATAACGGTCTGCACGAGCCCAAATATCATCACCACGAATTCCACAATCCATACCATAAAAAGGTTTTTGTGCTGCAAAATTTAAAAGCAACTCTGCACCAGCATCTAACCCCTGGTCTTCTGTGAGTTTATAGAAATTGAATAACGAATCTGAATACATACCACTATTTTACGCTAATTATGATATAATTAATATCCCTAAAAAATTTTACAGGAGTTATTTGATGGCAAACGAATCCACCGAATTTAAACCTTATATTCCGGCTGAAAAAGTTACTCCGGAATTTACAATCACATCCATTATTACTGGTATTATTCTTGCTGTAGTTTTTGGTGCTGCAAATGCATACCTAGGACTTCGGGTAGGAATGACAGTATCCGCTTCAATCCCAGCAGCTGTAATTGCTATGGGCGTAACCAGAGTTATTCTTAAAAAAAATTCAATTCTTGAAAGTAACATGGTTCAGACAATTGGTTCCGCAGGTGAATCATTGGCAGCTGGTGCAATCTTTACAATGCCAGCTTTGTTCTTGTGGGCTCGCGAAGGAATTCTTCCAAACGCACCAACTTTCTTAACAATCACTTTGATTTCACTTGCCGGTGGAATTCTTGGTGTACTTTTTATGGTTCCACTCCGCAATTCAATTATTGTTCAGGAACATGGAACTCTTCCTTACCCAGAAGCTCAGGCTTGTGCTGAAGTTCTTTTAGCTGGTGAAACTAAAGGTGACAATGCAAAAGCTATTTTCTCAGGTTTAGGAATTTCTGCTTTATTCAAATTTATTATTGATGGCATTCATCTTGTTCCTGGTGCAGTTGCCGCACCTTTGAAACACCTTAAGACAGAATTTTCTACAGAAATCTATCCTGCAATTACAGCTGTTGGATATATCTGTGGATTTAAAATTTCTTCTTACCTTTTCTCTGGTGGACTTTTGGCATGGTTCGTTTTGATTCCAGCAATTGTTCTTTTTGGCGGTAGTTCTGTTTTATTCCCAGCTGACTGTTCAGTTGCAGAGCTTTACGCTGCCGGTGGTGCCAGTGCAATCTGGTCTAAATTCATTCGCTATGTTGGTGCTGGTGCTTTAGCTGCTGCTGGTATTATCAGCCTTATTAAATCACTTCCAACAATTATTAAAACTTTCGTAAGTGCAATGAAAGATCTTAAAGGTTCTAAAGCTGCAACTACAAACGAAAGAACTTCTTTAGATTTAAGCTCAAAATTTGTTTTAATTTGTATTGCTGTAACAGCTGTTTTAATCTGGCTCTTACCACCAATTCAGGCAGGTTTTATTTCTGCATTGTTGATTGTAATATTCGGATTCTTCTTTGCAACAGTTTCATCTAAGATGGTTGGTCTTGTTGGTTCTTCTAACAACCCAGTATCTGGTATGGCAATTGCTACATTGTTAATTTCTACAATTATTCTTAAAGTTTCTGGTGATACAGGTTCACACGGAATGGTAAGTGCAATTACAATTGGTTCTATTATTTGTATTATTGCTGCAATTGCTGGTGATACTTCTCAGGACTTGAAGACTGGTTTTTTACTTGGTGCTACTCCTAAAAAACAGCAGTACGGTGAATTGATTGGTGCAGTTGTTTCTGCATTAACAATTGGTGGCGTACTTGTTCTTTTAGACAAAGCATGGGGATTCGGTTCTGCAGAACTTTCTGCTCCTCAGGCAACTTTAATGAAGCTTGTTACAGAAGGCGTAATGAATGGAAACCTTCCATGGAACTTTGTATTCATTGGTGCTGCAATTACAGTTATCTTTGAAATCCTTGGTCTTCCATCACTTGCAGTTGCAATTGGTATTTACCTTCCACTTGAATTAACAACTCCAATTTTTGCTGGTGGTATTCTTCGCATGATTATGGATAAGAAATTCAAATCTGCAGAAAGCGAGAGTTCTTCTGGTGTGCTCTTCAGCTCAGGTTTAATTGCCGGTGAAGGTATTATTGGTATTCTTCTTGCAATTTTTACAGTTGCAGGTGTAGCAGATAAGATTAATATTTCCCGCTTTATTTCTCCAATCGTAGGAAATATTGGAGCACTTGTTCTCTTCGTAGTTTTACTTGCTCTTATGGTTAAATTTGCAATTCCAAAGAAAAATGAAAAATAAAAAACAGAATCCTAATCTTCTGGATTTTGTTCCACAGCATTCAACTAAGTTTCGTGTAGAAATCAGTGATGATGCTGTGGTAACTATTTTTGTAGAAAACAAAGGACCATTTAATTTTGTTGCCCAGAAGCTTTTTGGAAAGCCTCGTTTTTCCCAGGTTCATCTTGAAGAATTTGGAAGCTTTATCTGGCAGCAGATTGATGGCCAAAGGACAATTAAAGAGATTGCAGATATTCTGCATGAAAAGTTTGGCGAAAAAGCCGAACCCCTCTATCCAAGAATTTCCATGTATTTTAATATGTTAAAACAATATAACTTTATTGAATACAAGGAACCTACAAAATAAATGATTATCCAGGTTACAGATTTAAACCAAGCCGGCCCTGATATTTTCGCAAATCTTACTGAGCGGGAGCTTCGTAATGCTTACGAAAAGCAGGGCGGTTTTTTTATTGCCGAAAGTCCAAAGGTTATTGAACGCGCTCTTAATGCCGGCTACGAACCAATCTCCATGCTTATGGAAGAAAAGCACATTACCGGCGATGCCGCCTTCCTTATTCAGCGTTGTCCAAATCTTCCAGTATACACAGCTCCCCGCTCCGTTTTAGAACAACTTACCGGTTACAAACTTACCCGGGGAGTTTTATGTGCCCTTAAACGCAAAGAACCTGATTCTCTGGAACAGGCCATTGCCGGTGCCCACCGTGTAGCGATTCTGGAAAACATAGCTGACGCTTCTAATGTTGGCGCAATTTTCCGTTCGGCGGCGGCACTTGGTATAGATGCGGTGCTGATTACTCCACAATGTGCAGATCCATTAGACAATATGTAGTGCCACCAGGTTTGCAGAATCGAGGGTTCGGTCGTAAAC
>JAEDFM010000014.1 GCA_016292805.1 Treponema sp. | reverse complement strand
GACGACAACCAGATCCACAATCTGGCGCTCTACCGCTGAACTATAGGCACCGTAAGTGTTGTTATAATGCCAAAAATCCTGGTTTTAGTCAATTATCTTTCTATATATTTTATTTATTTTTATTCATTTTTTTCTAAAGTAAAATTTTCAGCCTCCGATAAGTAAGTGATAGACCGTTAAAAATGGAGTATTGTACATGGAAATTGAAGAATTTGAATCGGTTTTAGATAAAGAAGCAAAGGTACTTACAGAACTTGCAGATAAACAGGTGGCTGTAAAACAGTCAGTAATTGATCGTGATTGGGAAAATCTTGTTGCTCTTATTTCCGATGTAAATAGACTTTCTGATGCCTTCAAAGAAATTGATGTTAAAAGAGATCAGCTTCAGAATTCATTGGATGAAAATACTCTTAAAAAATATTACTCTCAGCTTGGTTCATTAAGATCACAGCTTTTGAAATGTAAAGTAGAAAATCGTGTTATTACAGATTATGTAAATATTGCAAAAACATTCATACAGGAAGTTGTAGAAAAAGCGCTTCCTCAGTCTAGAAATAAGAATTATTCAAGAAATGGAAAAATTGTTCAGCCACAGCCATTAAGTGTTGTTGTTAATCAGTTATTCTAGGAATTCAAGAGGTTATATATGGGATCAACATTTTCAGGAATAGAACTTGGTAAACGCAGTATTATGGCACATACTGATGCCATTACAACTGCAGGTCACAATATTTCTAATGCCAATACAGAAGGATATTCTCGTCAGCGAGTACAGATGAAGGAATTTGATCCTTTATATAAACCTGATTTGGAAAGAGCTGAACGGCCTGGAATGATTGGTCAGGGTATTGATGTTCAGTCTGTAAACCGTATTCGTGATGAACTTCTTGATAAAAGAATTGTGGCACAGCAGAATCAGGAATCTTATTGGAAAACTCGTTCTGACTATTACACAATGCTGGAACAGATTTATAACGAACCTTATGATATTTCAATTCGTTCAAATATGGATAAATTCTGGGAAGGCTGGCAGGAACTTTCTATTAATCCTGAAAGTCAGGCTGCCCGTCAGGCTATAGTTACCCGGGGAGAAACTTTAACAGAATCTATCCAGCAGCGCTGGGAAAGCCTTGCTGGTATTGGAAATCTTATTAATGGTGATATTGAAGCTACTGTAAAACAGGTTAATTCGCTTACAGCTCAGATTGCAGAAATAAATGGAGAAATTGTCCGTTCAAGAGGTATGGGAGACAATCCAAATGATCTTCTTGACAGACGAGATTTACTGGTAGATAAACTTTCTGAACTTGTTAATGTTACAACAGATACTCGTGATCCAGATGAATTTATGGTTCATGTTGATGGTCGTGTTATTGTTCAGGGTGGAATTGCCCGTGAAATTGGACTAGCTCCACGCTATGATGAAACTGGATACAACAAATTAATCTGGGCGGATACAGGTAATGATGCACAGTTCAGTGGCGGAAAGCTTGGTGCATTAGTAGAACTTCGTGATGTAGATGTTCGTAACGAAATGCAGAATTTGAATACAATGACAATGAACTTTGCAGATCTTGTAAATGATGTTCATCGTAATTCTGTAGGTGCAAATAGAACTACAGGTCTTGATTTCTTTGTTCAGCATTCTTTCGTTGAAAATGCAAACGGTAATTTTGACCGTAATGGTGACGGTGAATTAGATACTTCTTATGTATTCCGTTTTACTGGTTCTAATGAGCTTGATTTACATCAGCAGGTTGGTATTGAAGGTACAATTAAGTTAAGCGGTAGAGAAGGTGATGTTGAAATTGCTTATTATCATACAGATACTGTTGAAGCTGTACTTAATAGAATTAATGACAGCTCAAGCGAAGTAAAAGCTTATCTTGACCGCAATAATCACCTGGTTTTAAAAGGAACAACAGCTCAGAATTATGATAATCCTGATTTTGTAATCCGCCATGTTGAAGATTCTGGATATTTTCTTGCCGGATATTCGGGAATTTTACAGGGAACTGGAGCTGAAAATGCATATGATTTTGCTCAGGCTGATGCTGTAAACAGTCTTTCAGCTGGAACTCAATTTGCAGTTTCTCCAGTTTATAATCCATCAGCTTATATCGAAATTAATTCTGTAATTAAAAATGATGTTATGAATGTTGCCGCTGGTTATAGAGATCCCAGTGGTAATGTAAACATTGGTGATGGTCGTGCAGCTGTTGAAATTGCATCAATCAGAAATTCAAATGTAATGGTTGGCCAGATGAAAACCTTTGATGACTTTTTTGCAGATTCAGTTACAAATGTAGGGCTTAAGGGTGAACAGGCTCAGACAAATCTTTTAAGTCAGAATGCAATTATGGAAGATCTTAAAAATCTCCGTGATTCAATTAGTGGTGTAAATATTGATGAAGAACTTGCTGATATTATGAAGTTTCAGCATGGATATAATGCAGCGGCAAAGTTTGTTACAGTTTGGGACAGCTTGCTTGATACAGTAATTAATCGTTTAGGTGTATAGAAAATAACTGAATAAACAGAAGTTTAATTTGGTTCAGGAGGATAATCCAATATGCAGCGTATTTCTAGTCAGATGAATAATAACAATACTCAGAGTAATTTGAGACTTCAGGAAAGTCGACTTAATAAAGTAAATAATCAGATTGGCAGCCAGCAGAAGATTCAGCAGCTTAGAGATGATCCATTAGCTGCAGGTCATATGGTTCGTTACCAGTCATATTTGACTCGTGTAAATAATTTTGAAAAAAATGCATTAACTCTTTCTGACCAGTTTTCTGTAAGAGAAAGTTACATGACTGATTCTCTGGATATTATGCAGAGAGTGCGGGAGCTGGCTGTTACTGGTGCCAATGGTATTTACAATAAAGACGATCTTAAAAACATGGCTACAGAAGTTGATGAACTTCTTAAAGCACTTATTCAAAATGCTAATGCGGTTTCTTCTGATGGAAATTCAATTTTTGCAGGTACAAATGTAAAAACAACTGCTTTTGATATTGAACTTGGAAATGTAGAAGGTTCCGGAATTCCTTTAATTCAGAATGTTCGTTACAACGGAAATATTGATGTTAATAAAGTTGAAATTGACGAAAATAAATATCTTGTAAACGATAATGCAGGAAATAAAACTTTCTGGGCCGAAAATCAGCAGCTTTTTGGTGCCCGTGATGCAACAAGCTGGCAGGCTAGCACTGATGGTGTAATTGCAATAGATGGTGTTCAGATTAAGGTTTCAGAAGGTGATAATATCTATTCACTTATTTCAAAAATCAATAATTCAGAAGCAGCAGTAAAAGCTAGTATTGATCCAATCCGTAATGCTTTGAATCTTACAACTACTGATGCTCGCCAGCTTTGGATTCAGGATGTTGAAGGCAGTGCATTAAATGAACTTGGAATTATTAAAGATTCATCACAGCAGCCACCATATAATTTAGGTGATGGTGTAAGAGTTGCTGGGGGTTCTATGTTTGATACTGTTATTGCCTTTAGAAATGCATTGCTCACAGGTGATCAGGAATCTATTGGTGGTCGTGTTTTAGGTGGACTTGATCAGGGAATCAATAATCTTGTAACAAGAATTGCAAAAAGTGGTGCTGAATACGAAAGAGCTCAGCTTAATGCTACTCGAAGTTCAAAGCTAGCTCTTGATGTTACTCAGCAGGTTAGTAGAGAAGGTGATTTAGATTTTACAAAAGCTATTACAGATTTGAAAATGCTTGATTATACAAATCAGGCTACTTTGAGTCAGGCTGGTAAAATGTATAATTCAACTTTGCTTAATTACATGCGCTAATAATTTATAGTATTTATAGTAAACAGGAGACAACTTAAAATGGAAATAATGACAAAAGCTAAAGGGAAAATGGACATATCTGAAGAAAATTTACTCACAATTCCTGAAGGTTTGTTTGGCTTTGAAGAATATACAAAATTTGCCCTGGTAGATTCTGATTATGAACCTTTTATCTGGCTGCAGTCTACAGAAAATCCAAACCTGGCATTTTTAATTGTAGATCCATTTTTAATCAGTTCAATTTACGAAACTGATATTGATGATGATACACTTGCAAAAATAGGAATTACAAAACCTGAAGATATTATCATTATGACAATTGTTACAGTTCCAAATAATGGAGCTCCAATTACAGCTAATTTCCAGGGGCCAATTGTTATTAATAAAAAGAATCACCAGTGCATGCAGGTAATTCTTAATGATAACCGATGGTCTACAAAGGTAAATATTATTGAAGCTTTGAAGTCTAAAGGAGTAAAATAATGTTAATCCTTTCAAGAAAAATTGATGAAAAAATAAAAATTGGAGATGAAATAACAATTACTCTGATTGATGTTCATGGAGACCAGGTTAAGATTGGTGTAGAGGCTCCTAAAAATGTAAAAGTTTTCCGCCAGGAAGTTTTTGATGCAATTCAGAACGAAAATAAAGCTGCAGTAGTTGAAGAAAATGAAAATACAAAAGCTATTGAGTCAATGAGTGAATTGTCAAAATTGTTCAAAAAATAATTAAAAGTTTTTCTGTGAGTGAACAATTTCTGCTTCACTTGCTCTTAAATAAACGGGGCCGTCATAATCCTGTAAAGGTGCGGCTCCTTTTTTTATTTCTTCTTCTGTAAGTTTGAATAAAGTTTCTGTAGTTACTGGCTGGCACTGTGGCGCAATAATCTGAATTGAAGCATTTACAGTTTTTAATAAATCTTTGAATTTTTGATTATCTGGACCAGCAATAACAAGATTACGGATTGATGAAACTTTATTTATTAATTCTTCAACTGAATAATCACCGTCTTCAAGAATCATTCCGTCTTTTGAATAAATGCCTGCATAAAATCTGTCTTTATTTGCATCAATACAACTTAAAACTGGATAATCAAATTCAATATATGGTTCTGCATAAGCTTTTAATGAAGAAAGACCATAAAGAGGTTTTCCTGTTGCCAATTCAATTGCCTTAAGTGCAGAAAATGAAAGGCGTAATCCTGTAAAACTTCCAGGACCAGAGGTAAGAGTTAAATAATCTAAGTTTTTAGTAGTCAAATCAGTTTTTGAAAGTACATAATCTATGGCAGGAACAATTGTTTCTGACTGTTTCATTCCGATGTTGTAGATTGCAGTACAGGTTTTATCATCATTTTTTGCAGTGATTGTTAATCTAGAAACGGCACTGTCAACAGCTAAAGCTTTCATTATAAATCTCCATTCTGCCAGTTATCAATTTCAATAAGTCTGGAACCATCGTCCTGCGGTGTGATTTTTAAGATGATTGTAGTTTTTGGAAGCTCATCCATAATTTTTTCACTCCATTCAATGATTGAAACACCATCTCCATAGAGCATATCATCGGTTCCAAGGTTTATAAAATCTTCGCCACCTTCAAGACGATAAACATCCATGTGGTAAAGAGGCATTTTTCCATAATATTCACTGATTAAACAGAAAGTAGGGCTGGTAATTGTATCTGTAATACCTAAAGCCTGGGCTATACCTTTAGTGATTGTAGTTTTGCCAGCTGCCAATGTTCCCTGCATAGCAATAATATCGCCCTTTTTAAGTTTCGAGCCAATTTTCTGGCCTAAAGCAATAGTTTCTTCTTGTGATTTTGTTGTAAAAGTTAGCAAGGTAAGCGTCCTTCTGAATCTTCTGAAAGAATAAACTCCAAAAGTGCTTTTTTTACTGGAAGTAAAGGATAGTTAATCTGTCTATTAATAGTAAGATCAATGTTTTTACGACCAAAAGGATCTGATTCAATTGAGAAAAAAATTGGTACTTCTTCAGTTTCAATTGGGAGTTCCAGTACAGCAGTACAGTTATATTTTCTTAAGTAAAAAATCTGTCCTTCTTCCCGCTGTATATTCTTAAGCTCAGCAACTTTCATATTTATCTAGATTACAATAATTCCCTTTAGTTCGCAAGAGTTTCTAGTTGATCATATCCGTAAATACGCATATATAACTTATTTTTAGATTCCAAAGAAATCTTTGTGAATTGTATGTGTAATGCAAATCCGCCTTCTGGAAGTCTGCGGGTCTGTCTGATAATTCCTACAACTTTTTCTGAGATACCCAGTTCCCATAAATCAAGGCCGATGTGCTGTAATTCTTTAACAGGTAACTGTGCATTTATGCAGCAACCACCTGCAGAAATGTTCGAAAGATGAGCCGAATATTCTTTATTTGAATAAATATACATATCATCATCTTTTTTACTGTTTTCATTGATTTTAATGGCAAAGAATTTTACATCTTTATCTATGAATTGACGACGATAATGGCGCTGTACTGTTGAGATGATTTTATCAGTGTGAGCAACAATAATGAAACACTGAGTATTAGAACTTTGTTCATATCGGTTGATTCTTGCGCAGAAATTAAAATCTGTCCCTTCAGAGTTTTTGTAAATAAATCTTTGTCGCTCAAGAATTTTTGGACGTTTTTCAGAGTTATAAAGAAATTCTGGAATTTCAAGAACAAAAAAATCTTCTGTATTTTTTACAACATAGAAAGGGAATTGTTCACCTTTTGCATTCAGATAAAAAACAACAGAACCAATTTTTAAGGCTTTTGTTGTTTTTAAGGTATCATCAAAAGATGCAATATTTTCTATTTTGTAAAGTAAGCAGAAGAAGGAATTCAGTTTTTCTGGTGGCGTATTTACAGAAAACTCCATTTCAAAGGCTTTTTTGAATAAATCATAAACTTGATTAATGTCTTTAAGTAAATATGCAAAGTTGTGGCATTTAGTAATATAACAAACTTCCCAAAGTATTTTTGTCTGTTCAGGAGTAAGATGATAATATTTTGCAAAGTTTTTAATATCTTTATAGGTTGTAGGTCTGGTTCTCTCTTTTTCAAGATGTTTTTCAGACTTTTTATAAGCATCTATTTTCTTAAATAAATACCAGATGGATACAACAAAAAGAGTAATTGTTGCAAGGAAGAGAATAAATGAAATGATTGGGAATGTTATACGGGCCATAATTGGTGACCCTGTTGCCAAAAACAGAAACATAAACTCCCCCTTTAAAAGCCATTAGGAAAAATCTGCCTCAGACAATGCTTTAGACATAGCCTGTAATCTTGGGCAAATCTCGTATTCAGATAAATCTCCAACAAGAACTGTATCATTATTCTGAAGTGCATCTTCAAAATCTTTAAGAATAGGAGAGATGTCTTCAAGAAATGATTTGAAATTTAGATTTCCAAGTTTTTCATTAGAAAAAGTTTCTGGGAATAAAGAAGCCAATGCAGCAATATGGCAGAACTGGTCAATACTGTCGGCAAGTTTTTTAATAGATGTGCTAGCTTCCTGATTGTTACCTTTCTGAAGCTCAACTGGAATTTCCTGCATTTTTTCAGACAATTCGTAAAAAAGGGTAGCAAGTCCAGTAAAAGATTCCTTAATGGCTGTTTTTGTTACAACAGAAAATTCTATTTTAGAAACTTCTTTTATGTCTTTTTTAGCTTCTTCATCAAAAATATCTGCAGTAATCTGTTTGTCGTTAATAATGATTCCTATTACAGCTGCCTCATTTTCTTCGCATGTCTGTTCAAAAGAGTTAAGAATATCGCCAACTGTCTGTTCATTTTCAAGCTGAACATCAACTTTATCGCCATTAATATAAAAATCAATCATTTTAATCCTACCTATCTGTTATTCTGTTGTTGTTTTGTAAAGTTAGAAATCGAATTCTGCTGTGATTCAAGGCTATTTAATGTTCCCTGCATTGAACTGAACTGATTGCGATAATTTGCTTCTTTCTCATTCAGCTGGTCTTCAAGTCTTGCGATCTTTGATTCAGAATTTTTGATTTTTGAATCCAGGCTTGATGTTTTTAATGCCAGAATACCACCAATCTGTGTATAAGCACCAATCTGTTTATCAAGTTTGTATGCAATTCCGGAATCAATAATCATATCGCCATCAGTGTCGTAACCAAAAATAGCTTTAATATCATCAAGATGATCCTGTAAAGCAGCATCCAGCTTCTTCTCATCAATTTCAAGATAGCCGCGAAGTTTTGAAGACTGATAACCGCCACCGAAACCAGCTGCATTAGTTGCAATGCCTAACTGGCTTAACATAGTTATTTCAGCATCATCTATAAAATTATATGATCCGGAAATAATTGAAGACATATTTGTTTTAATACTTGAAAGAGATTGTTCTGTAAGGAACATGCCCAGCTGTTCTCGGGCCTTTTCCTTTTCATCATCAGTATAATAATCCAGTTCTTCAACAATTTCAGATTTATTCTGAGTAAGAATGTTTAATTTTGCTACTGTCTGGTTATATTTACCAACAAACTGAAGTAAAGCATCCTTTGCGGCATCAGTATCTGGTTTTACTGAGATTGTAGCTGTTTTTTCAGTCTTTTCGTGAAGGTTTAATGTAATTTCAGGAATTACATCGTCAATTTTATTTGAAGGTCTTGTAATTTTAATTCCTTCGTATTTGATAATTGCGTCATCAGCAATAGAAACTGCATGATTTGGTGTGTATCCAGCTTGTGAAGCTGCATCATAAGCAGAAAAAGAAGATACTTCAAATGAGTAGCCTGTATTATAATTCCTTACAGCAATAGATTTTAAATCTGGATATTCTGATACAGATATATCAATTTTAGTTTCTTCATCTATGAGAATTGCTGGTGTAGAAATTGGTTTTTCTGTGCCATCATTTAATACTGCATAAATAATGTTTTTATTCTGAACTGGATCAACTGGTTCAATTGGTTCAGTATTTTTTGTAAGAGTTGTATCTGAATCAAAGTTATGTACAACAATACCTTCAAATTCACCAAAGCCAGCTGCCTGAATAACAGGTTCTTCTGGGCGTTGATTTAAGGCAATTGTAATATCAGTTAATTGAGAAGGTTTTACTGTAAAAGAAATATGATTATTTGTGTTTGACTTTACTTCTGCAGGAATGCCAACCTGATATGCTCCGCGAGGTTGAACTGTAACACCTTCTGTAGAAATTGAGGTTCTGGTAATTGAAAGCTCTGGCATTCTTTTTGGTTCATTAGAAGCAATTTTTTGAACAGCAGAAACTTCTGATGTTGTTTTTCCAAAGGTTAGGGTAGAAGTAGTAACTGGGCTGATCATTCCAGTTTCCATTGCAAAGGCTTTTGCCGCTCCTTCGAAAATGAGTTTATTTTCTTTTCCTGTAGCAAGAGATTCTATAAGTAATGTTCTTTTACCCTGGCTGGCACCAATAATCATGGAATTGATGATTCCGTTGCCTCGTTTATTGATGGCTGTAGAAAAATCTTTAAGGCTGCCACCTTTCCAGTTTACTGTAAGCTGTTTTTCGCCAACTTTAAATGTATAAACTCCAGGTGCAACTCTATAATCCATGGAAAGTTCATCAGTTAATAAGCGATCTGCTGAAGCAGGCTGAATTACATCAACTTTAAAGGATTGAATTGGAGCACTTCGTGTAGCTTCTGCAGTAATTGCATCAGCCTGAGTAGAGTCTACTAGTTTATTGTTAAAGGGATTATCATAAGAGTAGAGTGTTTTAGTACTATCTCTTAGTGAAGAGAGTTTTATATTTATATCACGCCAGGCGTCCTGTTCAGCTTTATATGTTTCAAGTTGTTTTTGTTCCCTTGTTAAAGGAATTCGTTCAACTTTCATCAGTTTTTCAACAGTTTCGTTTGTGTTGTACTGATCAGTAACGCCTGGAATATTAATTCCGGCCATATTTTGTTACAGAAAATAACAGCAATTAAACAACTTCGTCAAAAAGATTTCCAATAGCTTTTCTTATACGGAGTTTTAATTTCTGAATATCCTCTGATGGAATCTCCTTTAATACCTGATTGGTTTGTGGGTCAACAACAGTTACGATTACACTGTTTAATTCTTTATTAACACTGAATCGTAATTTACAGCCTGTAACCATTTCAGACATTTTTTCTAGCTGCTGAGAATCAGCTTTTAATTCTGCCATACTCTGCTCAATATTTTGAGCAACCTGGGCTCCTGTGGGAGTGATGGATTTTGAAGCAATATGCACTGCTTCATTTCCTGTATTTCTTACATTTGATGATGCGTAAAGAGACTGGCCATCCATTGCCACACGAACCATAGAACTTTGATTGATAGTGTTCATAGTTCACCTCCTTGCAAATAATTTATGTAAATAAATTATTTTTCTCCTGAAAAAAAAAGAATAGGAAGGGGGGCGCACCCCTTCCTGTTCAATAAAAACTAAAAAGTAAACATCTAGTAAACTCTTTGTTTTTTAGAAACTTACTGCAACAAACCAAGTACAGTCTGTGACTGTGAGTTTGCCTGAGCGAGCATTGCTGTACCAGCCTGTGTGAGAATTGAGTTCTTAGTGTACTCAACGATTTCAGAAGCCATGTCTGTATCACGGATACGGCTTTCTGCAGCCTGTGTATTTTCAGCAGCAATATCAACACCTTTTGCAGCCATTTCAAATCTGTTCTGGTATGCACCAAGATCAGCGCGCTGTTTTGCTACAGTTGTGAGTGCAGCATCTACAGATCCCAATACTGCATTTGCCAATTCTGGAGTTGCAATAGAAATCTGTTCATCGTTACCCTGAGCACCTTTAAGACCAAGGGCCTGTGCAGACATAGTTCCGATGAAAACGCGAGCGTTCTGGTCCATATTAGCACCAATCTGGAACTGCATTACATTGTCAGTGCCTTCTGCAAAGCGACCTGTCAACATATTCATACCGTTGAACTGAGCCTGACTAGCAATGCGGTCAACTTCAGCAACGAGCTGTGATACTTCAACCTGAATCTGCATACGATCTTCATCGCTGTAGATACCATTTGCAGACTGAACAGCAAGTTCACGAACGCGCTGAAGAATATCTGTAGTTTCCTGCAAATAACCTTCTGTTGTCTGAATGAATGAAACTCCATTCAAAATGTTCTTAGAAGCCTGGTTCAATCCACGAATCTGACTACGCATTTTTTCTGAAACTGCGAGTCCTGATGCATCATCGCCTGCGCGATTGATACGTTCACCAGAAGAAAGTTTCTCCATGTTCTTCATGATTGAATCATTAGAAATGTTCAATACACGATCAGCATAAAGAGAACTCATGTTGTGATTAATAATCATATTTGTGCCCTCCATGTTTACTATACTCTAAGCATCTTGCTTTGAGTTCTGCAGGTGAAGGCTAAACTGGTTTTGCGCCCCCAATTTAGTTTCAGACCATACAGCAGGAATAGTCAGACTAATTAGGCCTAATCTGACTATCCTTGCTGTCACCTGCACACATAAAGTGCACTATTTTCAAAGAACATAGTGTATCTGAAAATACACGTTATCAATTACTAAGATTGTTGGTGTTAGTTGAAAAATAAGAGAGAAGGAGTAACATTAAACACCGTGCAATTAGCAAAACGCCCACTACGAGCGTTCTGCTAATTATAATACACTATCTGAGTAAAGACAAGACATTCTGAGACTGTGAGTTAGCCTGAGCCAACATAGCAGTTCCAGCCTGCTGTAATACTGAATTCTTGGTGAATTCAACCATCTGTGAAGCCATATCAGTATCACGGATACGAGATTCTGAAGCCTGAAGGTTTTCAGCACCAATATCCAATCCTTTGATTGTCATTTCAAGACGGTTCTGGTATGCACCAAGATCAGCGCGCTGTTTGTTGATTTTCTTCAAAGCTTCATCAACAACGCCGATTGCACGGTTGGCATCTTCCGGTGTAGCAAGAGAGATTTTGTCTCCAGTACCAATTTCACGAACTCCAAGAGCTTCTGCTGACATTGTACCGATGTAAACCTGTGTTCTCTGATCCATGTTAGCACCAATGTGGAACCACATAGAACCAGTTACTACGTTTTCACCTGTAGGTCTAGCAAAACGACCTGTAAGCATGTTCATACCATTGAACTGAGCTGCTGATGCAACACGATCAACTTCTGAAACGAGGGCAGAAATTTCTACCTGAATCTGCATGCGGTCTTCATCTGAGTAGATACCGTTTGAAGACTGAACAGCCAATTCACGAATACGCTGCATGATGTCAGTTGTTTCCTGAAGATAACCTTCAGTTGTCTGAATGAAACTGATACCGTTAGAAGCGTTTTCTGAAGCCTGATTCAAACCGCGAATCTGTGAACGCATTTTTTCAGAAACTGCGAGTCCAGAAGCGTCGTCTCCAGCACGATTAATTCTTTCTCCTGATGATAACTTTTCCATATCTTTTGTAAGATATGTTCCAGTTACTCCGAGCTGACGATTGGCAAACATTGCCGACATGTTGTGGTTGATAACCATAGTATTCCTCCTTGGAATGTGTGACAGAAGAATCCTTTCTTCTGTTTGAAAAAGAAGCAAAAATGTATAAATGTTGTTTACAAGGCTACATCTACACATTTTTGCCGGAATTGCCTGAAAGTTGCTTCTACGAAGTTGAAACAATCATGACATTTCTATAAATATATCGGAGGAATGTTTAGAAAACTTTAGCGAAAAAATGAAAAAATCTTCATTTTTTTTAAGATTTTTTCATTTTTCCACTTAATTTATGTCTTTTTAGATTAAATTAATGATTTTTTGTAAAGCTCGAACGGCTTTACCACGGTGAGAAATTGCATTTTTTTCATCAGCAGTTAATTGTGCAATGGTTTTGTTGTATTCAGGAAGGAATACAATAGGATCATAACCAAATCCGCCATCACCAGCCTGATCTTCTATTCTAGAAATAAGCTGACCTTCGAAAGTTTCCTGTGCTACGAAAATACGGTCTGGACCAGCATACATTACCATTGCGCATGTATAGTGGCATGAACGTTCTCCATGAAGGTAAGGCATTTCTGGAAGCTTTCCATTTTTAATTGCACCATTTGTCTGCTGAATAAGAAAAAGATTCTGTTCTTCCTGTGAAATTTTAGTTCCATCAGGTTTTCCTTTTTCAAATTCTGGACCGGCATAGCGGGCAGAGTAGATTCCTGGCACTCCACCTAAAGCATCTACACTAATTCCAGAGTCGTCAGCAATAACTGGTGCATGCACAATATCATATAAAGTTTTTGCTTTTATGATACTGTTTTCATAGAAAGTTGTACCAGTTTCATCTGGGTCAAAGCTTATTCCTTCGTCTGAAGGAATAAGAATAGTATGTTCCGAAAGCAATTCCTGCATTTCACGTTTTTTGTTTTTGTTACCTGTTGCTAAATAAATTTTCATAACCTCATAATAGTAAAAAACAAAAATGTTCGCAATCTTTATCCATTTCCTCCAGTCTTTTATATATATCAGATAAATCTGTTTTGCCATTTTTAGCACACATTATGTAGTAGCTTACCTGACGTTCACAAATGCCCAGAATATTTGCAATTGAAAGATTTGAAGGTTTTACTGTTACAAGACCGTTTTGAAACTTATTGTTTAATTTTTCCCAGTTGTGAATTTGAACTTTGTTATTGTGCTTTAACTTATCAATCTGGGCCTGATAAACATATTTCTGGTTAGTACTTGATTCCTGGTCCATTTCATTTTCAAGTATCTCTATCTGTTTTTCATATTTTTTATGACAATAGTAAGCTTTGTTTCTGTAGCTTTCCAGCTTTTTGCGCTTTTCAATTTTTCTTTCCATTTCTTTATTGTAAAATTCCAAAAGTTTAGACAGATATTCAAAATCTACTCCAATAACCTTTGCAATTTTTGCTGTCATTTCGTCGTTCAGATAAAAAGAAGATTTTAATGCCAGTGTTAAAATTGTTTTTTCAACTTTAGAATCTTCCAGAAAAAATAAGCCCTGTTTCAGTTCATCAGCGGATAATTTTGATGAAGCATAAGGAACGGCATTTTCGCAAACTGGTTTGTATTCTTTTTCAAACTTTGAAAGAGAGTAGTGAGTCTCGGATACTTCTGATTTAATCTCAATACCGGTAACAGCTTCTTTAAGTTTATCTTTTGCATCTTTCTTTTTTATGTTACAGACAATATTCATAATGTAACTGTACAGATATGTAAAGAAGTCCCCGATTTCGGGATTATACTTCTGATAAACCTGTGTTCCTTTTTCCAGAAATCTGACAATTACTTCTGCTCTAAAATCTTCATCATATAGATGAAGTCCAAAAACCGGGTAATTGCAGGAAATAAATTCTGCAATTTTCTGAATTCCTTCAGCTTCTGTAAATTCTTTATGTGCAATCTGTGAAGGAAATTGGTTAAGGTCAAAACTTTTCATAATCAACTCCTAATAATAAAAAAAAGATCTGCTAGTTGATTTAAGCAAGTTTTGTGCCAAGTTCTGTGAAACATTGTGTGAAACAAATAAATATTATTTTTTTATTATAAGTTACTTGACACAAAACCTATAAAATATTAATATACAAACACTTTATGGGGATCTAGCTCAGTTGGTAGAGCACTCGGCTCATATCCGAGCGGTCATAGGTCCGAGTCCTATGGTCCCTATACTAAAAACTTCCAGTTTTTTGCTGGAAGTTTTTTTTTGCCCTGAATTATTTTACAATCCACATAACAAAATTACTCATATTAATTCTGTTAAAAAATTAATGATATGTTAAAGAATTAATAAAATTAATAAGGTAAAAAAAAGCAGGCCTCTTAGGAAGTCTGCTTTATGTTAATTTCATTTATATACGATTAATAATCATCAGAGTCCTGTGGAATACCATACTGTTCGTTATTGTATGCATTAATTGCATTTGTTATGTTTTCTTCAGAAATCATCTTTAATAATGAAGAAATCTGAGCTTTTGTAAAGTAATAGTTGATTTGTGCTGATTCACTGACAATAGGTTTGTTTTCGTAGTATTTATTCTGGAATGGAGGAATAGAAATAGTAAAGTATGGTGAATTATTAATAAATGTATATCCTAACATGATATCCCCAACACCATTATTAGGTGTTGATGTTTTTATTGTACCCCAGCGGAGTGTAATTTTTGTTTTACCATAGGCTCTTAATGTTTTTACACTCTTTCTGTTCAATTTCTTTTCTTCAAAATCCTTAAAATACTGATTAACTGCTTTTGTAAGCTTTGCACGAGATTTTTCATCCATCATAATAATGTTGAATGTTGAAAAACATTTTGCAGAAAAACCTGCTTCACCATTATTTGGATTTATTGTTGCAGTTACTGCAGTTTGTTTAAGTTTTCCTGTAAGAGTTTTATAAAATGTTGATGAATCATCAAGATAAATAAACTGACCTTTATTACCTAATGTGAAAAGGTTAGAAAAAAAATTGTTCTTCTTTTTAGGTGTACCAGCTGGTACTGAATCATAACTGTCAATTTCTTCCTGAGAAAGTTCATCTTCATATTCCTCTGATTCGTTTGTTTCTGCAAGCTGGTCATATTCATCATCTGTATCGATTACTGTAACTTCATTTTCAGAATCGTCTGAAATAAGCTGAACTTCATCTGCTGCTTCGTTATAATTTTCAGAAATTGCTTCCTGGGCAAATAAAGCTGAACACATGAAAATTGCTAATACTGATTTTGAAATTATTCTTTTAGTCATAAGTTTCCCCTTGTTTTTTATAATATTATAATAAAGTATTATGGCATTTTGTTACATCATTTTTGAAATATTCTTAAGATAAAATAGTTGTTAAATCAAATTTTTCCCATTATAATAACATACATTGAGTGGGAACTAAATTATTCAGGAGATTTTTATGAAAAGATTTTTAATTGTTGCTGTTTTAGTTTCACTTTTTGCGACTTCATTGTTTGCTGCTGAAACACTTCCTGCACAGCCAAAAGATGAGTCAAAATGGACAGACTTTACATATGTAAACGTTCCAATCTTAAAAGTGCTTGAAGCTAAAAATGGTTACGTTGTTGTATACCAGAAAAACAGAGTTGGTGTTGGAACAGTTGTAGTTCCAAAAGACTGGGCAAAAGGTAATAACGAAAATCCAAGTAAGCTTAAATTCAGAAAGGTTCGTAAAGCAAACGAATGTTACATGTCAATTCAGAAGAAGAATGGCGAATTCCTTCGTGTTGTCCTTACATTGCCAATGAATAAAAGCAATTCAATTTGGGGTGTTGTAAAAGGCATGAACTCAATTGATGGTTGTGATAAAGATACACTTGAAGAAATTGAACTTTAATCATTAAATCTGATATTATGGAAGAGGGTACTAGGTGCCCTCTTTTTTTATTTTAAATGGAGTTTTATATGCGCAATGTTACTGATATAGATGCAGCTGAATTAAAACAGTTTATTGATGCTCATGATTTTTTTCTCATTGCCGGACATAAGGAACCTGACGGGGATTGTATGGCTTCCTGTATGGGAATGAAAGCAATTTTAGAACATTACGGAAAAGAGTTTCAGCTTTTATCAGCAGGTCCTTTTAAGCGTAATGAAGTTAAAAGATTTGAATCATTATTTACTAGTAAAATGGAGTTTCTAGATGAGCAGGATAGAAAACGGACAGGTTTAATTATTGTTGACTGTTCAGAAATCAATAGACTTGGTGAAATTGATGGTGATTTAAAAGGTCTTGATACATTCATTATAGATCATCATAAAACAGGTGAATTAATGGATAATGCTAAAGGTTATATAAATCCGGAAGCACCAGCATGCGCTTTTTTAATTCAGCTTTTTTATGAAAAATTAATTGGAGAGCTTCCTTCAGAACTGGCTCAGATTATTTTCTTTGGTCTTTGTACTGATTCTGGATTTTTCCATTTTTTAGGTACAGATTCAGGAATTGTTTTTGAAGCTGCTGCCAGACTTGTTAATTACGGAGTTGATCCTAGAAAAATATACAATGAAATTAATTCAGGAAAACCATATTCAACAAGAAAACTTCTTGGCGTTTTGCTGGAGAAAGCTGAAAGATATCTGGATGGTCGTCTTGTAATTACTTACGAAACTCTGGAGGATACAAAAAAATATGGTCTTGAAGGTCGTGATTCTGACGCCTTGTATTCTTTGTTGCTTTCTGCTGAAAATGTAGAAGCAGTTGTTTTTTTACGGCAGGATACAATTGCTACTTGTACTGGTGGTTTCCGCTCTCAGGATAAAATTGATGTATCTGCAATTGCTGCAAAATTTGGTGGTGGCGGACACAAAAATGCCTCTGGAATGAGTTGTGATGGAAAGGTTGAAAATTTAATTCCACTTATTGTAAAAGAATTTGCAAAGGTAGTTGGAAAATAAGTTTTTAATTTTAAGCTTTGTTCAGCGAAGCGCAGCCTTTGGAATGAATGATTTTGCGTATGCAACTAATTCAAAAGCTTCGGTATCTGTATATGGATAAAGTTCATTATAGCTAGAATCCAAACAGTTTTCGTTACGAAACTGTGCAAATTGCCAGCTGGCGTCTTTTGGTAAGATGCCGGCTATTTTTTTAATATCTTCTTTTGTAATTAAACCTGGTACAAGCACAGTACGGTATTCACGCTGGTCTGCTGGATATTGAGCAACTAATGCCGCAGTTCTTTTTACCAGATTTTCAAAATGTTCTTTGTTTCCAAAAAAAACAGATTTTTTACTGCATAATGTTTCTGCATATCTGTCTGGGGATGTTTTAATGTCCATGGCAATGAAATCTGGTTTTAATTCTGAATTATTTATAAAGGCTTCCAGTTCGTCTGGTAAGGTTCCGTTTGTATCGATTTTAATCTTATAATTCAGTTCCTTTGCCTTTTTTATGATTATTGGAGTATAAGGATTTAATAAAGGTTCTCCGCCACTAAGCACCAGACCAGAGAGAATTCCCTGACGTTTTTCTAAATGAGCAAACAGCTCTTCTACAGTGTTTAATGATTCTAAAGAATTTGTTCCTGAAACTAAACCTGTATTGTAGCAGTAGGGGCAACGAAGATTACAGCCTTTTAGAAAAAAAGAACCTGCCACTCGTCCTGGATAATCAACACAAGTAGTTTTTACCAGAACTCCGGCAGGTTCATTTATGGGCAATATAGCCATATTATGCATTTACAGAAACTGTATTAAATACAGCTTCAAGTTCTTCAACATTGTGACAGCGGGCAGTTTCTACACCTGCAGCGTTATAGAAAATTACAGTTGGAGTTGCGAATACACCTTTTTTTGCAGCTTCTGCAAGGCCTGCTTCTGTATCTACATCAATTGCGCGACCTGGAATATCAAGTTCTGACATATAATTTTTAACGGCAGGGCAGTTAGGACAAGTTTTTCTAGTAAACATTTCGTAAGTAATGCTTTCTGTTGTCATAACAGGTTCTTCTGATTTTACTTCAGCTTTAGGTGCTGTATAAGAAGTACTTTCTGTATTTACAGCTGAAATATCATATTCTTTGCTGGCTTCAAGTGTAAACATTTTTCTCTGATCAAATTCATCCCGTTTACCTTTGTTCCAGTGTTTTACTGCACGATAATATCCCACAATTCGTGCATATACTTCTGTTTCTGTTCCGTGTACATCATTTAATGCAGCTTTTGTTTCTGCAATTTCCTGTTCGATTTCTGCTAATGTTCTTGCCATTTATATTCTTCCCCCTTTTTAATTATACTACTTTTTTGCCAGAAGTTGTTCTTTTTCTGCTTCAAGCTGCTTTAATTTTTCTTTAAGAGCCTTTTCTTTTTCGGCTTTACACTTTGGACATTCAAATTGCTGTCCAGCCAGATATCCATGGATTTTACAGATGGAGTAGGTTGGCGAAATTGTAAAGAAAGGAATTCTATATTTAGATGCAATTGTTCTTACAAGGTCTGCACAAGATTTCCAGTCTTTAAGAGCTTCACCCATAAATACATGGAACATTGTTCCACCTGTATATTTCGTTTGAAGAGATTCCTGTAAATCCAAAGCTTCAAATACATCTGCTGTAAAATCAACTGGTAACTGTGAAGAGTTTGTATAGAATGGCTCTTCTTTTCCACTGGTAATAATATCAGGGAACTGTTCCTTGTCATGACGGGCAAGACGATAAGAAGTTGATTCTGCAGGAGTTGCTTCAAGATTGAATAAATCTCCAGTCTGTTCCTGATAATCCTGCATTCTTTCACGCATATGTGTAAGAACTTCTTCTGCAAATTTTTTACCTTTTGCAGTTGTTATATCAACACCAAGGAAATTCAAACAGCATTCATTCATACCGCATAAACCAATAGTGTTGAAATGATTTACAAGTGTTTTTAAGTAACGGCGGGTATAAGGATATAATCCACCATCATAAAGCTTCTGAATAACCTTGCGCTTAATGCAAAGACTTTCCTTTGCCAAATCCATTAAGTAATCCAGGCGTTTATAGAATTCTTCTTCATTTTTAGCAAGATATGCAATTTGAGGCAAGTTGATTGTTACTACGCCAATTGAGCCAGTAAATTCATCGGCACCAAATAAACCACCACCACGGCGGCGGAGTTCTCGTTTATCAAGCTGAAGACGACAACACATTGAACGAACATCTGAGGGATTAAGGTCTGAGTTTACAAAGTTCTGGAAGTTTGGAGTTCCGTACTGTGCAGTCATTGTAAACAAAAGCTGAGATATTTCAGAATTCCAGTCAAAGTCTTTTGTAATGTTATAAGTTGGAATAGGGTAAGCAAAACCACGGCCTTCAGAATCCCCTTCAATCATAAGCTGAATGAAGATTTTGTTGATGATGTCCATTTCCTTCTGACAGTCACCGTATGTAAAGTTCTGTTCTTTTCCGCCAACAATGGCTTTTTTATTTTTAAGGTCATCTGGACAAACAAGATCAAGCGTGATGTTTGTAAATGGAGCCTGTGAACCCCAGCGGCTAGGTGTATTAATACCAAAGATGTAGCTTTGAAGACACTGACGAACCTGTTTTTCATCAAGATTATCAACCTTTACGAAAGGAGCAAGGTAAGTATCGAATGAAGAAAAAGCCTGAGCTCCAGCCCATTCGTTCTGCATAACTCCAAGAAAGTTTACAATCTGATTCATTAATGTAGAAAGGTGAGATGCTGGTTTAGAAGAGATTTTATCCGGGACACCGCCAAGACCTTCTGCAATAAGCTGTCGCAAAGACCATCCGGCGCAATAACCAGAAAACATAGACAGGTCATGAATATGGAAGGCTGCTGATTTATGAGCATCTGCAATTTCCTTGGAATAAATATTGTTAAGCCAGTAGTTGGCTGTAATTGTTCCTGAGTTATGAAGAATAAGACCACCAAGGGAAAAGTTTACATTTGCATTTTCGTTAACACGCCAGTCACTTTGACCAAGATAACCATCCATTGTTTTGTTGATATCAACCATAAGGTTTTTTGTATCACGGACAGCTTCGTGGCGGGCACGGTAAAGAATATAGGCTTTTGCTACTTCAACTTCCTGCTGCTCAATAAGTACAGTTTCAACCAGATCCTGAATTTCTTCAATGGCTGGAATAGAGTGGGCTCTGTTTCCTGCAAGATGAAGTCTGAGTTTTTCTTCTACTAAATCAGTTAATTCTGCAGCTCTATCTGGATCTTTCTGTTTTGTTACAGCTTCAATAGCTTTACAGATTGCCTTTTCAATTTTAGTTCTGTCATAATCAGCAATTTCGCCAGAGCGTTTAACAACAGATTTTAAAACTCCTTTTGTTTCTGAATCTGAACTGTGTCCCAAAAAGCTTCTCCATTCTGGAAAAAAAGACTCATCACTCATTTTTTACTCCCCTTTAACACCCCGTTGGGCGCCCCTTTTTTCAATATTCTTAACTTCTGTAATAAATTCTTCAAGGTTTTCAAAGTGTCTGTAAACAGAAGCAAAGCGAATATAAGCAACAGCATCAATATCAGAAAGCTTTTCCAGAACAAGTTCACCTAAAGAAGCTGTAGAAATTTCCCTGGCTTCCTTTCCTAATTTGATTGCCAAATCTTCAATATCATTTGAAAGCTGTTCAACCATGCTGGTAGAAACTGGTCGTTTTTCAAGAGCTCGTTCAATACCTTTCTCAAGTTTAGCTCTGTCAAAAGGCTGTCTTCTTCCATCTCTTTTTACAACCATAAATGGTTTTTCATCAATTCGTTCATAACTTGTAAAACGGTAACCGCAGGCAAGGCATTCACGACGGCGACGAATGCTTTCACCGTTAATCATTGTTCGTGATTCAAGAACCTTGTCATCAAGATTTCCACAGTATGGACAGCGCATATTTCCCTCGTTTTTGAAATTGGCCGGCTAGTGTTTTTTAGTCGGTGGGATTAATAATAATACACTAAATATAGTAATAACAAGGGAATTTTGGGAATTTTTGTAAAAATATTTTAAACTTTTTTTATTGACAAAAATATTTTTTATGCTTGGCTTAAAAAAAATGTCTGTAAGTATTGACTATTTTTTCTTCTTTTTATCTTTTTTAGGACGATTAAATTTCTTGATTTTTCTTTCACTTGGAATGTAGTCATCCTGGACAAAAGTGAAACAGGTATATGCAATATAAGCAAGGCAGAGAATTAAAAGTAATATTGGCAGCCAGTTTCCAAAGCGGGCATAGGTTGTCATTGTTCGTCTGTAAATAGGAATTGTATAGTGCATAGCTGTTTGTTCAAAAAGTGGAAGCATAGCCAGTGTTGCGCCATTTGCATCTATTACAACTGTACAGCCTGAATTTGTAGAACGAACCATTGGAGTTCTGTATTCAATACAACGATAAGATGAGATTATGTAATGCTGGTATTCGCTGGATTTTAGCAAAGACCAGGAATCGTCAGTAAGATTTACAAAAAGCTCTGCGCCGTTGAGGAAGAGCGGGCGCATAATATCCGGGAACGCATCATCATAACAGATAGGTGCAGCAATTTTTACAGTTGGTTTTTTAGCATCCAGAAGCTTCTGCTCCTGGTATGGAATTGTAATATCAATTGTAGCTACAGTATCCAGCTCCCGGTTTTTATAGTAAGAGCAGGGAATATTAAATAAAACATACTGGTCTCCTGGAGTCCAGCCTGCAGATATACCAATAAACCGTTCCATAAAATCCTTTACAAATGGGTATTCCATTCCAGGAATAGCTTCTGCCATAGGAACAAGGTGATTTTTACCGTAAACACCACGATAATTACCTTCAGAATCATACATAATTGCCGCATTAAAATAAATTCTGCGTTTTTTATCTCTGGTAAAAGAGCCGCCTGTAAGAAGAGGAATGTTGTTTTCCTGAACAAAGCTGTATAAAGGCTTTTCATCAGGATAATTTCTATAATGCTTTTCGCTTTGTGGAAAACGATATCTTAAAACACCTTCGCTCCAGACAATAAGTTCAGCAGGTGTTCCTTCGTTTTTCATCTGATCTATATGTTCCTGGGACATTCTTTCAGAAGCAAGAATAGAATCTTCATCAGATTCTTCTTCCCATGGGTTACTGTTCTGCTGAACCATAACCGCATTAAGGGTGCGGTCTGGAGTTCTTTTTTTGTTGTATTGATAAATACCGTGAACAAGAGATACTGCAAAAAGAATGATGATTAATCTTCCGGCAATATTCAAGGACCATATATTAAGCTTATCACTTAATTTGAAACGGTTATAAAAAGTAATTATAAGTTCTGCAAAAAGACCATTCAGAAAAGCTATTAACCAGGCAATTCCATAAGTTCCAGTTACAGATGCAATCTGCATTAAATATGGCCATCTGTAAATGGCACCGGCAAGTGTAGCCCAAGGATAGCCTAAAAATCCTACAGATTTCATCCATTCATAAAGAGTATAAATGCTTGCAAAATATAAAATTCTGAAAACAGGAGTATCTGTAAATTTTTTTGAAAGTGAAGAATCATTAAGATTGTTTTTTGCTTTGCTGGATGCATAAGGGTGATGCATAAACAAAAATACACCGCCACCAATTAAGCCTGTTCCAAAGGCTGATGCACCTAAAGTTAGAGCTGCAAAGTCCTTAAAGTTTGCAAGCCAGAAACTTGAAAGAAGATGGGTTACACAGGTTTGAATAAAGCCAATCAAAAAAGAGTGAAAATAATTTTTAGATTTAGAAAATGCTAAATATAAAGGAATAAGCGCAATGAGGGTAAGCCCAGGAATGCCTAAAAGACAGAATTCTGTGGGTAAAGCTGCTGCTAAGATGATGCTTGAAAAAACAGAATAAAAAACTTGTAAAATCAAATCCATTATATTATTATTTTAAAGTATTATTATATTGAATAATAATAATGATTAATTAAAAAAGCAATTGCTAAAAGTCAGAGGGGAAATATATTGAAATTAATTAACGATGCTCATATTGAAGAATATGGGACTAAGCCGGAAATAACCGCTAAAGCTCCCGGACGTTTTCATTTAATTGGAGAACATTCCTGGTTTTTCAAAGATAAAACCCTTTCTATGGCTGTCAACCTGCCAGTCTATGTTGCTGTCTCTAAACGACAGGATACTTCAGTTCACTTCTTTTACAAACAAATAAACGAACATAAAAAAGCCACTGTAAATGCCTTGAAATACAAAAAAGAAGATCGCTGGGCCAATGCCTGTAAAGCTATTGTATATGGATTTACATCTGGCGGGTTTGAAATTGGTGGTTTTGACCTTACAGTTTACAGCGAAATCCTGCCTTCTGCCGGTTTTGGTGTTACTACTGCTATAAAGGCTGCCACTTTAATAGCTCTTCAAAATCTTTTTGAAGTTAAGTGTACAGATAACGAACTTCTACAGATTCTTGAAAGAGGAAACCGCCGCTTTTTACAGAGCGAAAATTATTTGTCAGATAATTATTCTGCACTTTTCAGTAAAAAGGGTAATCTTTTAATTACTGATTATTTCAAAAACAGCTGGGACTATGTACCTTTCAACTTTTCAGATAAAAAGATTTTTTTGATTGATACAAAGGTTCCTAGAGTTTCCATTTGGAATGAAGCTTCAATCTTTGAACCTCAGTATGCATTGCTTTTAGGTGATCTTCGTGAACAGAAGCCAAATGTTTACGGAGGATGGCAGTATATCAATAACATTACTGATATTAACGAAGTTCTTGAAATTGAAACTGAAGATGTACAGCGTAAGCTTAAGTCTGTAATTCGTGAACATAAAGATCTGTTAGAAGCTAAAACTGGTCTTGAAACAGGGGATTTCTTTAAGTTTGCCAGAAGTGTAAATCACAGTCATGAAACAATGAGAGATATGTTTAATATGTCTTGTCCTGAAATTGACTGGATTTTAAAACGGGTAAGTGAGCTGGAACCAAATCTGGAGCTTGTTACTAATCCAGTTACCTGCGGTCGTATTACAGGTAAAGGTTTTGGTCGTTGTCTTTTTGTTGTAATGCGTGAAAATGATGTGGAAAATTTCAATTCAAAATTAAATGAATTTGAAAAGATATTTGGTTTCCATCCTGAATGTTATGAAGTAGAACCTTCTGACGGTGCATGTATTATTAGAGATTAGGGACTTGTAATGAAGTTATTGCTTACAAATGATGATGGATATGATGCACCTGGAATAACATTCCTTGCACAGAAGCTATCAGATAGTGGACGATATAAGCTTTAAATTGTAAAATAAAGTATTATTTTGGGTGGGGAAATTGCAGAATAATAATCTTTTATATGACGGAAAGAAACTCTATAGTGAAGGACGCTACTCAGATGCCCTTGCATTCTTTTTAGGTTTATCTGCAGAAAGTCCTGTAGATAAAATAGAAGTTTCCTATTACTTAGGTCTCTGTTACGCAAAGCTTGAAAAATACGATGATTCTCTTTTATTTCTGGAACAGGTAGTTACTTCTGGTACTCAGCTTGAAAGAATTTTACAGTGTCGCTTTTTACTAGCCGTAATTTATGCTATTTCTGGCCGCAAGCGACTGGCAGATTTTGAATTAAATAAATTACTTGAAACTGGTTATATGACTGCTTCTGTTTATGCTGCAATTGCTTTTGTTGCCTGGGAGCAGAAAGATACCCAGAAATGTATTGAATATTACGAAAAATCTTTGGAATCAAATCCTGAAAACATAACTTCATTAAACGGACTAGGCTATGTTCTTGCCTGTGAAGATAAAGATTTAACAAGAGCTCTTTCTTTATGTAAAAGAGCTGTAAAAGTTTCTCCTAATTCTGCTGCCTGTTATGATTCTTTAGGATGGGTTTACTATAAGCTTGGTCTTATGGATGATGCAATTCATTATCTTGAGGAAGCTGAAAAACTTGATAAAGATAATCGGGAAATTGCTAGACATATTATGATTGTAAAAAAGGAAGGCAATAAATAATGAAAAAAATATCTGCATTATTTTTAGTTCTTTCTCTTGTTGTTTTTTCTGCAGCTTCACAAAACATAACTTCAGATGCTGGATTAAAGGTACCTGTTGATGGAATAAGAACCAGCGATCAGGGATTTGCTTCCCAGGAATTCAGACGGGGTGTTCAGGCATATTATAAAGGTTCATATAATGAAGCTGTAATGCAGTTTGAAAAGGCATTGTCTTTTATGCCTAATGACAGTCTTATTCTAGAGTGGCTTGGAAAGGCATATTATAAGTCTGGAATGGAAGGTTCCGCATTAAGTTACTGGCAGTCAGCTCTTAACAACGGTTTTGGTGGATTACTTCTTGAAAATAAAGTTGAAGTTGTACGGGAACGCCGTGTTACAGGTGATTCTACAGATAAATTAATGCGCCTTACAGAAGCAGGTTCTTTTGACGGTAACTTTAATGGAAATATGATTTTCAGCGGTCCTGTTTCTGTTCTTCCAAATTATGACGGAACAATGTGGCTTGTTGCCTATGATTCAAATGAACTGCTTTTATTAAATCAGAATGGAAAGGTATTAGACAGAATTACAGGTCCAATAAATGGTTTTGACCGTCCAAGCGATATTATTCGTCTGGCTGATGGAAAACTTCTTTTATGTGAATCTGCAGGTGATCGTCTTGCACTCCTTAATTCTAAAGGTCATTTTGAACGCTATATTGGTGAAAAAGGTCGTAATTTAGGACAGATGGTTGGTCCTGTTTATTTGGCAGAAGATGAACTGGAAAGAATCTATGTTACTGATTATGGTAACCGTCGTGTTGATGTATTTGATAAAGATGGAACAGCTTTATATTTCTTTGGTGGAAAACAGCCTGGTTTTAAAGGCTTAAAAGGACCAACTGGAATTTCAGTTATTGGTGAAAGCGTTTATGTTGCTGATGACCAGACTGGTGCAATTTATGAATTTGACCGTGCCGGTAACTATGTTCGTGAATTAGTAGAAAAGGAAACCTTTAAAAAGCCTGAAAGTATTAAAGTATGGAATGGTTCTTTAATGGTATGTGATCAGAATAAAATCTGTTCTGTAGACTGTAATACAGGTGCCTTATTTGAATATGTAAGAACTGGAAATGTACCAAGTCGTGTAACTGCTGCTGTCCCAGATGTAAATGGCAATGTTCTTGTTGCTGATTTTTCTGAAAACGAAGTTTACATTATGTCTAAAGTTCAGGAACTTGTAGGTGGTTTCTTTGTACAGATTGAAACCATAGATGCTTCAAAATTCCCTCATGTGGTTGTAGAACTTAAAGTAGAAAACAGACATCGTCAGCCTGTAGTTGGACTTCAGGAAACTAACTTTTTCTTTACAGAAAATAAAAGACCTGTAAACAATTTTAAAATGCTTGGTGCAGCTTCAAATAACACAGAAGCTGATATTACATTTATTATCGACCGTTCCAATACCACAAAACGGTATGCTTCTGAAGTAGAAACTGCCATTCACGAAATTGCAGCTTCAATGGATGATTCATATATTGTTAGAATTGTAAGTGCAGGGGAAATTCCTGTAACAGAATATCAGGGTAAACCTTCGCTTTTGAATAATTTTAGTGTTGATGCTCTTAAAACTCCATATTCTCAAACTGTAAATATGGATCTTGCATTAAGACTTGCTTCTAATGATTTGATTAAGGGAAACAAAAAACGTTCAGTTATTTTAATTTCTGACTGCAATGAAAATTCAATTAATTTTACAAACTATAATCTTGCTGAATTAACTGCATTTATGAATAACAATTCAATTGGACTTTCAATTGTTCAGTTGCAGCAATCAGCTTTAGGTAATGAAATTGATTATATTTTGAACAATACTTGTGGAGACAGTTATTATGTATATCGTCCTGCAGGGCTTTCAAATATTATTAATGATATTATTGCAATCCCACAGGGAATCTATCAATTCTCTTATACTTCAACTTTAACTACAAATTTTGGACAGAATTATCTGCCAGTTGAATCTGAAGTTTATCTTTTAAATAGAAGTGGCCGTGATGAAAGCGGTTATTTTGCACCTTTACAGTAATTAAAACTGCATTTTTCCACCAAGGCTCAGTGTTAAAGCAAATGAACTTGCTTGAACCTGATGCCAGGTGAAAGTTCCACCTAAACCACAATTAACAGAGTAATTCTTAAGAAAACTAAGACTTGTTGTATGAAGATAATCATACTGCTGGAAATATTGATTTGTATTTTTACCTATTTGAATATTTGCCGTATCTTTTTGAATTATTCCAAAGGTTATGGCCTGTGTAGAAGGAATAAGAAATTTTGCCAAATCTACAAGGAATGAAGTTTTTCCAGGTCTTGAATAAATGGCTGTTGCTTTTGTATTCCAGTTATCATTTGTTTCTATTTGTAAATCTAATGCAGAATTGATAGAAGCATTTTCGCTTATATAAATCAGGAATTGGTTATACCAGGAAATGCTGTAAATAAGTTTGTTAAACTCCTTAGCAGGAATTTTTACAGCTCCTGTAAAGCTAGATAAATATTCATCAGATTCGAACCAATCTGCCAATGTTTTTTTAGCCTTTGTTCCAAAGTTATTTACTGCAGAAGAATTTATATTTAATTTAATCTGGTAAATATCACTTAATGAATCTGAAGCTTTTGTGTCTCTTTCCAAGGCAAACACAATAGAACCAGGTATATACATATCCTGTATAGAGTTCAATAATGGGCGTTTCCATTCAAGCTCATATTTTGAACTGTATGTTGAATAAATGGTTTTTGAATTATGAGAATAAAGGGTTGATGGTAATTTTGTACTGAATAGTTCAACAAAAGGAATTGCTTTAAAGAAGTAATTATTGTCTCCCAAATTTTTAAATAAAGCCTGTGAATCATCCAGATAATTATTAAGATTTGTGGCAAGAACAGAATCGCTGGCTTTTTTATTGTAATTAAGTGAAATTGAATATTTTTTAATTTTGAATGGCACTTTGAATAGAAGATTCTGATTATATAAGTTCTTTTTTTCTGTAGAGTTAGTAAAAATAGTTCCTGCGCTGTATTCCAGGGCAGGTGCAAGATTAATCTGGGTAAAATTTAATCCTGTGGAAAGTTTATATAATGTTGTTCTTGAGTCTGCTGTTTCTTCGCCATAAGAAAATTGAAGGGAAGAAATATCTTTATAGCCTTCAAAATAATTATGAGTGTTAAAGGATTTTGAAGGATTATGACCTGTATTAATTTTTTGAGTAGCCTGTACAGAGGTATTAAAATTAATAGTTGTTTCTTTTATGCTTTTGCTAAAATTTTGTGCAAGTAAAAGATTCTGTGATTTTAGATTTAATGAATCAGAAGCGTCAGCTTTTGCAGAAACTTTAATTCCTGGTTTTGGAAAATTAATTTCAGCATGTGAAGCTTTAGATAAGGCTTTGTTTTCCTGGTCAAAACGGTAATTGTCACCCAAGGTTAGGAATCTAAAAAGAGGAACAGCTGTGCTGATATTGTGTCCTGCACCCGCAATAAAAAAGTCCCCCCCATTTGAATTATATTTAGTGTTCACATCAGCCTGCACAGAAACATCAAAAAAAGTTATTCCACCGGCCGCAGATGAAGTAATGCTTGTTTCAGCCATACTGTTGTAGCTTTGTTTGGAATCAACAGTTAAAGAAATATCTTTTACAGCTTCATAATTTTTAATTTTCAGTACTGCATCTGACTTTTTGTAACTAATATTAAAGTTATTCTGTAAAGAGGCGTAGGCAGAGGTTTCTGAATAATAAAGATTGTTTATGTAAAAATTACCTTTTGTATACAACAAATTGTTTGATGCTGTATTGAATACAAGCTTTTGTCTGGAAGGTATAACATTTTTATTTACATAAAGTGTATAGGTATTTTTTTCAAGTTTAACACCATCAATTAATACTTCATTTTCTGTAATATTTACTGTAAGTGTATGATATTTTAATGTTTCAGAAATGTAAGGATAAATATCATTTATTATAAGTTTCAAAGCAATTATACCTTCAGCATCAGAACTTGAGCTTTCCCGATCAAGAATAAATGTTAATGCTGGATTTGAATCAGAAAAATCTGTTGTATCTTTTGTAAGTGCCTGAACTGCAAAATCCAGATTTATAGTTTTATAATTTGAAAAATCTGCAGCTTCAAAATTTGTAACAGTTGTAATTGAGGAATCTGCCGTTATAAGTTCTTTATCTTCTTTATCAATTTGCCAGCTTAATTTTGAAGAATAATTCTTTTTTAAATTAAACTTTGATGAAGAAGGTGAAGCTTGTGTTAAATCTGAAAAGCTTTGAACTGTAATATTCTGGTTTGCCTTAGTAAAAATACTTTGAACATAAGGTTGGTATGGTCCTATTAAAATTCTTCCCTTGTTATTTTCTGAACCGTTTTTACGAATCAAAACAAATCGGGCATCATAGTTAGATGTAAGTAATGCTCTATCCTGATCATCTAAAGAAATTCTGACTGTCTGCCATTTTGAAGAGCTTAAATCAAGTGCTTCTGATGTTTTTGAGTTTTCTGATGAAATATTCCAGGTTCTGATTTCCCAAGAGTTTTCGCCGTAAAAAGCTGAATCTGCTTTAACGCCAAGCTGTAAAAATAATTCAAACTGGTCTGTATTCGAAGATTTTTCAAACTGAGGTTTTATGGCAAATTCTAGATATGAAGAATTAGATAGTAAAGAACCTGCTTCCAGTTTTATGTCTGTGCTGGCCCATGTATAGGAATCTGATGGTAATCCAGAAAAATTCCATTCCAAGGGAATTGCATAACCAGAAATATAGGAATCCTGTATACCTGATTTGTGAAGTACTGTACCATTTTTACTTTCAGTTAAAAATTCATTAATGTAAGGTTCTGTTTTTGTTGAATATCCTGCAGTTGCTGAAAGATAATAGGTTTGATTTATATAATTTTCATTAGAATTAACCAGAAGATTTCCAGTCTGATTTGTATTTTGAACTGAAACTGCCAGTTTATCGGAAATCTGAAAATTATTGTTTTTGTAATAGATACCGTTAGTTAATGCTGTAAAACTATATAAATTTGTATTAACAGTAGCGAACTTTTCATTTACAGAAAGTGGAAGTCTTGTAGTAATACTGGAGTCAAAATAAAAATGGGGAGTGAAGTTGTATATAAAGCCAAGACCTGCTGCAAGGGTGCCTCCAGAGTTGTCTTCAGAATCCTCCTGGTACTGAATAACAATTTTGTCAGTTTCTGTAAACGGTGTAGATAATTCTATACTTCCTGTATCAGGATTATATTTTGCACCAGTATCTATAACTCCATTTTTGTAAACATATACAGAACCTTCTACAGCCTTGGTCCCAATCTGCAATGAAGAAACTGGAGAATAATTTCTTACCCGAATAATTTCATCTAAATCGCTTTGAAGTCCAAGATAAACCTGAGGGTTCCATGGGGCTGCCGGATATCGGTTTTGGGGATTTTGTAATGAACTGTTCTGTGATTCAAGGGAAAGCAGCTGGGCATAAAAGTGCTGTTCGTAAAAAAAATCATCTAATAATGAATCATTTTCCTGAATTTCTACTGCTGAAAGATAATTAGAATTCAATTCTGTTGATTGATTAATTACGGATACATCTGCAGTTGTAATAATTCCACAGTCATAAATAGATGCACAAAGATATGGAGAAAAGCCAGTGGAGTTTTGCAGAACCAGAGCTTTACTGTTCTCTATATTGTTTTCTAAATTATAAGAAAACTTTGATAAATCAATATTTCTGGAGTTTTTTGAATTAAAGTATTCCTGAATTTTTCCTGCAAAGGATGATGGATTGTTATAGGAGCCAGTAGCAGAAATAATAGATGAAACTTCTGAATCGGAAGTGAAGGTAATAAGAATGCCTGGAATTTTTCCAGACTGCTTCAATGTTCCAGCATCGTTTGAAAAATTTATTTCACAAAGATTTTCATAAATGGAATACTGGGTTTGAGAAAGCTTTTTATATCGCTTTTTATATTTGTCTGTATATTCACCGTTTGGATTTTCTACATAGATATCCTTAATTTTTCCTAAAGAAGAGGAGGTGTTTTCTGGCAATATATATTTTTTGCCATAAAGATAATCTTTAATATTAATCAATTGGTCTGTAACACTGTTCATTCCATAAAAAACAGCTTCTTTGGAATTAGTCATATCGTAGCGAATCATAAGATCGCCTTTCCATTTGTTGTTTTTTATATCAAGAAATTGCAGAGCAAGACCTGGTGCCTGATTTTTTCCGCCTTTAAGTCCAAAGCCAAAATATGAAGATGAGTAATCATTTGTAAAGCCAATATTTCGGTTGGAAAGCTGGACAGTATTTAAATAACCACCATCTTTATAGCCAATTGTAAAAGTATTTTTTTCAAAACCATCTGCAAAGCTGGTATCAAAATACCAGTGTTTATTTAATAGAACTAAAGCTGAAAGTTCAACTTCCTGTTTGAAAACTGGATTTCGTAAAGAAAAACCAAAAGGGGTGTTGTTTCCAAAGGTAGAAAGCAGACTTGCTTCAAACTCCATATTCCAGAAACCGGAAATGTTGTATTCAAAATTTTCTGAATCTGCTGGATCTGTATTAAATAGAGATGCACTTAAATCATCCTTTTGTGGAGAAGAAAGTGTATCTGAAAGAATTGTTGATGCACCGGTATTATGTGTTACATTGTCTGCGTATAATGATGGAGCTTTAAAAAATAAAAAACTGAAAAAAAGACACAGAATTGTTGTTTTAAGAGTTCGAGCTTTTTGTACTTTTATTTCGGGATGCTTTTGGTTTAATTTCAATATTGCATTTTCAACAATCTGTTTCTTCTTTTCGTTATCATCAAATAAAGACTGCTGTTCCGGCCGTTCTATAGTTTCAACATTTTCAAAACCAACCCCAATCAACCTAATGCCACGGTCTTTTTCTCTTTTCTGTTCAAACAAAGGAATAAGCTGTTCAAAAAATGAATCCAAAGTTTTTATATTCTGGTCAAAGGTTTTTTGAATGGAAACTGTTGTAAAATCATCATAACGCAATTTTAAAAAGATAGTTCTGGAATAACATTTTTCTTTTAAGAGACGGAACATTACATCCTGTGCAAGTTCCAGAATTTCTGTTTCCTGAGTGTATTGGTCTGTTAAGTCAAAAGGAAATGTTCTTTCAGAACTTATGGAATGGGATTTAGTTTCCTTTCTGAACATTTCATTTTTTCCACCACGGATTACATCATAAAGAAAATCTGCAGTATTTTTACCAAATAAAAATGACAAGGTCTGTATATCTTTTTCGTATATGTCTCTTGTTGTAAAAATTCCTTTTTGATGAAGCTTCTGTAATGTTTTTTCGCCTACACCCCAAACTTTTTCAAGTGGTAAAGAAAGCATAAAGTCTGTTTCTGTACCTGGTTCAACCTTATAAAAACCGTCTGGTTTTTTGTAGCCTGAACAGATTTTTGCAATATATTTAGTTGGTGCCAGTCCAATACTAACTGTTAAACCTGTTTCTTTTTTTACCCGTTCTTTAATATTCATGCAGGTTTGTTCTGGTGGGCCAAAAAGCTTTTCTGTACCAGTTAAATCTATAAAGGCTTCATCAATAGACATTTGATTTACTTCTGGAGAGTAGTCTTTAAAGATTGTCATGATTTTATATGATAATTCAGAATATCGTTTATAATTTCCGTGAACAAAAATACCCTGGGGACATAGCTTGTATGCCTGATAAGTTGGCATAGCTGAGTGGACACCAAATTTGCGGGCTTCGTAAGAGGCTGTTGAAACTACGCCACGGCGTTCTTCTGGTAAGCCTCCCACAATAACAGGTTTACCTTTCAATTCTGGATGATCCAGCTGTTCTACTGAAGCAAAAAAAGCATCCAAATCAATATGGGCGTACCAATGCTGTATTTCTTTATTCATTGCCACGACCTGTATTTATTTGAATTGTATTTGAAATGTAACAATCTTTTAATTCGTCAAAATAAATTGTATTTACAGTTATTGTACTTTGAGGCTTAGAAAAACCGTATGTGAACATTAATTGAGTTTCTGGTTTTGATGGAATTAAAAATGCCGCAATTGTTGGAGTGCGCATAATGTAATCACAGTCTGAATATAAAACTGGACTAACATTATCAGTACTTACTTCTACATCACATTGAATTGTATTTTCTGGAATTACAATTTTAAGAGTACGAACATTATCTGTAAAAATTTTTTTATCATTCCACTGAATTTTTGTTACAGGTTTTCCTGATTCAATTGGAGTTATTGTCTTAGAATCAATGTATTGAAATTTATATGCTGTGGTTGTAAAAAAGCCTGCAATACCAAATAAAAGCATAAGGCAACCATATCCAATGGAAGTGGCTATAATAAGTTTTTTATAAGTTTTAAGCTTTTTCTGGAATGAAATAAGAATTCGGAAGTAGGTTAGAATTACTGGTGTAAGTAAAAGACTTTCTGCAATAAAGTAAAAATTGTTTTCTGTAAAGGTTTTCTGGAACAAATACATATCTGCGGAATTAAAAATTGTATGAATATATGGAATATACGAAACAATCATTAATACAAACAGAATTATGTGAAGATATTTTTTACTTAATATTAACAACAGAATTGCAAAAAACAATGTAATTAGAAAAACAGGAAATAGAGAGATATCTATAATAGAAAAGATATAAAGGTTCAAACTGGAAGAAAATACAATTAAAAAATCTATAGCTTTTGCGCTTAATAAATTCCTTCTTTTTTTAATTTGAATTACAAAATAAATAGAACAGTATAAAAGACTCCATAAACATTGAGTAATAAATAAGAATACGATTTTACCGGTATATGTAAGACGACTGGCAAAAATTAAATATTCACCTTTACCTGTAAAGAAGCCAAGCAATATAAGAATAAAAATTATTGGTGCAGAAAACCAGATTTTACGAATTCTTTTCCAGGTTTTATTTTTAATATTTGCATTTACAAATCCTAACAGGAAAATGAACATAATACACATAAAGAACAAAAGAATAATCAGATGGACAATATTTCGTTCTGTCATTCTTTTATAGGATTTAAATAACTTAACAATAATAAAATGCTGGTCCCACAAATAATCTTTGTTTTCACTGTAAGTAGTAATAAATTCATCACAAAATCGAGTAATATTTTCTTGTGGAGTATCAATTGCAAAGTTTAATTTGATGGCAGGGATTTCCTGCTTAAAAAAGAAATCCAGGTTTTGATCCTGAAAAAACTTAAATTTATTCTGCTGACTTACATAATAAGTTGGAAAAGAAGTTTCCAGATTGTTCTTCGCAAAAAGATTTAGAGCACTCTTTACAAGAAACGAAGGTGATGAAACACCATTTGAGCTGGTTATAATTTCATTTTTTTTTGTATCAAAGTTTAAAATAACAGCGGTAGTGTTTTCATTTACATTTGCATTATTCAGGTATACTTCAGTACCTAAAATCATATCTTTTTTTATTACAGATGGCGTGTCATCATAGGTAAAAAGAATGGTTGTAGAAAAATCAAAGTTCTTCTGTTCTAGGGAAGAAATAATGGTTTTAATAGTGTCAGAATGTTTTAAAGCCTGTTCCTGATCTATTACAAAAAGTAAATGTTTAGAAGAAAAGGATGTAGTTCTAATGTTTGATTGGAAACTTACAAGAACGTTAAATGGAAATTGATTTTCGCTGGAATTTACAAGATTTTGAGTTCGTATTCGTGCTTTTGAATCCTTGAATTCTTGATAAACTTGAGTTGATAGATTATAACCAGATATTTGTGCATTTAGTATAAAAAGAGAGGAAATAAGATAGAATATTAATGAAAGAAATCTCTTTACTGAATTCACAAATTCAGTTTATTAATTTAATGTTTACAATTCAAGTCCTTTCTTATATAATTATTATTAATTATAAAAGTATTTTAAGAGGAATTATGGGCTCAGCTGATAAAAAATTTATACTTGAATTGCCATTAAAGGTCGTACTCACAGAAGACGGCGCATCAAATTTTATCAGTCATAATAAGAAACTTTTGCGTTTCCGTCTTGCTGATAATGTTGAAGAGTATGGCGTTTCTTTAAATAAATTTTCACCTCAATCAGTTCAGAGTATGATTCTTCTGGATTATATCTCTAAAATTGAAATTTCCATGTCTGAATTCGTTTCTTCCCGCCAGGAAGTAATGGATCTTTCAAAAGTAATTGTATATTCACTTCTTTATAAACAGTTCGACCGTGATGTTTACGCTGCATTAATTCAGTGTGAATGTGTGCGCAAACATAACCGTTCTAATCCTTCACATCTTATTGATGAAAGAACTCAGATGAGTGAACGACAACTAAGAAGTATTTTGCAGAATAAAGAAAATATTATCCAGTCTACAAGACGAATGATTCTTGATCCTATCTGGAAATCTATTATGAGTAATAAAGATTATTCCAGCGAAGAAAAAAACATTTATCTTTTAATGTCAGAAAAGTTTTTGAATCGTCTTGGACTTATGAACTGGTATATCATTACATTGTTCCATAAAAACGAAGGTGTTAACGAAATGTTTATTGCAATTCGTAATCTTCTTAGTTCTTATATGGAAAAATCTAAAGTTGCAGAATATATTTCCGTAATGGTTATGGAGCTTGCCCTTAATAACGAAAATACAAATATTCGTAAAGAAGCCCGCAATATGTATCATGGTGTAGATGATATTGATGGTCTTATTTTTGATGCTGAAATTCGTGCAAAAATTGTTAAGGAATTACAGCGAAAACACGAACTTGTATTCCTTTCATGGAAGTTAGGTGGTGGTTCTAAATCTATTGGTAAACAGGGTACTTTATCTATTACTTTGTATAACAAAGATGATGAGTTCCAGGAAGTAAAAGAAAATATTGAAACAGCAAAAGCTGCCAATAATAATAAAAAATCCCTGATAGACTTCTATCGTGAATTACCTGAAGGACAGGAAGGTACTGACCTTGGTTTGTACTATTTGTCTTATCTTGATGATGCATGTAAAAAGGTTAATGTAAAATTTGAATCTATTGTAAATCAGTTTACAGCTAGTGATTTAACAGTCATTAATTTAAACTTTAAATTCTAATTATGGGACCCAGCATACAAAAAACATTTTTATTATTTTCACTTTTAGTGCTTTTTACAGCATGTTCCAGTTCTATAACTGAATTAAAAAATTCACAGATTACAGTTATTTTTGATTATCAGAATGAAAAGAGCAATCCTTCAGCACATATAGCGGCTTTTTCCGAAGTTTCTAATAATGTTCGCCGCTGTAAAGAAATTAGATTAATCTGTAAAGAAAATGATTATCAATGGGATGCTGTTGAGCCAGTTAAATTTCAGTTAAATAATAGAAACTTTGCAGGATATACCAATTTTGTAATGCCAGCTGGTGAAAAATTTTTAGAAGGGCTGTATGACCTGTATTACAAGGAAGTAGATGAACATGAATTGCTTTATACCTGTAAATTGAAATATGACAATCGTTTTTATAAAGCTGATTCTTCCGAAGCACAGAACATAATTAATAAAGGTGGATTTGCTCAGAAGCTTGCTGTTTATGATGAAAATCATGTGCTTTTATATTTGGGTGAATATAAACCTGAATTTAAAAATGCAGATAGTTTATTGAATAAATATAAAACTGCGGATACTAGAAGAGTTATATGGTTTGCCAATGATAATTCCATAGCTTGTATGATGGTCCCAGAAAAACTTAGTAACGGAAATAATAAGGAATAATAGATGAACGAAAATCAAGAAAATGAAACTGTACCTTCGGCGGAAAGCAAAGCAGATGTAATTCGTAGAGAAATTAAAACATATGTTCTTAGAATAGGACGTATGACTGCTGCACAGGAAAAAGCCTATGAAGAATTGGCTCCAAGATATTGTATCCCATATGAAAATCACATTATTAATCTTATGGATATTTTTGGAAACTCTAATCCTGTAATTATTGAAATTGGTTTTGGTATGGGAGATGCAACCTGGCAGATTGCTAAGGCAAATCCAGATGTAAATTATCTTGGTATTGAGGTTCACAGACCAGGCGTTGGAAAGCTGTTACATGAAATCAAAAAAAATGATCTTAAAAATCTTTTAATTGTAGAACATGATGCACTGGAAGTACTTGCCAATATGATTCCGAATAATTCTATAAATGGTTTCCATATTTTCTTCCCAGATCCATGGCACAAGAAAAGACATCACAAAAGAAGAATCATTCAGCGACCTAGAACAGATCTTATGGCACAAAAACTTTGTGCTGGAGGTTATCTTTATTTTGTTACTGATATTGAAGAATATGCTGAATTTGGTCTGGAAGAATTAAGATTGACAAAACATCTTAAAAATAAATATGAAGGATATGCTGAACCTCAGCCTTGGCGAATGCAGACAAAATTTGAACGCAAAGGTCTTGAAGCAGATAGAAAAATCACTGAAATCTTTTTTGAAAAAGAAGAATAGTATAGCTTTATGAAAACACCTCGTATAGAAGAATTAGAAAAATTAATTACCCGCTATCAGAAATCATATTATGATGGTGAAGGGGAAATTGAAGACTCCGAATTTGATAAACTTTGGGATGAACTTAAAGAATTAGATCCAGATAATCCAATTCTTCATAAAGTTGGTGCAGATTCTGGTAACTTTGCCAAAGTGAAGCATGTTATGCCCATGGGAAGCCAGGAAAAGGCAGCAAATCCTGAACAGTTTTTAGCCTGGGCAGAAAAGCATAAATATGAGCATTATCTTGTAGAATATAAGCTTGATGGTGCTTCTCTTGAATTACAGTATGAAAACGGATATCTGGTTCGTGCTGTAACCAGAGGTGACGGTTCTATTGGCGACGATATTACTGCGAATGCCAGAAAAATGGGTGGTGTTAATGCTGTTATTTACAAAGACGGACAGCTGGTTCCTTTTACTGGTGGAATTCGTGGCGAAGTTATAATGACTCACCAAGTTCACAAAACATATTTTCCTGATAAAGCAAACTGCCGTAATGCCGCTAACGGATTGATGAAACGTAAGGATGGAAAGGGCAGTGAATATTTGAAACTTATTGTTTATGATGCACTTTCTACCAATGGTGTTTCTTATTTTAATAATGAAGAAGAAAAAATCCGCTGGCTTATGGACTGTGGCTTTAATACTGTTAAGCTTGTAATATGTTTGAATCCTGACAGGGTAATTGCTTACCGCGCTAAGGTAATGGAAGAAAGAAAATCAATTGAATACGATATTGATGGTCTTGTAATTAAAGAGCGGGTAATAAACCTGGAAGATGCAAGTCGTGCCAGACCAGATCATCAGATTGCTTTTAAATTCAGCCTGGAAGAAGCTGTTACCACAGTAAAGGAAGTTGAATGGAGTATCAGCGGTGGAACTTACACACCTGTTGCCATTTTTGATGAAGTTGAATTAAACGGAACTAAAGTTCAAAGAGCAAGTCTTGCAAACCCTGATACCATGAGAAAACTGGGAATTGAAATTGGCAGCCATGTTGTAGTTGTTAAGCGTGGTGAAATCATTCCTAAAATTGAAAGTGTTGTTGAAGAAAAAGGTCTTGTAACAACTCCTGTTGTATATCCTTGTACCTGTGAAGTTTGCGGTACTAAGCTTGTTGATGAAGGCAGTAGACTTTATTGTCCAAATCGTAATTGCGATAAACGGGTTTTGCATCAGCTTTTAAAATATCAGCAGGTGATAGATATTCGTGATTTAGGAGAAACTTTAATTACCTCATTATTTAATGATAAAAGATTGAAATCTATTTCTGATATATACAGTCTGCAGGTAGAAGATTTAGTTCCTTATTTCTTAAATGAAGAAAGTATGGAAGCTGCAAAACAGTCCTTAGGTGCTGAAAAAGTTTATAAAAGTATTCAGTCACATAGAAAGATGAAGCTGGCTGTATTGCTGGCAGGTTTTGATATTGAAGATTTTGGCGAAACTACAGCACAAAAATTAGTTGATGCAGGTTTTAATGATCTGGAAAAAATGCTTACTGCTAAAGAAGATCAGATTGCTTCTGTATATGGATTTGCTGAAACTATGGCAAAAACTATTGTGGAAGGTTTGGCAGAAAATGCAGCCGAGTTACGACATTTAGTTGAAAGCGGAACAGTTGAACTGGAAGTTGAAGGTGGTGGAATTTTAGCAGGGAAATCATTCTGCTTTACAGGTGAACTTGTAACAATGAAACGAGCAGATGCTGAACAGCTGGTTAAAAAGAATGGTGGAAGTATTAAGTCTTCTGTAACAAAAGATTTAAGTTATCTTGTTACAAATGATACTACTTCAGGTTCCTCAAAAAATGTTAAGGCAGCAAAACTTGGAATTCCAGTTATTACAGAAGAACAATTTCTGGAGCTTTTAAAAGGTTAAATGAAAAGATCAATAATAAGATTATTCCAGCTGCTATGCGCATTCTATATTTTGTATGCCGGAATCATTTACATAAAAATTTATATATCCGCTAACAATTCTTACGAAATTCAAAATCAGGAATTTCTACATTTTACTATCTATGGTTCATCAACTTCGGAAGAAGGAAATACAGTTAGTGCAAGGTTTTCAATAATTGATACAAAAGGAAATTCTATTACAGAAATAGAAAGATCCTGGAGTGGAAATTATCTTGCTGTTGAGTTTAATCAGGCAAAATTAGATGGAAAATATTTTATTTTTCCTTCCCGTATTTTTGCAAAAGATAGAATCATTGAAGGTGATAAAAAAAGAAAACAGGGAACACAACTGGAAAAATATTACGAAGATAATAGAGAGTGCATTTTGTTGGGTAATAATTCAACAAAAAAAAATCGGGAAGATTTATATATCATTTCCCGATTTACAAACAAAAATTATTATGTTCCAACTTTTGGATTTGTAAACACTTATATATTAGATCTTTCAAATTGCGAAGCTGACTGTTTTTATACAATCAGCTGCAATAATTCTGGAAAACTTACTCTTCAGAAAATGTAAAATCTCTAAGGAAGAATTCTGGGCGGACAGCACTTCCGTTCAAGCGCATTTCCCAATGAAGGTGAGGGCCAGTAGCAAGACCTGTTGCTCCAGATTTTCCAAGCAAATCTCCAGCTTTTACCATCTGACCTTCCTTTACAATAAGTTCACTCATATGATAATAAAGACTGTATAAACCTGGAAGATGTTCAACCACAACGCTCCAGCCTGTAGAAATTCTGTTTTCTGCCATCACAACTTTTCCATCTGCACAGGATTTTACATCGCTGCCTGTAGGAATTCCATAATCATTTCCATAGTGAAGACTTGTAGAGGATTTTCCATTGGAATATACGTATACTCTTCTGTCACCAAAATAAGCTGTATATCTTGTAGAAGGATTTGGAGCTTCAAATGGTTTTAATGCGTAAACATCAGATGGCATTGTTGTAAAAAGAATGTTATTTAATTTTTCAATTTGAGCAACTCTTTCAGGACTTGTATCATTTTTAATTGCTGAGTTTTTTGCATCAAGTTCAATTGTTTCTTTATTAAATTCCCTGTTTTCGAAAACTACAGGTAATAGAAATTCAAAGCTTTCTTCTTCTGATGAAGAAAAAATAACTTTCAAACTGAATGTTCCACCGGAAATCCAAGGGGAAACAGGAACTGAACCAAGCATTTCTAAAGTGTTTGTTTTTTTATTGAAATCAATCTGATAGAAAGGTGATGTTTCAATTGCCTTTTTGTCCTGAATTAAAATTAAAGATGCTTTTTTATCTGTTTCAAGTTTACCTTTTTTCTTTGGAGTAGTTATTTTCATTCTGGCAAAAACAGCATCACCAGGAATGATTTTTTCATTATAAGTAACATTTAATGTGTAAAGTTCACTTTCATATTTAGCATTTGTTGCCCATAAAACTGGTGAAGAAATAACAAAAAGTAAAGCTGCAAAAAATCTGTTAATTATTTTCATTAATAAAGTTCCTTAATAATCAATTGGTTTGTAGATACTCCATTAAAATAATTTTTATTCATTGTGAATAGAATATCGTATGAGTTTCCAATTTTAATATCGGAATTTAAGCGGTTACCTTGACCCCAATACATACCTGGAAATTTAAATTTTCCACATTCGAAAGTAAGCTTAAGATGCATAGGATCTTTTTTACCAACCTTCATTGCATCTATTACTTTTATCTGCTTTGAGAAAAATACTAGTTCTTCGTTGTCGTTACCATAAGGTTCAAAGATATCAAGAAGATTGAAGATTTCAGGTGTTAAGAATGATACTGGAAGTTCAGCATCAATATTTACAGTGCTGTTTTCTTCTGTAAGATTTATTCTAGGTAAAGACAACTGAATCTTTCCAAGGAATTCCTCCAGCTTATGGCGTTCAAAACTAAAGCCGGCAGCAGCGTTGTGTCCACCATGATTAATGAAAAAATCTCCAAATGTATCAAGATAATCGGTAGCAATAAAGCTTCTGTTACTGCGGATAGAGCCAATACAAATATCCTTATTGAAGGTAACTGCAATTGCAGGAACACCAAAATCGGACATAAGTTTTGCTGCAAAAAGACCAGTTAAACCCTGATGTATATTTTCATCAACAACTACACATAATTTATTCTGATGTTCGGCCACGCTTTGTTGAGCTTTGTCATGCACCTGGAACACCGTAGTCTGCACCAGATTTTTTCTTTCTTCATTTAATTCTACGATTCTGTCTGCCAGCATCTGTCGTTCTTCGCCTGACTCACTTATTAAAAGCTTTAGTGCAACATCTGGCTGTCCAAGACGACCGGCTGCATTTAAAGCTGGAATTACTGCCCAGGATAAATCTGTTGAAGTTATAATATCGCAGTTGATTTTAAGCTTTGCAAACAATTCAGCCAGACCTTTGCAAGGTTTGTCTTTTTTTATGGAAAGAATTGCATTTTTAACAAAAATTCTATTTTCATTTTTCATTGGCATAATATCTGCCAGTGCTGCAAGACCTACAAGCTGTAAATCGTATTTTTCATCTGCAACAAAATCAGGATTTTTTGAATTGATTGTTTTTTTACAGAAGCTTACATAAAGATTATACAGACTGTTTATTACAGATTTTTCATCTTCAATATATTTTGCAATCAAAGAAAGATTTGTAAGCTCTTTAGCTGATTTTGATTTTAATGCTGGAATTGCTGTTGAAATCATCTGACGCAAATCATTTAAATTAAATTCAATTCCAGAGCCAAAAAGATTTTTTAATAGATTTCGGGTATATGTTACATCCCAGGTATAAATTAATTGTCCCTGTAAAAAGTAGGGAAGTTTAAGATCGTAAATTGAAGTGATACCAGGGCGAATTACTTCATGCAAAGTTTTTACACGAACATTATTCTTTATTTTTACACAGTCAACTTCAACACAATTATGGGTCTGGTTTTCTGTAAGCTCCAGAATACAAAGTTCAGAATTATAAAAGTCTGTTGTTGCATAACGGAGTGCAGAAACAAGTTTGTAAGCAACTGCTGCACCTGAAATATCTTTAAATGGATAAATAGATTCTGGAAGTTTTGGATCTATAACAACAATTGCTTCAGGAAGATTTTCTGGTGGATTGTGATGATCTGTAACAATAACATCAATGCCTAAATCATTTGCATGGGCAACTTCCACATTATTTGAAATACCACAGTCTACAGTAATGATTAAAGTTCCTTCCTGACTGGCAAAATCATCAACGGCTGCAATGGAAAGACCATAGGCATCATCATCCATTGGAAGACGCCATTGAACCTGAGCTCCTGCTTTTTTTAGATAGTGATAAAGAATTGCTGTACTAGTAACTCCATCAACATCGGAATCACCAAAAATCAGTATTTTTTCGCCTTCTTCCATTGCCTGAACAATTCGTTCCACAGCATCATCCATATTTGGAAGCATGAAAGGTTCATTTTGAAATCTAAGATCTTCTTCCAGGTAGTAAAGAATATCTTTACCGTCTGTAACGCCTCTTCTTACAAAAATAGAGGCAAGAATCTGATCTATGTTATATTTACTGCAAAGCGGCTGAATCTGGCTGCTTGTAACAGGTGTTTTATTCCAGTTTATCATTATAGAATCCCCATCCCAGTTTCTATAGAGTTTAATTTCTGTTCAACGCTGTTTTCAATTAAGAAAAAAATAATCTGTTTAATCTGTTCGTATGCGAGTTTATCAATTTTTAATTGTCTGCTTTGGGCAGGCGTTAATACTGTAATTCCAGTTAAATACTGAAGTGCAGAAGTTTTAAGTTGAAAAGCTGTTTTTTCAGTATTGCAGGAATTGCAGATAAAACTATTTTCATATCTATTATAATAAGAAATGGTCTCAGATTCAATTTCCTGCAAAAAAGATTTACCGCAATGAGTACAGCTGTGAGTTTCCGGCTGAATACCCATTAGTTCAAGATAGCGCCATAAAAATCGTAATAATCCCAGTCTGGATTGTTCTTCATCACAAAGTTCCATTCCGTCAAAAAGGCCTTTTACTAGAGTAAAGCACTGCTGATTACTGCCTGCACATTTAGTTTTTATAGCCAGTTCAGCTGCCAGAGATGCTGCATAAAGCTTAAAAAGATTCTGAGTAAAAGAAGGATGATAGTTTAGAACTTCAAAATCAGTAATTTTAGTCTGTTTTTTTTCAGCATTTTCATAAAGCCATATGTTTCCACTGTTAAATTGAGAGACCAGCGATTTCATTTTACTTTTAGGGCCACCATACAAAGTGACATAAGAAATACCTTCTGTTGGTGTGAGTATTGTTACACTTGAATTGTTTTCCCCCAGCGGTCTTAAAGAAAGAATAATTGCTGGAGTTGAAGTGTTTCGCTGCATAGTATAAGTATAGCATATA
>JAEDFM010000013.1 GCA_016292805.1 Treponema sp. | reverse complement strand
GCATAAAATTCGTTATTTTTCAGACAAAATGTCTGGACAAAGGGCTTAGCTTACTAGCAATTGTACCAATAATAATTCCTGGTAATCCAATTATTTTTCCAAGAATTATTGATAATGTTAAATTAATTAAAGCTTCAAAAATTGGCGCATATTTATCTTGCTCATATAAACCAGCAGCATCTTTAAATATTAAAATTGGATACCTTGATATACTTAAAAAAGTATACACTGCCAAAAGTCTTGTTACTAAAATTGATAATGTAGCATCTAACCCCAGCCAAAGTTCAATAAAATTGGGTAATAGAATGCATAAACAAACTGAAACAAAAATGCATAATAAACCATTTATAAATAGAATTTTATTAAATAAATTATATTGCTTTTCTTTATCTTCTGTTGTTATATAATTCCCAATACTTGGTGTAATATTATTAAAAATTTCAGAAGCTAGAGTTAATACTAATTTAACAATTGACATATAACTCGCATATTTTCCAACAACAGTTACAGTTAAAAAATATGAAATTAAAATATTATCAGTACCATTTAGAACGAATCCTCCAATTTTATGGAAAAACAATGCCTTAATTTTTTCTATTAATAATTTAAAATTATCAACATCCAATTTTTTTACATTTTTATTTAATATAAAAGGATATATTTTATCAGCTTTATACGAAAATATAAGATTTCTGATGATAGTGGAAATTATTTCAATTACTAAATATGAGATATAACTATTTGTCAAATAAAATACAACTAATTGCGTTATTTTAGTTATATATGTAGATATAACTGAAATTATTGTAAGAATATAATTTTTTTGATCTGCTCTTATTAGTATAGTTTTATAATTTAATAAATAAGATACTGAAGAATTAATAATAAATAAAAGATAAACAGTTATTACATATGAAGATGGTAAAGTAGTTTTTATAAATAATTTTCTTTATTGGAATCATAGAGATTCCAATAAAGAAAATTATAGCTGAAGTGATTCGATATGTATTTCGAAAAAATCTAAGCAAAGAACATATTAATTCTTCATTCTTTTCAGCCAATGGTTTATATAAAGCAAAAGTTACAGCAGATGAAAGTCCTAATTCAGATAAACACAAAAAAGTTACAATATTGGTAAATACACCATTTAATCCTAAATATTCAAAACCTAAACTTTGCTTAATAACCCTAGTTGTAAACAATGATAAAAAAGCAATTAAAATTTGAGAAATAAATCCTGATGTAATATTTTTTATAGATTGTGCTTTTCGCCCCATAAATTAATTTTATGAAGTATGATAATTAGTGTCAATTAAATCTTATTATCATTTATAAGCTATCAACTATGGAATTTATACCGTAATTATTAAATATAGATAACAAAACATTATTATGTTATACTAACATTATGACAAAAGAAGAACATAAACAATATTTTACGCAACGTTTCAAATCCACAAGTTCATTCAAATGCGGTTTTTCTTTATTTATCGTAGATATATTCTCTTTAATTTTATGTATAGGAATTGGTTTCTTTATTGTAAATCTATTTTTTATAAATAATATCAACTTCAAATCTTTTATCAATTATTCTGTTTTTTTACCAATTTTCGTCCTTCTTTTTATTTTTAATGGTTTATACCCAGGTATTATGATTCCTCATGCAGAAGAAGTAAAAAAATGTACAATTTCAACATTTATATCCTTTTTAATAATTATCCTTGTAATTGGATTTTCAAACATAAAAGATGTTCAACTTACTAAAACTATTGTAAGAGATAGTGACGATGCTGAAATTTTATTAGCATTTATAATATCTTTCATTTTCTCAGTCCCATTATTACCAGGTCTTAGAGCTGTTAGTAAACACTTTTTTGGTAAATTTAAATATTGGGGTGTTCCTGTTGTAGTTTATTGTACAAATGATTCTGCAAAAAATGTATTGGATCGTCTTTTAGCAAACAAACATTTTGGATACAAACCAGCAGCAATTATAAATGCCGGTGATGATAATAGTACGAATTATAAAGGTATTCCTGTATTTAAGAATACTGATACAGAAATGATTAATTATATCAAAACATTAAAAATCAAAAATGCATTTATTTGCGATTATAAAGGTGATTTAACAGAAATAATGTCATCTTACCGTTACACTGTTTCTATTGCAAAAAATCAATCATCCTTTACATGTACACAGCAGCTAAAAGAAATTGGCGACATTATTGGTTTTTCATCTACTCATAATCTAACAATTAAGTCTTATTATTATTTTAAGAGATTTATTGATATATTTATTATTCTTTTATTTACACCTATCCTTCTTCCTGTTTTCTTAATTCTTAGCTTAATTGTTGCATGTTCTTCTCGTGGTCCAGTATTTTATGGACATAAACGAGTTGGAAAAAATGGTAAGGAATTCAAATGCTGGAAATTCCGCTCTATGGTCATTAATTCTCAGGAAATGCTTGAAGAAATTTTAAAAAATGACCCTATAAGAGCTGCGGAATGGGAAGCTGAGCGAAAATTTAAGGATGACCCACGCGTTACAAAAATAGGCAAATTTCTTAGAAAAACAAGTTTAGATGAACTTCCTCAACTTATAAATGTCTTAACAGGAGAAATGTCTCTTGTAGGACCTAGACCCGTAACTGAACCTGAACTTGAAAAATATGGTTCTTCTAAAGATTATGTATTATCGGTTTTGCCTGGTATTTCTGGTTTATGGCAGGTTAATGGACGCAGTGAAACAAGCTACGAAGAACGAATTTATTTTGATACTTATTATATTCAAAACTGGTCTGTTTGGCTTGATTTATGGATTTTAATTAAAACAGTATGGGTTGTTATTAAAGGAAAAGGCGCATACTGATACTATTTTCTATCTTAATTAAACCATAAGCCATGCTAACACAAATGATTTAAAATAATAAAAAGCATGGCAATGATTCTTAATAATTCAAAATTTGATTGTCTTTTAGTTTTTTAAATTTCCCCATATTTGAACCTTAGTTAAAACAAACTATACCTGACATTTACTCCAGCTTCTATTCCCTGCTGTAAATTGCCTTTTATATTACCACAATTTAATATGCTATTGTATGTAAAATTACCACTAACAGAAAAATGCTGATTTAATACATAAGAAAAACCAGCAGATAAACTATTTGTATACTGAATTATACCTCGTAAATTCCATCCTCGTGCCAATTTAGCAGCTTCATCAGGAGTTAATAATCCTAATTCATACAAAACAGATGGATAATAAGCATCCCAAACATTTCCTTCTTCATCAGTATATTTTTTGTTAAACAAATTAAATGAGTTTGTTCCATGTGCAAGGAAAAGATAGTTTAAACTCCATTCAAAATAACCAGGGTTATTATAACTTGCACTAATCTGAAATCCAGCTGCGTCAGGACCAAATGGGGAGCCTATCCATGAACAGATTGGAGTATTTGATTTTCTTGATTCATTATATCTTGCTCTATATAAAGACCAATCTGCTCCTGATTTATAATATAAGTATGGAGATGTATAAATTGCTTCAATACCGGTACAATAGAAACCTCTAATTTTATCTGCCCAGTTATATTCAAATCCAGTTTGAATTCCAATCCCATCAGGTACGGTTCTTCCATGTTCTGTTACAAGTTCTGTATCAAGCTGTAATTCATTCATACAACCATTTATATAGAAACGGCTGTTTTTGAAAGGAATAACATCTATTGTTAATCCCATATAAGAAGAAGCATGTGCTGTGCCATAAATTTCAGATTCTTCTTTAGTCATATATTGATTCCAAGATGCGTATGAATGAAAATTCATTAATGGATTTATATAACGAAATTCAAAGGGACCATTAATCATAGTCCCTTCAAGAAGTCCTAATTTTAACCAATTAAATGGAATAATACTAAAAGAATGAAGATAAATAAATCTTTTGTTTGTTATTTCTACCAAATGTGCATTGTATTTTAGATTCTTAGAATATATATCAAGCTTTAGTACGGCATCAGTTTCGAACGTAGAATTATATATTATACTTCCAGTTTTACTTCTACCCCACTGAATCCCCTCTTTTAATACGGAAAGACTAATTCCTAATCCGTTATCCCATTTGTTACCTATGTTTGCATAAACATAATTTGGCCAGTGATTATCCTGCTCATATGGACTTTTAAATAAATTTGTATATACATTTTTTCCATAACTATTCCAAAAGTTACTACCTAAATAAAAGTCACCTTCAAAAAAGAATTTATCATCAAAATCAAGATAAACTGGAAATCCCAACATTGGTTGATTAAAATCATGACCATAAAAGTTAGAGCCTTCACCATAATCGCATTCAGAAGGGAATTCTGATATTTTTCCATCTATATTTTTGTAAGAAGTTCCAATATCGTGGCCTGTAAAATCTGTAGCAAAATTCCAATCTATTTGAGAATTGTTTTTATATAAAAGTTCAGAGTTTAATATAATATTGAATCCAAATTTCACTGGTTTTAAGTTAGCAGTTATATATCTTTCAGTTAAAAAAGAATTAATTCTTCCATATAATAATTTACCATTTTCAGAAAGTTGATCATAATTTACATTCACTAAATAACTGTTCAATTCTTCTACAGATAAAGGTGCTGTATCAGCAAATGTAATTCTTTTGTCTTCCATAGATAAAGTATAAATTGCATCATATATCCAGTGATTTGCAGGAATAAGCTGCTTGTTACCATAGGTTTGAGAAAATGTAAATGAAACCGTAATAAAAAAAAGTGCTAATAAACTAAATATTTTTTTCATATTCATATATATAACATTTTTAATTTAAACTTTCAAATTATGCTCTAATTACTCTCAAATTGATTTTTTTTGACTATGGAACAATAATAAGTTTAATGTTATATTTATGTAAAGTTTAGATTTTTTGGATAAGCTGATGAAAAGATTCTTTGTACTGTCTTCTATTCTTATTTTTGTTATAACTTCCATTTTTTCACAAACAACTACTTATAAAATTAAACAAGTAAACTACAACCTTACAGGTTGCGGACCTAAATTCTTAGGTACCACTAAACCTTTTGCTTTGGATAAAAATGTTGAAGTAAATAAAAACAAAATCTTTGATACTCAGGAAGAACTTGATTCCTATATTAAAGATTATGAACTTCGCTTAAACAATACCCGAGTTTTTGAAAAAGTTCTGGTTTCTTATAATTATGAAATTGATACAAATAATTCCACATCCAATATAATTCCAGTTACACTTGATGTCGTACTTCAGGATTCTATACATATTTTAGCACTTCCTTACCCAAAATACAGTTCTAATGAAGGATTTACGCTTAAACTTAAAATCAAGGATACAAACTTTCTGGGTAGTATGAATGAAATGAATACTGCTCTTAATTTTAAACTTGAACAGAAATCTGAATCTGAAAAACCACATCCATCTTTTGGATTTGAATTTGGATATGATTTTCCATTTAAAACTGGAATTTTTGCCAGCACTCTTGTTAACGATTATGCATTTTCATATACAGCAGGAGATGAATCGCCTGAATGGAAAATTAAAACAGGATATGAACTTTCCTACCCTACAGAAAGAATTGAATATACTTTAGGATTTTATCAGTCTTTTAATCGGGATTTTGACTATTTAGAATTCAACGACAAAACATATGCAGGTGAAGAAATTCTTTTTAAAATGCCTGTAGTTATTGCCGAAATCCCTAACTTTTCTAAGATTAAATATACACCATATATTGATTTTGTAATTAATTGGGATTTAAACAAAATTAATATCGAAAATTCAACTCTTTCAAGTCCTTATCTTGAAATCGGTCATTCTTTATCATTAAATCGAGTAAACTGGAAAGATCAATTACGAACAGGTATTGACGCAGCTTTATCTAACTATTTTAAATACAATTTCCAGAGAAACATTTTATATCCTGAAATCTCTCTTGAAACTAAGGTCTACAAATCTTTACCACTCTTACCAACAAAAAACTTCATGAATCGTTTTGGTATTTGTGCTGATTTCTATACTTTCTTTGATATCTATAACTACAATAATAAATATTTTAAGAATGATGGAACAAATATTGGTGAAAGAATAAGAGGTTTGCGTGATAATCAGTATCTTAATACTTCTGGTTATGAAGACTGGTATGCTTTACAAACTCCAGCTGCTATCGTATTGAACCTGGATTTTCCAATTCATATTTTCCAGACTGATTTTCAGTCTAAATTCATAAAATATTTTAATTTTGATTTACAGATTTCACCATTCATGGATATTGCATTAACTTATAATAAAGCTACAAAAAATTGGTTTAATCCAAAAGACGGTTTGTATGCTGGTGGTATAGAAGTACTTGTTTACCCTCTTAAATGGTCTAGTTTTACTGTTAGAGGAAGTGTTGGTCTTGATTTAGGACGTTATATTTTTGCTGATAAATTAAACTCAGACTGGCGCCAAAACTGTTCCAAATATGAAATCAGTTTTGGTATTGGATTACATTATTAAAAAACACAAAGATTATTTAATCTAACTGAGGATCAATTTTCTGCAATTCAAGAACAGCTTCCTGCTGCCAGTATCTTTCTGGTGAATATTGTACTAATACTCTTAATAATTCTTTTGCAAAAACTGAATATCCATATTCATTTGAGTATCTTGCTAAAATATTAAAACTCTTCCAGACATAGTTTTCACTACCCCATTTTACAATATCACTGTAAAAAGATGCTTCCTGAAAGAACGTTCCAAGATTTTCATATTCATAATCAAAATTTCTAATCTGAATTGTTTCGTATATTTTAGAAAAACTTGTAATAGCAAATAATGCAGCAAAAGTCAGTGATTTGTCCTTTTCCCCTTTTTTATAATAGTATTCAGTCAGTTCATTGTAAGCCTTAAGACTGTGATAACTGTTTGCTCTATACAATGTAAATAATTTTTCAACAGATTCTTTTTTATTCTGCTTTAAAGTTCTTAAAATTGCCCTTTGCAATGTAACATCTTTAAAACTGTTATCTTCAGTTAAAATATTCAATAAGTGAACTTCCATCTGTTCGTCATCATTCTGAAGTCTGCTAATATCTGCCAGCATGTATAAAATTTCATACTGTTCGTCAGGAATATCAAGATAATCTTTATTTGCCAACGCCATTTTATAATAGTCTTCAGCAAATGCATATTCACCTTCCAGTTTATAAATATCACCGATTAATTTTTGGGCTTCAGGATAAACTTCTGTTCCTTTTATATAAGCAAGAAGGTTTTTTATAGACGAATCAAAATATTCAATACTTTTAATCTTTATATATTTATTGATTATTTTGATGGCTTCTTTTTCACCTCGTTTATCAAGAACCTTTAATACCATTTCAATTTCATCGCCAGCATTCTGAACCTGTTTTGGAGAAATTGCGTTCTCTAATAATTCAAGTTCCTTTGATACATTCTGTTTTCTATATAAAATAGCATCTTCTGAATATTTTAATGCTTTACCATAATCCTGAATATCAAATGAATTTAGTGCTTTTCTATAAGTCATTTCAGCATTATATACTTCAGGCTTTTTGGGAGCGGCGTTTAATGTAAATACAATAAGAAAAATTGAAATTATTGATATAAGTTTTTTCATAATCATTCCGTTTTAAAGTGAATTAAGTTCCTTTTCAAATACTTTATCGGCATCTTTTGCATCAAAGGTTCCTATAATTTCACCCTTTTTAAAAATAATAATTTTGTCGTCGCCACCGGCTATACCAAGGTCGGCGTGTTTACCTTCCCCAGGCCCATTTACTACACACCCCATAACTGCTACTGTAATATCCTTATTCATTGATAATAATTTATTCTGCCATCGGTCAACAAAACTATGAACATCAAAACCTATTCTTCCACAGCGAGGACAACTTACAAGTTTTACTCCACCACTTCTCTTTCCACATTCTTTAAGAATGTTTAATCCGGCAATTACTTCGTTTTCCGTACCAGAGGAAAGACTTACACGAATTGTATCTCCAATTCCTTCGTTTAATAAAGTTGAAAAAGCAATTGAAGATTTAACTATACCACCAATCAATGGACCGGCTTCTGTTACACCTAAATGAAGTGGATTATTGTATTTTTTTGCATAAAATTCATTACATTCAATAGTCTCTTTTACATCAGATGATTTCATGCTTACAACATACTGATCAAAATTCAGCTTATCAAAAACTTCAGCTTCTCTAACAGCAGTTTCACATAAACCTTCTGCTCTAGTTATTTTCCCTAATGCAATCTGTTCCTGTAAATCCTTTGGTAAACTTCCCGAATTAATCCCAATTCTTATTGCTACACCATTATCTTTACAACCTTCAACTACTTTTTGAGTATTTTCAAAAGAACCAATATTTCCAGGATTAATTCTAATGGCTGCAACATTTCCTTTTAAGCATTCCAAGGCTAATCTATAATCAAAATGAATATCTGCTACCAATGGCATATCTGTTCTTTCTGCAATTAAAGAAAGACCATGTGCACTTTCCATATCTGGAACAGCAAATCTAATAATATCACAACCTAAAAGCTGTAAACTGTTGATTTCTTTTATAATATATTCTAGTTTTTCTGGTTTGTTTGAAAGATCATTTATAGAATCTTTCCACATTGTTTGAAGGGAAACCGGTGCATTACCACCAATAGCAATTCGTTTAGTAATACCTTTTCCGCCTAAATATACCTGCTTTGTCATATTATTATTATAACATAAACCCATTTAATATCATATATATAGAAAAAACAACACAAAAATAATTATATATATCTAAATTTTAGAGTAGGTAAAATCTCCTATCTATCTTATAATTGAATTAATTCTAGGAGGAATTAATGAAAAAGAACAAAATTTTGCTGGGACTTATTTCTGCTTTAATTCTTATAACAAATGTAAGTTGTAAAAAAGCTGAACCATTAACAAAAGCCCCATTCACTAAAGGTGTAAATCTTACACTCTGGTTTGAAGCATGGCAGCCAAGCATTCCAAATCTTAAATTATACGATAAAACAGATTTTGAACGCTTAAAGGCTATGGGTGTTGATGTAATTCGTGTACCAATTCATTTTGATATGTTTATTGGAGATTCCAAAACAGGTCAAATTAAACCTATCATTTTTGATTATCTTGATAAAGCTTGTGACTGGGCTGAAGAATTGGGAATTTATCTGATTATTGATGATCATTCATTTAATAGCGGAGCTTATCCATTATCTAAATATGTTGAACAGCATCTTCAGAAAACATGGCCACAGATTGCAAAACGCTACAAAAAGCGCAGCAACTTTATTATGTATGAAATTCTTAATGAACCACAGATTCCACAGGAAGACTGGTATGGTATTCAGCAGAGAACAATTGATTTAATCCGATCAATTGATAAGAAACATACTATTGTTGCTACTGCAGCTGATTGGGGAAGTCTTGCAGCTCTTACTCAGATGGAACCATATGCAGATAAAAACATTATCTATACATACCATTTCTATGAACCATTCCTTTTCACTCATCAGGGTGCTAGCTGGACAGATAAAATTACAGCATCATTAAAAGATATTCCATTCCCTTACAACAAGGACAGAATGCCTGTATTTGGAAAACCTGTAAAAGGAACAGGAATTGAAGCTCAGTTAAAAAATCTTTACCCACGCAGTGCAAATGCTAAAGGTATTAAAACTTCATTACAGCGTGCAAAAGATTATTCTGATAAATACAATGTTCCTGTTTGGTGTGGAGAAATGGGTGTACATAACCTTGTAGCACCTGTTGTAGACCGCCAGGTATGGTATAAAACAGTTGCTGATACAATGTATGAATTAAACATTCCATTCTGTGTTTGGGGTTACCATGGTTCATTTGGTCTTTTCAAAAAAGATTCTAATTCACGCTACCCTAATGATTTGGAAAAAGAAGTTGTAGAAGGTGTTGGATTTACAATGCCAGCTTTACTTGAAGGCGATGCCGCAGCTGCAGCAGCTTTCCCAATTACAATTTTTGATGATTTTGGTGGTAAAGGTGTTCGTATTAATTCATGGAGCTGTGCTATGGATTCAAATTGTTCAAAAGATAAAGCTGAAGGTGATTTCAGTATTTCAATGAGTGACCAGAAACTTTATGGTGCACTTTCTCTTGAACTTGACCAGGTAGATCTTTCAGGCTTAAATACATTACAGGATAAAGCTTACCTTACAATGAAGATGAAATTTACGCAGCCAGAACAGAAATTCCAGTTAAGATTTGTAGATAATGATGCAGGAAACGGAATTGTAATTCCCTGGCGTTATGCAGTAGATATTAACTCAAGTGATTATGAATTAAACAAATGGGTTGATATTGAACTTCCACTTAATTCATTCGCAGATATTGGTGGCTGGTCTAATTCATTAAACAAATGGTTTGACAGTACTGGTACATTTGAATGGGACCGTGTTGTTACATTGGAATTTGCAGCTGAAACAGGTGATGTTCCAGGTGAATACCTGGTAGATGATATTAAGATTGTATTGAAATAATTTACATAATTAATAGAAGGTTAAATATAAAAAGGGTGTTTGATTAGATTTATAATCAAACACCCTTTTTTTGCTTAACTATGCGATACGTCATTGTCAAGGCACGCTGGCTTTCGCTAGTTTTAAGGTTAAACCTAACTGAATCTTTTCAGATTCAGTTTTAACGGTTTATCGATTATATATTTTGACAATGATGTTTCGCATAAGTATCAGTAATGATACTTATGCGATCATTGAGAATACCATAGCGAACAAAGCTACAGATTCACAAAGACCTACTACCATGATGTACTGAGCAAAACCTTTTCCTGTTTCACCAAGAGCATCTGAACCGGCAGCACCAGCTTTACCCTGAGCAATAGCTGAGAAACACATAGCTAAACCTGAAGCAATACCAAGACCAAGAGCCATTCCTGGGTTAGCAGCACCTAAAGTCTTTAATTTAATGTTCATCAAAAGGAAACCGTAAATTGTCTGTGTCAAAGGAGCACCAGCAAATACTGTCAAAATGAATGGAGCTGGTTTGTTGTTTACATAACAGCGTTTCCAAGCACCAATTGCGCCCTGACCTGCAATACCGATACCAATTGCTGAACCAATAGCAGCAATACCCATACAAATAGCAGCACCAAGCATACCAAAAAATTCTGTAGTCATATTAATTTCTCCTATAGCCAATGAGGCTTAATTTATTCTTTAAATGGCTGGTATTTTTTACCAGACCAGGAAACTCCCAAGTGAGTTGAGAATTCCAAAGTATTCAAACGAACACCATGAACGATTACGGAAAGTACGTTCAAAATCATGTTTAATCCATGACCGAATGTAAGAAGTAAGATTGCAAATATAAACAATATTGCGTGTCCTAAAATTGGACCAGCCATTGTATTTACAGTATCAGAGATAGCTGCACCTGCAAGACCTACAGCCCATAATCGAATGTATGAAACGATATCAGAGAATACGTTTACAATACCGAGCAATACTGAAATAATATTCTTTAAGCTTGCCATAATAGATTCAACAATATTTCCTTCGTAATTTGATAAAACGAAGCTTAAAAGGAATCCCACAGCAATAAGACTTATTTCAATATATCCTACTGGAACAGAACCGATGTAACCTAACATTGGGAAGACTTTTGAGTCTACAACCATTGAAAGTACAATCCAGAACATACCAATAAGCTGTAAAAGTGAACCAATATCACCAAATGCTTTAAGAACATTTTTATTAGAAATGTTTCTCTTAGCTGCTTTAATGTGGGCAATAGACAACTGGATTAAAGCAAGAGCAAAACAGAAAATCTGTAAGTTCTGGTCTTTAGATAATCCAAATGCACCATTTTCTACCCAGAATGGTACCCATACAAACTCGCTATAGGCATTTGAAATAAATGGAATAGACAAATTCTTTATCCAATCAGGAAGATAATCTGGTCCAATTCCAAACCATGTACAAGTAACGGCACCCCATACAATTGTAGCCCCACCTAAAAGTGTAACTAAACCAAGTAATGGAGAAAATGGCTTTTTAGCAATTGCATTTTTAATCATCATTGCCAAGGCAACAACAGTAACTAATAAACCATATCCACCGTCACCAAAAATCATTCCAAAGAAAATTGTAAAGAATAAAAGGAACCAGCCAGAAATATCATATTCATTATAACCTGGTACTGTACCTAAGAAGTCTGTAAGAGGATAAATCAAACTTACAAGCTTATTATTCTTAAGTTTTGTTGGAACTTCAGTGTCTTCAAGCTGAGCATCCTCGCAGGCAACAGCCCACTGATTTGCAGCACAAGCAGCCTTGAATTCTTCAAGATTTTCTGTAGGAACATAACCAGAAATCCATGCAAGATCATTTTCTGAACCTGCAGTTTCGTGTTCCATTCCTGCATTAACAGTTTCAAATTCAATATCTTTTTCAAGAGCTTTTTTGAAATCTTTAATTGCTTGTACATACTTTGCGTTAGCAATAAAGAAGCTTTCAATCTTTGAAACTTCTGCTTCATCAGCTTTAATTTCTTTTTCCAATTCTGCTGTTGAAAGACGAGGTAGAGGAACTTCAAATGCTTCTGGCAAAAGCTTCTCTGGACGACCTTCTCCACCATTAAGAATCAAAAATCTAACAGTTTTCTTGTCGTTATTTACAAGAATAGTTTGAATTTCTTCATCAATCTGGGCATATTTATCAGCAGCAATTTCATACATCTTTAACTGAATGTTTCTTTCTTTAAGATAGGCAATATCTTCAAGACTTACACTACCCCAATATGCGAAACGTTCAAGTTCAGTTGTATCCGCAGTAATTTCTTCAAGCAACTGCTTTTTTCTGTCATTTTTTGCAACTACTTCAGCACAAAGTTCAATAACTTTTTCATTAGAAGCAGATGGTGCAGGAGCTTTTTTATCTTCTTTAGAAAGTTTTACTTCTCCAAGAATTGCTTCTGCTACATTGGCATTGTTTGTATATTCTTTGAAGGCTGTAAGCTTTTCATTTGAACCTTCAAGATTTTCAAGATGAACAAGACCAATTTTTCTTAATGCCAGTAAAGCACTTGTTTTTTCTCTATTAAGAAGGACAATAGAGACTTTTGTCATTTTTTCAATCATGATTCAGCCTCCTTTGCAGCATCAAGTTTAGCCTGAAGCTTCTTCTTAGATATTTTGCTTCGAACAACCGCAGCAACCTGTTCATCACCAAGATAAACAGAGATTTTCTTAATATTAGCCTTTGTTTCAGGAATCTTAACTTTTTCAAACAGGTTTACACGCTGTGTTGTAGTTCTTAATTCCTGTGAAAGCAGACGAACCTGTTCGTCAAGAACTTCTGCTTCCAGGTCTAAAGACAATGCCTTTTCCATTCTGTCTGCAGCCATATCAATCCAGATAGGTGTGTCATATAAATCGTAATCACCACGACCAAAATCTGCACCTTCGTAAATTGGGATATTAACACCTGCGATGTTACCCCAACCTTTTTTGATATTTTTTACAGTTACCATTTCAGGTTTAAAGGCATCTTTTTCACCGAAAACTGCAATCCACTGGTCGAATTCTTTTTCAAGAGCAACCCGGGCAGCACGGACTTCTTTAGCCTTTGCATCTATTGAGCGGATTTCTGTTTGAAGCTGTTGTTTTTTGAGCTGCAAAGTTGGAAGATAGCGCTTATACATTTTAAGTGCGTCTTTCTGTACCTTCTGCTCATTTTTAGTCAGCTTAATTTTTGCCATTTATCCGTCCTTATTTAGGCCAATAAGTTTCGATAAGTGATGATTTCAAACCTGTTTCTTCAGGTTCAAAACATTCACTTAGGATTTTCCAACCAAGATCCAATGCATCTTCCAAAGGAATATTCTTTGAAAGGTCCATCATACCTGCTTCAAATTTTACACCGTAAGTAAGAAGCTTTTCGTCCCATTTACTCATATTGAAACCCATTGATTTCTTTTCAAGAGTATCTTTATAAGATGAATAAAGACGAATCATACCATCCATAAGTGCACGATGGTCAGGTCTTGTTGAACCATTTACGTTCTGTTTAAGACGAGACAAAGAACCGAATGGCTCAATGCGTCCACCCTTAAGGTAGTACTGTCCTTCTGTAATATAACCAGTATTATCTGGAACTGGATGAGTAACATCATCGCCAGGCATTGTTGTTACAGCAAGAATTGTTACAGAACCTGCAGAATCAAAGTCTACAGCTTTTTCGTAACGGCTAGCTAACTGTGAATACAAATCTCCAGGATAACCGCGGTTTGAAGGAACCTGTTCCTGTGTAATAGCAATTTCCTTCATTGAGTCAGCAAAGTTTGTCATATCTGTAAGAAGTACAAGTACATCTTTTCCTTTAAGAGCAAACTGTTCTGCAACTGCAAGTGAAAGGTCAGGAATTTTCTGACATTCTACAGTAGGGTCAGCTGCTGTATGCATGAACATAACAGTTTTTGAAAGAGCACCACCATCTTCAAGAGTTTTCTTGAAATACAGATAGTCATCATATTTAAGACCCATACCACCAAGTACAATTACATCAACTTCAGCCTGCATAGCAATACGAGCCAAAAGCTGGTTATAAGGTTCACCAGAGATTGAGAAGATTGGAAGCTTCTGAGAAACAACCAAAGTATTAAACATATCAATCATTGGAATACCAGTACGAATCATACGGCGAGCCATAATACGTTTTGAAGGGTTTACTGATGGTCCACCAATTGTAACAAGGGAATCAGCAAGAGCTGGTCCATTATCACGAGGCTGTGCTGAACCATTGAAAATACGTCCAAGAAGATCGTCAGAGAAAGAAACTTCCATCTGATGTCCAAGGAACTTAATATGGTCTCCAGTAGAAATACCACGACCACCGGCAAATACCTGTAATGAAACTACATCGCCATCAATCTTGTTAACCTCGGCAAGAGATTTACCAAAACGAGTTTCAATTTCAGCAAGCTCTCCGTAAGCTACATTGTCAGCTTTTACTGTAATAACACTACCAACGATGGATTCAATTTTACTATAAACTTTGTTCATAATTATTCACCATCCTTAATCATAGCTGCGACATCGTCTCTTACCTTACCTTTAGCAGAAGCAAAGTGAGCATCAACATCTTTTTCAGCATCTTTGAATTTTGATGTTTTCCAGGCAGAATAGTTCCAGTCAATAAACTTCTGACGCATCTGGTTGAAAAAGTTTCGAGCTGTATCTTTATCTGCCAATTCAAAGTCTGCACCAAGAACCTGTAATACTTTTTCAAAAGTATATTTCTGGCGTTCAACACTTACAGCAGCATCAGTTTCGTCGAATGAGTTCTGCTGCATATAAACAGCATCAAGGAATTCACTCTTAAGATATTCAATATAATCTTCAGTTGTAGTTCCTTCTTCACCAACTACTTTCATCATCTGATTTACTTCAACACCTGCAAGGTAAACCTTACGGGCAAATGCTACCCAGCTTTCTGGAAGAACTGATTTGTATTTAGACCATGAAATGATTGGGTCAATAGCAGGATACTTACGAGCATCTGAACGTTCACGAGAAAGACCATGGAAAGCACCAACTACTTTAAGTGTAGCCTGTGTTACAGGTTCTTCAAAGTTACCGCCGGCAGGAGATACTGTACCACCAATTGTTACAGAACCTGTTGAACCATCACGGAGACGAACAATACCAGCACGTTCATAGAATGCAGCAATATATGATTCAAGGTAAGCTGGGAAAGCTTCTTCTCCAGGAATCTCTTCAAGACGACCAGACATTTCACGAAGTGCCTGAGCCCAACGAGATGTTGAGTCTGCAAGAAGCAATACGTGTAAGCCCATCTGACGGTAATATTCAGCTAATGTAACTGATGTATAAACTGAAGCTTCGCGGGAAGCTACAGGCATTGATGATGTATTACAAATAATAATTGTTCTTTCCATCAATGAACGACCAGTTCTTGGGTCCTTAAGCTCTGGGAACTCTTTAATTGTTTCTACAACTTCACCGGCACGTTCACCACAAGCAGCGATGATTACGATATCAACGTCTGCATTTCGTGATGTTGTGTGCTGAAGAACTGTTTTACCAGCACCGAAAGGTCCAGGAATACAATATGTACCACCTTTACAAACAGGGTAGAAAGTATCAATAAGACGAACCTGTGTAACCATTGGTTCTGTTGGTGCAAGTCGTTCTGCATAACAGTCAACTGCACGCTTTACAGGCCATTTGAAAGACATTGTAAGGTTATATTTTTTACCTTTTTCATCCTTAACTACAACAAGTTTATCTGTAATTTTATAGTTTCCAGCTTTTGTAACTGAAACAACTTCATAAACTCCAAGCATATCAAATGGAACAAGGATTTTATGAGTAAATGGTCCTTCAGGAACTGTACCGATAGAATCACCACGAAGTAATTTATCACCAGGTTTTACAGTTGGAGTCCATTCCCATTCTTTATCTCTTGGAAGAGGATCAACATAAATACCTCTTTCAAGGAAGAAGCCTGCTTTTTCTGCAACCAGAGGAAGAGGGTTCTGTAAACCATCGAAAGTCTGACCAAGAAGACCTGGTCCTAATTCTGCACAAAGAAGATCACCGGCAAGTTCTACTTTATCGCCAGCCTTAATTCCCTGTGTCATTTCGAAAATCTGCATCTGGGCATTGTTACCGCGAATACGAATAACTTCACCTCGAAGCTTCTTTCCGTCTACATTAACGTAGCCTACTTCATTCATAGAAACTGGACCATCAAATTCGATAGTTACCATGTTTCCATTAATGCCGACTACTTTAGCTTTTGTATCGGTCATCTATTTATCTCCTAGAATGTTATCATATATTTCATGATATGAAGCTTTACCATTTTCAACATCAAATTTACGCATGCGTTCAACAAGCATAAGTTTGAGACCATAGGCATAAACTGCATCAATTGAAAAATTGTCCATTGGACGTATTTCATCAAGCAATTTGATTCTATATTCAAAAAGAAACTGTTCTGCCGACAAAGGACTGTCCATACCAACAGCAGTACGCGCAATATTTACAATATCAGCTGTACAACCTGGTGGAAGCGGAATGCTATCCTTCTTCATTTTCTGTGCACGAATCTGTGCCAAGGCAAAACGAAGGTTTCTTTCTTTTTCGTACCAAGTATCCAAAAAAACAGAACCAGTTGATGTAAGTTCTTTTGGTGGAACCAGTGAAAGTCCATTTAAAGTGATCTTTTCATCTTCAGATATAAAACGACCTGCCAGTTCAATGAAAGATTTTCCATTAAGTGGAAGATTAGCTTTACCTTCTGTAGTTGAGATATTTGGTAACTGTGAAACCAAATAATAATAAGCCACTATTAAAGTCCTTTTGCAGCATCTTTCATTAAAGCTGCAACTTTTGGATTAAGATATGCTCCAAACATTTCTGCCAAAGTTTCTGCAGAATAATCATAGAATGCGGCGCCTTTTTTAACACCAATTCTAAATCCAGCAGAAAGAGTTTTGTCTGCTTTAATTTCCATACCTTTAGAAATCTGAGCTTTAAACTGCTTCTTGAAAGAAGCTTCAAGAGCCTTAAGATCTTTTTCGCTTAATAATACTGAAAGTTCAGAAGCATCAGTATTTTTAGACCAGGCTTTAACAGTTTCTGGGATTAATTTAGCAAGTACATCCTTTGAAACTTTATCATTTGTTTCTTCAAGAATAATTCCTTCGAATTCACTTAAAAGCGCATCTTTAAAAGAAATAAGCATATTTCTTCCAGCCTGAACAATGGCTTCTTCACTTGCTTTTTCCATTCTTGCTGTTTCTGCTTTAGCATTTTTAATAATTTCTGCAGCTTTTTCCTGAGCATCAGCAATTATTTTTTCTGCTTTCTTTTCAGAATCAGCAATTATTTTTGCAGACTCTTTATCTGCAGCTGCAACGCCATCTTTTTTGATTTTTTCAATCAATTCTTGTAATTGTACGTCCATTACAAACCTCTCTATATGATGTCACACAATTTTGTAATATATATATTTATTTTCCATATATTATAAAGGGTTTGTGTTAAAACACAAACCCTTTATATTGTAAAAAATAAAAAATTTTTAAGTTTTTATTTTAAATTTTGAAAGAATAAATTGTTTTTGCTTTCATTTCCTGACCTGGCTCAAGAATACAGGTTGGGAAAGTTTTTTGATTTGGTGTATCTGGGAAACACTGTGTTTCTAAACAGAAAGCTTCATGACTCTTATAAATACGGCCGTTTTTACCCTGAATACCTTTAATATAGTTTGCAGTGTAGAACTGACAACCTTCCATATTTGTAAATACAGCCATTTCGTGACCAGAAACAGGTTCCTTTACAGTACAGAATTCAACTAAATCTGAATCATCCAAAGGACATCCGCAGTGAGGATCATCTGGATTATACATTTCTGTTACATAACAGTGGTCATAACCTACTCCAACATCCTTCATATCCTTACCCATTTTCTTTTCTTTAGCAAAATCAAATGGAGTTTTTGCTACATCAAGAAGTTTTCCTGTAGGAATAAGTTTTGGATTTACTTCAAGACGCTGAGTAGAATTCATCTGTAAAAGATGTTCTCCAATATCACCGTTACCAGCAAGATTAAAATATGCATGATTTGTAATATTGATTGGAGTTGCTTTATCTGTTTCTGCAGTATAAATACAGCTTAAATTATTATTTTCATCAAGAAGATATGTTACAGAAAGTTCAACTTTTCCTGGGAATCCCTGTTCTCCATCTACTGAAACTCTTGTAAATTTTACTCCTGCCTGATTATCTTTTTCTATAACCTTTCCTTTCCACATCATCTTGTCGTAACCAGAAAAACCACCATGTAATGTGTTTGGACCATCATTTTTATCAAGGTCATATTTTTTGCCATTTACTGTAAAACTTGCTTTTCCGATTCTGTTTGCAAAACGACCAACAATTGCACCAAAGCAATAATTAGAGTTAAGCCAGCCTTCAAATGTTGAATAACCAAGAAGGACATCTGTCTTTGAACCATCTTTGTTGTTCAAAACAATACTTGTAAGAGTACATCCATATTCCATACAAGAAACTGACATGTTATCGTTTTTGATTGTATAAAGATTTACCTTTGTGCCATCACATAAAACACCAAACTTTTGTTTTTTAACTTTCATATTAAAACCCCTTTTTTATGACATATCTATAATAAGCTGAACTTCTGTAATTGAACAGGATAATTCAGCTGCTATTTCTTTTGCACTGTGACCAGCAGCATATAACATTTTTACATGTTCATTTAATGATAGTTCCTTTTGTGGATTTATTTTTTCATCATCATATATTTTAGTAATTATAAGAGGAACTTCTTTTACTGCAGCACCATCAGGTGTGACCAATGTTTCATCTTTTATTATACTCTTTTCTTCAGGAACTTCATCAAAAAGTGATTGTTGAGCAGATTTTTTTGTTACATTGAATGCATCATCTGGATTTACCTTTTTGTATGCATTTTCTACAGTTTTTCTACTTCTGCTTCTTGCGGTTGGAATCTGCGCAACATTTTTATTTGTCTGGTAAATAACAGGTTTATTTGCACCTTTTGTTACTTTTTCTGTTTCAGCTATCATATTTCGAAGCCGTTCTGTTGCCTCGTTAAATTTATCCATATAAGTTTCTGCTTCTTTAAGCAACTCTCTAGTACGACGGTCTGATTCATTAATAAGATCCATATCCCGTCTAGTCTGATTGTTTAAATCTGCAATCATTCTATCCATGTATGCTTTTGTTTTTTCAAGAATTTTTTCTGTTGTAAATAATTTCTTAAAACGGATAAGTAATACCGCAAGAAGAATTATAGTCACAAGACTTAAGAATATAGAAAAATAAGAAACCATCATTACCTCGTAATATCGATGATGGAACCTAAATATGGATTATATGGATTTGATTTAGGCTTTTTTTCTTCATCAGAATTTTTATTATCGCTTTGATTTTTGGACTGATTAAAAGAACTGCTACCACCACGACCATTCTCGTCAACAGTTTTTGCATTGGATTTTTCGTTGGAAGCCTGATTAACCTTAGTAGCGTTTTCCAAATTTTTTTGAACTGTATTCTGTTGCTGCAAAGCCTCTGTTAATTGTGCCTGCTGCTGACCAGCTACAGTTTTTGAGACATTATTTAACTGTTGATACATTGTCTGAAGATCAATCGGCTGTATAGCCATCTGGTTGCTCCTCTTCTGCAGATAAAGAAGGAGGTTCATAAGCACCGCGTTTACTGAAACTCTTATCGTAGTAGAATGTAACGGCACTTGTGTCCAATTTTACTTCATCAAGAACATCTCTGATATAAACCTTTACACCAGCATATACAGTTCCTTCTACTTTAACCTTACCAATAGCTTTAAGTTCTCGTAAATGAGCCTGAATTGTATCAATTTCATGATTGATTTCCTCCAGTTCAGAAGTAATCTGATTCATGCGGTTTTTAAAGTCTTTAAGTTTTTCTTCTTTTTCCTGTGGAAGCTTTTTACGAAGCTTTTTCTGCTGTTCAAGGGTCTGCATATCAAGCTCAATTTTTTCGTATTCTTTTGTACGATCACCCTGAATTTTCTGTAAGCCTTCAAGTCGTTTTTTAGCTCTAGGGTCAATACCTACTTCAAGAATAGTTTCTGTACCACCACCAGGAGAACCAATATTCTTAGCACAAATTTCTTCTGTTGCCAAAAGGTGTCCACCCATAATCTGGGCTTTTTTACCTTTTACAACAATATTTTTCATAGCTGTTACACTTGAGTTTACAATTGAGTCATTTACAATTACATTTTCTTCAACTTCTACAGTTGTATCATTAATGAATTTTGCCCATAATGATTTTCCGGCTTTAACATAACCTTCACCTTTACCATAAATACCCTGGCGAACAATAATGTTACCTGTAGCTTCTAGTCTGGATTTATCAACAATACCGTTAACTTCGATATTAGTGGCTTCAACTTTATAACCTTCTTCAACACCACCTTTAATAATAACTGTACCAACAAATTTTATATCACCAGTCTTAACATTTACTGCATCAAGATATTTAACAGGTTCTACAGTTACTTTTCCGTTAATAAGTTTAACTTCACCATCAACTTCTGCTTTAATTGTTACACCGTCACGGTCAAGCTTAACATTTGGACCAAGCTGAATCTGAATATCTTTTCCGTTCTTTGCTTCCATGTAACGGCCAAACAAAGTTTTACCGCCTTTTCCTCGTTCAGCACTAATTTTTACTGCAAGAGGCTGATCAGCAATAACATTTTGAATCTGATTCCATTCCTTATAGTTAATCTGTCCGGAATCTGAAACTTTAGCTTTAAGTTTTTTAGGATCGGTTTCAAAGTTATATGAAATATATGCATCTCTACCATCAACTGGTAAAAGAGCTGCAGCAACTTCAAATGGAATATTATATACAGGGTTATCAACAAATTCTCGGATTTTATCCATATTGAAACACTGTTCAATAACGCCCTGCTGCTGAAGACTTCGCATAATCATTTCTTCAGAAGCTTCGGAACCACTCATAGATGGAGGTGAAACAATAATTGAACCTTTAAGTTCATCTTTTGTAATATCTACAGAAATAAGCACATCACCTGCAGATACATGTTTATATTGTCCCACAGTATTGTATTTACCTTCTGTTCCCTGTTTTACATATTTAGAAACTAAGCCTTCATCAAATTCTGTTGTATCTTCACGTTTAATTTCATTAAGAACATCTTTAAGATTAACAGGTGTTCCTTCTCCAATTGGATTAACTACTTTAAGACAAATATCGCTTCCAAAGTGACGGACATAGAACATACCATCACGCTGCTGAACCTGAATATCGCCACCTTCTTCATCATTATCAAATAATCCGTCAGAGGCAAGTTTAACTTTTTTAGTGATTGTAGAAGGATCCTGATAAATTTTAAGTTTCCATGGCTTTTTACCTAAACCAAGAAAACCATCACTTCCTCGTTCAATAACTTCGTAATGAAGATTTCCAACCTTAGTATCAAGCTGTACAGCAGCATCCGCAAGAGCTTCATCTACAGTATCAGCATGAACCTCAACCATATGAAGTTCTTTATCTTGAGAAAGATACTTCTTCATTTCCTCACGGAGATTTTCTAAGGTTACCATTTATTTTTAGATAATTCCTTTTCTAAGGTTTGTAAGTTTTGCACGCAAACGAAGATTTGCTTTTGTATGAAGCTGAGAAATACGAGATTCACTAACTTCAAGAACTTCACCAATTTCTTTAAAAGTAAGATCTTCATGATAGTAAAGAACAATTACCATTTTTTCTTTTTCTGGTAATTCACTGATTGCCTGAGCAATAACTTTTTTGATTTCTTCCCGTTCAGCAATGACATCTGGATTTAAGCTTGATGGAGCTTCAATGTTATTACCAATAGACATATTATCGTTATCATCACCTGCGTACCATACATCATTTAATGAAAGCACAGATGTTCCTGAAACCTTCATAATTGTGCGGTGATATTCGTCTTCTGTCATATGTAAAGAATCTGCAATTTCCTGGTCACTAGCTGTTCTACCAAGTCTTGATTCAAGTGTAACAATTGCATCTTCAATTTCTCTAGATTTCTGTCTAACAGAGCGAGGAACCCAGTCTATTTGACGCAATTCATCAAAGATAGCACCACGAATACGAGTAACTGCATATGTTTTGAATTTTACATTTTTTGAAACATCATATTTATTAATTGCATCAAGAAGACCGAACTGACCAAAACCAACAAGATCATCAAATTCAACACTGCTAGGCATTCCAGTAGCAACTTTACCAGCAACATATTTAACAAGAGGCATATATTGACGGATGAATTTATCTCTTAATGAAGGAGACTTTGTCTTTTTGAATTCTTCCCAAAGTTTGTCTTCTTCTTCTAAGTCATTAATTGGCATATTTAAATTCCCCTCTTCTATGATTCGTCGTTTGAAAGTGCCGAACTGATTGCTTTAGCCATAAGTGCAGCATCCTGTATACCTACATCTTCCAGACTTTTATGACGTGAAGATGTTGTGGAAGAAAATTCAGTAATAGAGTCTTCGTAACCTTCTGATGAAGAATCAGAAACACCTGAAGTTTTACTTCCAAAGTCTAAATTTTCCATATCAGGCAGTACATCTAACTCTCCGTCAACACTGGAAGGGCGAGTAGAAGCTTTTACACCTGTAACTTCAGCCACAACAGCTTCCTGACTAGAAAAATTATTTACAGTTTCAAAGTTTTTTAATGGTACAAATCCAGTATTTACAGGTTCAGAATTTTCAACAGCTTCTGTCTGTTCAACCGCAGATTCTGCAGCATTCTGATTTGTATCATTTTTGTTCAACATCTGGTGGCTGTCATTAATAACAAAATGATTTAAACTATCTCCCTGAGGAAGATCTTCATCCTGAATTGTTACATCAACAACCTGTCCTTTTTGAACAGAATCTTTATTTCCTGGATTTACATTGATAGAGTCTGAAGATAAGTCACTTGAATCGTCTGAAAGAAACTTTTCATAAAGAAAAGAAATTCCAAAACCAATAAGTGCATAAATCAGTGCAAAAATAATAGCCCGTAATAAAACTAAGCCAATATCTCTGCCCGAAAATAATCCAAATACGAAAGAAATAAGAAAGCCTGCACCTGCAAATATACAGCTAAACTTTATCTTTCGCATTTTTCCTCCCAATATAAAATCCCACTTAATATTATACAATACTATTATAAAAAATAACAGTAATTATTTTTCTATATATAGTAATTTAAAACTACTTCTTTTTTATACCTATGAATTTTTTGAGGAAGTTAGAAACTCCTTCATTGTATTCAGGTTCTGTTTTTTCAATTCTACCTACAATATGTTTAAGACAGACTGCAGGTTTAGAGGTTGGATTTACAACCATAAATGGTTTCTGTCTGATAACAGAAGCTTGAACAACTGAGTCTTCATATACGAATCCCAGGTATTCAACTTTATATCCAAGGAACTGACCAACAATTGTAATAATTCGTTCTGAAATACGTTTTCCTTCATCAGCTGAATGAACACGGTTTACAATCAATTTAATATCAACTGTACGGTCTACAATTTCTGTTGTAATAATTTTTATGATACCGTAAGCATCTGTAATTGCAGTTGGTTCTGGAGTTGTAACTACAAATACTTCATCTGCTGCTGCAACAAACTGGAGAACATTGTTTGCAATACCAGCACCTGTATCAATAATAATAATATCTGCATTTCCAAGAGTAGCAAACTGATTAGCAAAATATTCAAGTTCTTCCACTGTAAGATTGGCAATCTTAGAGAAACCATTTGCACCGGCAATGAATTTAATTCCAAATTCAGTATCCATAATGATTTCTTTCATTGTCTTCTTTTTGTTGATTACATGCATCAAGTTGTACTGAGGAACAATATTAAGAATTACATTAACATTGGCCATACCAAGGTCACCGTCAATAAGAATTACTTTTTTTCCTAACTGAGCATAAGCAATAGCCATATTTACGGCAAAGTTTGTCTTACCAACTCCACCCTTTCCACTAGTAACAGCAATAATTCTAGTGTTATGTTCTTTTTTAGCAGCTTTAGGAGTTTCTTTTTTTACAGAAACTGGAACTTCATCCTGCATTAATGCTCTTAATTCATCTGCCTGTTCTTCCATTTACTTTTCTCCAAATTTATCTTCAATGTGAATCCTATCAATATCGAATCCATTAAGACTTTTTAAAATATCAACAACTGTAGCTCTTCTTATATTATGAGGAACCTGCTGTCCATCAGTTATATAAGAAATACTTTTATGTTTTTCATACAAAACGCTGATTACATTACCAATCTGTTTGGTTTCATCTGCTTTTGTAATAATTACCGATTCATAAGCCATTGGCTCATAATTGCGAAGAATAACATTCAAATCAGAGGCTTTTGTAGAACCTGTTATTGAAAGATAAACATCTGCGTTTAATCCATCTACATCAAGAATATTTTTCATTTCAGCAATATGAGAAGAATCATTAGGGCTGTATCCACTTGTATCAATAAAAATAAAATCAGTATGATCTTTGTACTGATCATAAATTTTCAATACATCGGTTGAAGATTCAGCTTTCATTACATTTTTACCAAGAATTTCACCAAAACGAGAAATCTGTTCCAATGCACCTACACGCATTGTATCAATTGTAATGATACAAAGCTCTGGTTTTGGCTGACCATTTGCACGAGCGTCAAGAATTGTATTTGAAGCTAATTTTGCAATTGTTGTAGTTTTACCAACTCCTGTTGGTCCAACAATAATAATTACATGAGGAGGACGAAATACTTTTTCTGGTGCAATTGAAATTGACTCACCAATCCAATCAACAACATATCTCTGAACAAGTTTAAAATCATCCAATTGATCTAAGGGAAATGTTGCTTTAATTTTTTCTTCAATCATCTGGATATAGTTATAAGTAAACTCATTTTGTCCAAGTAATTCTGCAATTTTTGTAATTGTAGGATGTTTTTCACCAGAGACAGATTGCATGCCTTCCAGCTTTTTATTCATATCCTTTCGCATTTCTTCAAGTGTCTGCGACATTTGATTAATCTGCGCTTTCATAAAAACATCCTGCTGAGCCTGTAAAATCTGCTGTTTATTTCTTTCTAAACGCTCTTCTTCTGAAAGAACATCACCATATCCGGAACCTGAATTATATACATTGTGATGTTCTACGACATAAGTAACAACCTTCTGCATCTTTTTACGCATTTTAAAAAGACCATAAGGAACAGTTTTGTTTTCCTGATCAATAATCTTCCAGTTATGTCCGTATAAATCAGAAAGCTTCTGTTTACATTCAGCAAGAGAATCACCGTATATGGTTAGTTTTTTATCTTCATCATATCCCATTTATAACTTATTCCTCATCTTCCGAAATCTCGTCAATAATTTCTACCGAGATTCCATTTCCGTTTGTTGCTGTATACATTTCCATATCAGAAATTACTACAACACCAGGTTGTTCTCTTTCTAATGCTGAACGAACTAACTGTCGTACATTGCTTACACAAAGAATAACTGGCATAAAGCCCATCTTATCAATTTTTGCAAGAGAATTACTTACAGCAGTAATCCATTTTCTTCTGTCCACAGGATCAAAAGCAACATAAGGCTTTGAGCCATCAGGTGGATAATAAGCATGCTGGGCAATCATTTCAGAAAAGCCCTGTGAAAGCTTAATTACTCTAAGCTTCTTTTCGTTTGGATCAATATACTGTGAACAAATCTGCAAACCTAAAGCTTCACGAACTTTTCCTGTCAGGTCCCAAACATTAGATGAAACCTGAGAATAATTTGCCATTGTTTCCAGAATCTTAACATAATTTCTGATAGAAACTTTTTCTTCCAAAAGATTTTGGAAAACCTTTTGAATTGTACCATAAGATATTTTTGCAGTATCCAAAACTTCAGAAACAAGTACAGGATTATTTTCCTTAACCTTATCCATAATTACAGATACAGCCTGTCGGTCCAGCATTTCAGCTGCATGAGAACGAATAATCTCAGTAATATGAGTTGATATAATTGTTGGTGGGTCTACAACTATATAACCGTTCTGTTCAGCTTCTGCCCTTCTATCTTCTGGAACCCAGATGGCATCCATTCCAAAGGCAGGATCTTTTGTTTTTTCACCTTCCATTGGAGTAATAACACCACCTGTATCCATACACATCAGGTAACCAATTCTAATACTTGCACGACCAGCTTCAATACCTTCAATCTTGAAAGAATAGTCATCTGGTTCAAGTGTCATATTATCTCTAATACGAATTTTTGGAATATCAAATCCCATATCAAGACGAGCTTCTGTTCTGATTCGTGTAATGCGTTCCAGAAGTTCAGCACCTTTTTCTTTATCAACAAGGGGAATAAGGGCATAACCGAGTTCCAGAGACAGAGGGTCCAGCATAATGATTTTTTCATCATTTGTAGCGGAAGAAGAAGAGTTATTTGAAGTCTGTGCTTTCTGCTGCTCTTCAAGCTCAGCTTTTTTCTGCTTATCTCTTGTCATTCTGAAACCAAACCAGAAGAAAAGAATACCAACAGGAATCAAAAGGAACTGAGTTCCACCTCTTAATGCAATACCTGCAACTACTAGAACACCGCCTACAATTTCATAAATATGACCATCGGAAGTAAATTCCTGTTTAAGCTGCTGATCAAAGCCTTCGTCAGATTTAGTACCAGTTACAAGTAAACCTGTTGCAAATGAAATGATTAATGAAGGAAGTTGAGATGTAAGACCATCACCAATAGTCAAATTTGAATAAGTAGAGAGAGCAGTCTCAAAAGGCATTCCATTCATTACCATACCAACGATAAAACCACCAATAAGGTTTATTACAGTAATAAAAATACCAGCCTTAACATTTCCACTTACAAATTTTGAAGAACCGTCCATATTAGAATAGAAGTCAATTTCCTTACGGATGGCTGTTTTTAATCTTTCAGCTTCCTGCTCGTCAATTGCACCACTATTTAATCGGTTATCAATATCAAACATTTTCTGGTTCATGGAATCCAAACTAAAACGAGCAGCAACTTCAGAAACACGGCCAGCACCTTTAGTTACAACAAGAACCTGAACAACAATCAGAATAATAAAAATTACAAAACCAATTACAATATTATTTCCAGCAACAATATGAGCAAAAGCTTTTACCATATCACTTTGCCCTTGCAGAGTTCCGGCTTGGAAATTTCCACTTAAAATTAAGCGTGTAGATGAAATATTAATTGCAAGACTAAATAAAGTCTGTAAAAGGACAATTCGAGGGAAAGTCTGAAAATCAGATGGACGTGGGATTGTTACTACAGCAAGCAAAATGATAATGGCAAAAGCAAGATTTAAAATAATACTTAAATCAATTAACATTTTTGGAATTGGAATGAAAAGAAGAAATACAACTAATACAACAGCAACAGCAACAAAGTTACTTTGTAATAAATTGAGAATTTTCCCTCGACGTTCGTTTGCCATTAGTCCCCACCCAGCAATCTACTAATTTTGTTTATATTTATCTAAATGTGAATATATGACAGCAATTGTCTGCCAATATGTATTAGGAATTATATCACCAACTTCCACATTTGTATACAAGTCTCGTGCAACAGGACGATTTTCCACTATTGGGATATCATTTTCCCTTGCTATTCGTTTTATTAATTGAGCAGTTTCATCTACACCTTTTGAAGTTACCATAGGTGAATCTGCAATTGCATTATCATATTTTAAAGATACAGCATAATGTGTAGGGTTTGTAATTACTACATCTGCTTCTGCTACAGCTTTTGGAATATTCTGCTTTAATAACTGCTGCTGCATCTGTTTAAGTCTTGCTTTAACTTCAGGATCTCCTTCCATTTCTTTATATTCTTCTTTTTGTTCCTGTTTTGTCATTTTCATACTTTCCATAAAGTCTTTTTTTTGAACAAAAAAATCAAAAATAGAAATTAAAAGAAATATAATTGCTACAGTAATTAAAATCTGTGCGCTCATCATTGCAATTTTTCCAATGGCAGCAGCAATATCACCATTAGAAATAATTTCGATAAGAACAAACATATCTTTACGGATATATATATATCCTACAACACCAATAATAATTACTTTTCCAATTGATTTTAGAATATTAAAGATTCCTTTTAATGAAAAAATTGTTTTCTTTAAATATTCACCAATCTTTGGAACAATTTTTTGAAAATCAGGTTGAATAGGCTTCCAGCTGAAAATAAAACCTCTGGTTTGAATTATATTTCCGGCTATGGCTGCTGCTATACCTATAATTAAAATAGGAATAACGCATTTTAAAAAGTAATTTAGAAACGCAATATAAAGAGAAGGATTTAAAGGATTTGGATTACCGCATTGATAGAAATAAAAATGAATAAACTCAACAATCTGGTTGAAAATGTATTTTGAAATAAATATTAAAACTAAAACTGTAAACAAAAGGACCAGGGCATCACTAACATCTTTACTTTTAGCAACGCGTCCTTCTTTACGAGCTTTTTCAAGTTTATATTCCGAAGGTTCCTCAGTACGGCCTTCATCTTCTGCTGCCAACTACTTTATCCCTCCACCTAAACTTAAAAATAATTTTTCAATTTCAACGAAACCCTGATTAAAGCATCTTATAAAGAAATCAATTACATAAGGCATTGCAATTGCAATAAAACTAAAGGCAACAATAATCATTATTGGAAAACCTTCACTTAAAAGGTTCATTTGAGGTGCTGCTTTTGTAAGCAAACCAACACAAACATTTATTATAAAAAGGGTTCCCATTACAGGTAATGCAATAACAAGAGCATCAGCAAACAGACTTGTTAATCCTTTAAGCATAAAGTTCAACAGATGATCCTTTGTCATTACAATATCAATAGCATTTAATGCATCAAAACTTGTGGCCAGTCCACCAATAAAAAGTTTCTGAAAATATTTAGTCTGCAGAAAAACAAGCATAGCAACAAGATTAAAGAACTGCCCCATTAAAGGATTTTCTACCTGAGAGAGAGAATCATAAGCACTGGCAGCACCTAATCCCATTTGGAAGGCAATAAACTGTCCAGCAGAACTAAATGATGAAAAAATTACCTGAATAAAAAATCCAAGAATTACACCGATTAAAACTTCACCTGCCAGTAATAGTACAAACTGCAAAGAAGCAACTCCATCTGGTCCAAGGTAAGTTTTGTAAACCGATAAATCAGCCGTACCTAAAATAAAAAATGCCATGTAGCCGGCTAAAGCAATTTTTGCTATACGAGGTGCAGCTCTCATAGAAAAAAGAGGAAGAACCATAAGCATTGCAAAAATACGGCCAAAAATCAAAAGATAAACTGGAGCCTGTAAAAAAATACTATCAAGCATTGTTTACCCCTGTTATTTTGCAAAGTCTGGAATTCTGGAAAAGATTTGAATTGTATACTGTCCTATAGAACTAAAACCAACCCCTCCTAAAAACGCAATTACAAGTAAAATTACCAAAAGCTTTGGGAGAAAAGTTAGAGTTTGTTCCTGAATGGAAGTTGTAGCCTGAAAAATACCAATAATTAAACCTACAATAAGAGCCAGACCTAATACTGGGAGAACCAATTTGATTACCTGAAAAACAGCGCCACTCATTAACGAGTTTATAACACCTACAGACACTTACAGCCTCCCTAATGCATTACAGAGACAAATAACTGTTGAGTTAAAAGTCCCCATCCATCTACCAGTACAAATAAAATTAATTTAAATGGCATTGAAATCTGAACCGGCGGCAACATCATCATACCCATTGCCATAAGAATACTTGCTACAACCATATCTATAATGATGAAAGGTATATACAGCAGAATACCTATTTTAAAGGCAACTGTAAGTTCATGAAGAATATATGCTGGAACAAGAATATATGTTGGAACATCTGCTAAAGTATTTGGTTTTTCCAATTTAGCCATGTTCATAAACTGCTTTATATAAGTAGTATCGTTAGCCATCTGTGAATACATGAAAATTCTAACAGGAGCTTCAGCTTCACGATAGGCTTCTTCAATTGTTATTTCACCTGCAGCCAATGGTTTATAAGATTTCTCATACATTGTAGAAAAAGTTGGCCACATTACAAAAATTGTCATAAAGAAGGCAATTCCATTTAAAACAGAAGTTGGTGGAACCTGCTGTAAAGAAAGTGCTCGTTTAATAAAATCAAGAACGATTGAAAAACGAAGAAAGCAAGTAACTAAAATAAGTATACTTGGTGCCAGAGTTAATACTGTAAGAATAAGAAGGAGTCTTACAGAAAAAGCTACTTCTCTCCCGTTCTGTGGTTCTGTAATCTGAATTGCAACATTAGGAATTTGTGTGGGACGCAAATTTCCGCTCTGCATCTGAGTAGTTCCCTGTGTAGAACCTTGCGGAAAATTTGTAGACTGAGCAAAAACTGGAAGTCCAATTACCAGGAGAATCAATAGTGTAAAAACTTTTCTAAATCTGTTCATTTTTACCTCTACTGTTTTCCTAAAAGATCATCAACTGCAGCTTCACTTTCTGAGAAAGCATTTTGTTTTTTACCTTTTGCAGTGAACATATCCAGAACTTCTGAAAAATTAACTGGCTTTTTAGTATTTTGAGTTTTATCTGCCTGTAAATTCATTGCCTGAATTAATTCTTTATCTTCAATTTCTCCAAGCAATGTTATCTGACTGTCTGTTACACCAATTAAATAAGCTTTATCAATTAAAGTAATTACTTCAACTGATTTTCCAGGTGCAATATCTATATAAGAAACTCTTCGTAAAAATTCGTCGTCAGTTTTTATGGCATTTGTTTTATGTTTTATAAACCAAAATACTCCATAAATTAATCCAACAACAATAAGAAGTACAAATAACATTCTAAAAAAAACACCAATTCCAGAAGGACCTGATGCGGTAATGTTATTTACGGTTTCAGTAGTATTTGAATCTGTTAACAAAATATCAGATTCAGACTGCGCAAAGAGAAAAAATGTATTTAAAAAAATACATATTAAAAGAAGAGCTTTTTTTATGTAATTCACCAATTTCCCCACCCAAATAAAACTGGTTTTAGTTTATATCACTTACTCTTTCCATAGGAGACAAAATTTCAGTTACACGAACACCGAAGTTTTCATCAATAACTACAACTTCTCCTTTGGCAATTGGTTTATGATTTACAAGAATATCTACAGGTTCACCGGCAAGTTTATCCAGCTCAATGATTGTACCCTCGCCCATACCAAGAATATCTTTAATAGATTTCTTTGTACGACCAAGCTCTACAGTCATTTCCATGAGAACGTCCATAATCAAACTGATATTTCCCTGTTCTCCCTGGTTCATTCCAGACTGTAAGTTTGGATACTGAAGCTGCTGGATATTTGGTACGTTCATTCCCATGTTCATGCCCATCTGGTTCATTCCCATGTTTCCCATACCCATATTTGGCATACCGCCCATATTCATTCCCATGTTTGGCATCATACCACCCATGTTCATCTGCTGATTCATTCCCATGTTCATCTGCTGATTCATGCCGCCCATCATAGGCTGAGCATTCTGCTGCATTCCCATACCACTTGCAGCACCACCAAGACCACCAAGTCCCATGTCAGAAGATGCCATATCAATTGCTACAGGTTCTTCTGGAGCATTTCCACCTAAAGCATTTGTGATACCTTCTGATGCATCACCACCAAGACATTCCCATAAAGTAAAATTTTCACCTTCAAGAGAAAGTGGATAGCTTATTAAAGTAAAATCCTGCTGTGGGAACATTACCATAGCTTTAGATTCATTAAGAGTTTCTGGAGTTGAATAAGAAAGTCCAGGAACTTTACCTGTTGCATCAAGGAAATTAATTTCTGAACTGATATGTGTTGAAATAAATTCTGAAACTACAGAAAGAACCATATCGTCAACTTCTGTTGTTTCTTCTCCACTTACCTTCTGATGAAGTTTCAATGCAAATTCAGGAGAAAGAAGATAAAAATGATTACCTTTAATTCCGGCATTATAATCAGCAATAACACCAATTACAACTTCTGGAAGTTTAGCAAGCACTCTATCACGATTTGTTTCTTCAGCTACTGGATCGGCAACAGTAAAAGAAGCTCCTGTATATTTGTTGATATTTTCTTCCAGCTTTGGCTTAAGTTCATTTGCCATATTCTGAAGAGTTGGAATATCAAATTTATAAGTTGGTCCATTACCAACATGTCCAGATGAATTTAAACCATCAATAGCAACGCCTGAAAGCAATGCGTCAATTTCATCCTGAGAGATAGCACCATCACTCATAACTTTCGTCTCCTTCTACAGAAAGCTCTTCAAAATCGTCATTTTCAACGTTTTCAACTTTTCCTGTAATTTGTACAGCCATTTTTTTACCGACAACACCTGGCTGACAGTAAAACTTTTTCATATTTCCTACGCTCAGGGTCAAAGGATCCCCGACTTTTATATTTGAAAGACGAACTACATCTCCAGTACGGAGCGAAAGTACATCTTTAATAGGCAAATTAACAGTTCCAATTTCAGCAACAATATCCATATCAACATCTGTTAACTGCTGCTTGATTGTTCCCAAATACTGAGTTGTAGAATTTTTACGAACAGATGAGAACCAGAACTGAGATGATAATTTAGAAATAATTGGTTCCAAAACAAGGTATGGAATACAGAAGTTCATCATTCCTTCTTCATCACCAACCTTTGTTTCCAAAGTAATAAGCACAACCATTTCAGTTGGAGGTACAATCTGTGCAAACTGTGGATTTGTTTCAATCTGTGCAAAACGAGGACGAAGATCGATTACTTGAGTCCAAGCTTCACGGATATTTGCAAGAATACGAACAATTACACCTTCCATTACTTCCTGCTCAATATCTGTAAGATCACGGTTTTTATTACCAGTTGTTGCACCACGACCACCAAACAAACGGTCAATCATACAGAAGGTAATTGCAGGGTCAATTTCAAGAACCGCATTACCTTTTAAAGGATCCATATTGATTACAGCAAGTGTTGTTGGAGTTGGAATAGAACGAATAAATTCCTCATAAGTAAGCTGATCTACTGATGCAACATGTACATGAACCAGAGAACGAAGCTGTGCAGACAAAGAAGTTGTTGTTAAACGCGCAAAGGTTTCATGCATATTTGAAACCGTACGCAATTGTTCCTTTGAGAATTTATCAGGACGTTTAAAATCGTAAATTTTTATTTTGCGGGCACTATTAACCGGCTTAAAATCATCAGTTTCAGAATCACCTGAACTGATGGCAGTAAGCAACTGATCAATTTCGTCCTGTGAAAGAACTTCGTTCATTCAACATCCACCTTTATTAATTCTGTTCGATTACGTCTTTCTGCTGAAATTCAACAGCTCTGACGCGGGAACTACTTAAAATTTTATCGTTAATTCCGTTTTTAATTTCATTAAGAACTGCATCTTCGTTAGAAGCACGCAAATCGTAAGCAGTTTTTCCATTAAAATATCTACGGAGGAATGACCGTAACTCTACAGTACGCTGAGTAATTTCAGTTGATGTTGCTTTATCGTCTTTTTTATAGCCTAAAGCAATATCAATACGAACTGTTGCAGGAGGATCATCACATGTTGTTGTCTGGATTACACCAAGAGAAGTATACCAGTCATAAATTTCACGCTGACCAGATACATACTCTTCTGAAGAAGGAATTGCACCGGCAGAAGCTGTATTTTTACTTGTAATTTTTACTGTTACAACTACAACTACTACAATTACAATAACTGCAGCCAGTCCAATAATAACCCATTTTAAAATTCCAGGTAAAATTCCACCTAATCCACCTTTTTTAGCAGGCGCAGCACCAGCTCCACCCTCATCAAGGTTGATTTCATCATCATCTGCCATTTTCCCCTCCAGCAAATAATCTTATAAATAATAACATTAAAAATGTCCCTCGTCTAGAATAATAATATCTACGCGACGGTTATAGGCTCTTCCTTCAGGTGTATCATTTGAAAACTTTGGACGAGTATCCGCATAACCTGCAATAGAAAAACTATTTTCCTCTACTCCATAATCGGCTAAATAATGTAAAACATTAACGGCTCTTGTAGCAGAAAGCTCCCAGTTACTAGGATATTTATCACTTTCTACAGGGACATTATCTGTATGACCTTCAATCCTAAATCTTCGGTCTTTTAATTCAGGTGCTTTGAAAAACTCAGAAAGTCTTAACAGAGTTTCACGAGTTTCATTTATATTTAACTCTGCACTACCTTCATCAAAAAAATTATCAGAAAGCAAAGTTATGATTAATCCCCTTTCATCACTTGTAACAGTAATTCTGTTTGATTTAACATCTGGCGCAAACAAACTTACAGCCTTTTTCTTTGCAAGTCCTAATGATTTACCTTTTTCAATAGAAGGAAGTGAGTTAATATTATTTCCTAAATCTGAAAGGCGACCAGCAGAAAGAGAAAGTCCACCAGAAACCGATTCTGTTTCATTCATCTGTAGAGACTGTGTAATTGTTGCTAACTGGGTAATATCTACTTCCGAAGGGTTGTACAACATTACAAAGAAGCACAGCATAAGAGTAATCATGTCACCATAGGTACCTTGCCATGAGCTGGATGGTTTTTCAGGTTCCTTTGCTTTTTTTGCCATTTATAAATTACCTTTCTATAAATTATTAATCTTTCAATATATCTGCTTCAATAGCTTTTCTTGTTACAGGATCAAGATAAGTAAGAAGCTTCTGAGCCATAATACGAGGGTTTTCACCTGCCTGAATAGCAAGTACACCTTCAATAATCATTTCTTTTGATCGCATTTCCATTGCATTGTGTGCAAGAAGTTTTGTAGAGAATGGAGTAATCAACCAGTTGGCAAGCATAGAACCATACAAAGTTGTAATCAAGGCAACGGCCATGTTAGGACCCAGGGATGATTTATCTTCAAGGTTATTCAACATACCAATAAGACCTACTACAGTACCCATCATACCGAAACCTGGTGCGAATCCTGCCCAGGCATTAATAAGTCCAACCCATTCCATATGACGAGCTTCACACTGACTCATTTCATTTTCCATGATTGAACGAATGATGTTTCCATCTGTACCGTCAACTACAAGACGAAGCCCCATCTTCATAAATGGATCTTCAAGATCATCAAGACCATCCTCCAAAGCAAGAATACCTTCACGGCGTGCTTTTTCAGAAAGAGCCTGCATATTAATTACAATATTTTTTTCACCAAAATCAGGAATTTTAAAAGCTCTACCCATAATTTTTAAAAGGCCTAAAGCTTTTTTAAGTGGAGATGCAATAAACATTGCAAAGAAAGAACCACCGATTGTCATTAATGCAGATGGAATATCGATAATTCCACCTAAAGTACCACCAGATGTCATAACTGACATGACGATCATGGCTGCACCACCAACAATACCAATTATAGTAGCTAAATCCATTTACAAGACCTCTTGTCTATCAATACCAATTTTATTTCGGTATTCAATAATTTTTTCTATAATTTCTTCTGGGGGATTTCGGACGATGATTTTATTACCTGACAACATAGTTAAAGTTAAATCAGGAGTACATTCCATACTTTCAATCATGTGCGGATTCACCCAATATTTTTTCCCATCTAACCGCAATACATCTATCATATGAAAACTATCCAATGATTGGATTTAAATATAATAATATACTTATATTATAAACTATTTTTATAACATTTCAATTATATTTTTAAATTTTTAGTTAAAATCAGACTTTATAACACATAATAATTTTATGTTATCAACATCTTTTGATATTTAATTTTAACTCTGTTAGATTATAATTATACAAAAAGTAAAGGAGTTTTGATTTTATGGCAGACGAAACAAATCCATACATCTATGTCATTGAAGATGAAGAAGCAATTTCACAGCTTATATGCATGTACTTAAATAAATCAGACATGACAACTTCACCTTTTTACAATGCAGAAGATGCTCTTGCAAAATTAGATGGAGACCGTAAGCCTGATTTAATAATCCTGGATTTAAACTTACCAGGTATGAGTGGCTTTGATTTTTTACAGGAACTTAAAAAGAAATATAATACAGATATGCCTACAGTAATGATTCTTTCAGCCAGAGAAGCTGATGAAGATATCATCAATGGGCTTGGTTTTGGTGCTGATGAATTCATTAATAAACCATTTTCACCAAAGGTACTTGTAGCCAGAGTTCAGGCAAATCTTAGACGTCAGAACAAAGCAATTGCTAAGGCTGAAGAATCAATCCAGTTTGATGATTATTCTTTGCTTACAAACAGCTGTGTTCTTAAAAAAGGAAACCTAAAAATCCCTCTATCAACAAAAGAATACGAAGTTCTTGAATATCTTGTAAAACATGCAGGTGAGGAACTTTCTCCAGAAACAATGTATAAGGCAATCTGGAGAGTCGAATTCGGTGACATTACAGCCGTTGCTGTTTATGTTCAGCGTCTTAGAAAAAAGATTGAAAAAGACCCTTCAAATCCGCAGTACATTCAGACCGCATTTGGTAAAGGCTACATTTTTAACAAGGCTAAATTGATTTAATTACTATGAAAATTAAAAGTCAGATAACTATTCTTTCAGGCACAATCATAGCTATTCCGGTATTGTGTACTCTGTTTATTTGTTTTTTACACTTTATTCGCAATCCGGAACGAATGCTTTTAAGTGGCGCAAAAGAAATCAGAGAAATTGAAAGACAGACTTCAAAATTTGGTCAGGAGGAATGGCAGGAACTTAGAGAAACCATGCACCTGCTTCCGCCAAATGTTCAGGCAACACTAATTGATGAAGAACGGATTGTTCTATACTCCACTATTCCCGAAATTGAAATGGGAACATATTTTTCAAACATTGAAATGTGGAAACTTATGAACGAAACTTCTGATAAATATTTTTATCAGTTTACAACACCTAATTTCAGAAATTACCACACAGTTCTTTTTACCCGGGTTTCTAGAGATCATGAAGTTAAAAAAAATAAACTTCAGGGATTTATAAGTCCATTACTTATATTTCTCATTTTTATTGTTTTAATCTGTTTTTTAATTGTCATTTTCCTTTCAAAAAATATTTTCCACTCAATTGATCTTGTTGAAGAAAAAACTTCAGCTCTTGCAGAAGGAAAACTTGAAACTGAAATTATTACAAATAACAAACAGAACGAAATTATTTCAACTTTAAACAACCTTGAAATAATGCGCAAATCTTTAGTGGAAGCGCAAAACAGAAAAAACAAATTCATTATGGGTATAAGCCATGACCTTAGAACACCTGTTGCAGTAATTAAAGGATATATAGAGGCCATTCAAGACGGTTTGATTTCAGAGCCTGATGAAATTTTAGAAACAATGAATATGATGGAAGACAAAGCCACTAAGCTTGAAAACATGATAAATACTTTAATCAGCTATACAAAAATGGAATCAAGCGAAATTAAAGAAAAGCTTGTAGTTTCTTCAATCACAAAAATCATTGAAAATTTCAGTAAAGGTGCAGTTATTACAGGCGGCATCTACAAACGCAATATTGTTATTGATTTCAATCTAGACCAGGATTATAAAGTTCCATTAGACGAACAGCTTGTAGCAAGACTTTTCGAGAACCTTTATAGCAATGCAATCCGTTACTCAAAAGAAAACGACACAATTACAATTACATCTTACAAGGAAGGTTCTAATATCGTTGTAAAAGTTGCAGATACCGGAATTGGAATTGCTAAAGAAGATTTAAAGAATATTTTTGATCTTTTTTACAGAGGCACAAACTCTCGACGGGAAGAAGGAATGGGAATAGGTCTTTCTGTAGTAAAAAACATTGTTGATGTTCATGGGTGGAAAATTGAGGTTCAGTCTGAAAAAGATAAAGGAAGCTGTTTTATAATTACAATTCCTGTAACTGCCTAAAGGAGCTCTTCCAGAAATCTATTCAAAAGCAGAATACCATCATCATTTAATTTATATCTTATAGTTGAACCTTCTGGTGTAATATCCAGAAGGTTTTGTTTTTTCCATTTATTAAAAATATGGATTTTATCCTCAGGCAATTTTTCCTTAAACACATCATAATATTCATAATCTGTAATACCAGAAAGTTTGCGGAACCCCATCATAAAAAACTCGAACAGTGACACATCTTTTTCAATTTCTTCCGCTTCAATAAAATCATCATTTAGGAAATTATCATTTTTCCAGCAATTAATATAACCATTTATATCAGCTTTATTTGTCCATCTATATCCGCAGCCAGAATCATCGTAAACAGTACCACAACCGCCACTTCCAACACCAATGTAACTCTTATGTTTCCAGTAAGCTAAATTATGTTTACACTCCATACCATTTTTTGAAAAATTGGAAACTTCATAATGTGAATAGTTATTTTTTCTTAAAAACTCCCTTCCCTTGAGCCACAAATCATCCTGAAAATCATAATCAATTTCTAAAGCACCTTTAGAAACCTGTTTTCCTAAAGGAGTTTCATCTTCAACAGTAAGAGAATACATTGAAATATGATCTGGAGAAAATTCCAATAATTTCTGTAATCCCAAAATAAAAGAGCTTTCGGTTTCTTCTGGTAATCCACAAATAACATCCACAGATAATTGCCCCTTCCATTTATTCTTCATCAATTGCAAGGCATTTATATTCTGTTCATAGGAAGCACGACGACCGACATAGTTTAAGGAAGCTTTATTCATAGATTGAATACCGCAGGAAATTCTTGTTACACCAATTGATTCAAAATCATCAAGCAATTCTTCTGTAATATCATCTGGATTTACTTCAATTGTAAATTCATATCCATCAGACAAAGCTGCTGCAGCTTTTATACCAGTAACAATTTCATTTAGTTGATTTTTTGATAAAAGACTTGGAGTTCCACCACCAATATAAATAGTCTTTAATGTATGAACGTTATATTGTTTCAGTCTAAAAATAATTTCTTTACATAGCGCCTGAACATATTCATCAGGAACCATAGTTTTCCCACAGGGAACGCTGAAAAAATCACAATATGAGCACTTTGAAATACAAAAAGGAATGTGAATATATAAAGATTCAGGTCTATTCACTTTTAATATAATTTGAATACATTAAACGGAAAATAACACATTAAAGCCTTAGCTTTAAAATCTGCAGAAGTTACAGCACCCCACAATCTTGAGTCTTCACAGGATTTTCTGTTATCACCCAATACAAAATACTGATCTGCTTTTAATGTTATTTTTTCAAAGTTACCTGCAACACCTAAAGAAGTATCCCATTCAGAAGGTGGTGCATAAAAGGAAATTGAATATTTTTTTTGTGCAACTTCAAATTCTGTAAGAAAATGTTTTTCATTTGAAGGACACACATAAAGTACATAATCACGCATATAAATGGTATCACCAGGTAAACCTACAATTCTTCGTAATTGATTTTTTGTACAAGGCAATTCTGAATTTTCTCCTGGAACAATCTGCTGCCCTGTAAAGAAAGAACAAAGCAGTTTAAAAACCTTTGAAAAAAACTTTTTGTCTTCATCATATTTTGAATTCAAAAGAATGACATCACCCCGCTGAGGTGTAGAAATAATATTTGAACATAAAATAACTGAATTTGAAGCTACTCCAGGCTGCATAGAATCAGAAACCTGTCTTACAGGAAAAATTAAAAAAGAGAGAATAAAATTTACAATTACAAAATATAACAAAATTGTAAGAACTACTTTTGTAACTGTTTTTTGATGATGTTTTTTTAATGTATAGGAATAGTCAGTAACTTTTAAACTCACGATTAACCTCGTAATTTAAAAGTAACATAATTTTGGCTAACTTACAATCAGTTATTAATCTTGAAAGCCTTAGAGCTATATTTTATAATATTTAGATATGTCAGAAGGAAGAAAAGTGATAGCGGAAAACAGAAAAGTCCGCTTTGATTATTTTATTGAAGATACTTATGAATGTGGTGTTGAACTTCAGGGTACAGAAGTAAAGTCTGTAAAAAACGGAAGTGTTTCTTTTCCAGATGGATTCGCTGAAATTATTAACGGTGAAGTTTGGATGAAGAATTGTCACATTGCAGAATATTCATTTTCTTCTATATTTAATCATGATCCAGATCGTCCTAAGAAGCTGTTGCTGCACAAGGAAGAGATTAAACGACTTATAAGAAAGGTTGATACAAAAGGATACACTTTAATTCCTGTTGATTTTTATCTTAAGAATGGAAGAGTAAAAGTTACTCTCGGAGTTTGTAAAGGTAAAAAGATGTTTGATAAGCGGGCTTCCATAAAAGACCGTGATGTTAAACGCGATATTGAAAGAGAGTTTTCAAAAGGATTAAGAGGTTAGTGAATAGGATTTTCAAAAAATCAAACATTTCATTTTTTCTCATTATACTTTTAGCCTTATTACCTTTATTTGGTCAAAATTATGATATCGACTACTATGGAATTGTTTCTACAGAAATTGATTCCAATATGTCCAAAATGACAAGTGACCTTTATTACACACAGCTTTCTGAAATAGATAATTTTTCAACAACTGATAAACGAATTGATAACGCTTTATCAAAAATCCCAGAAATCTCCTCTCTTTCAGATTCCAGGCTTTCTTTTTATACTGAAATAGTCAAAGATAACAATACTGACAAATGGTCTGTTATTCTGCATGTAATAGATAAAGCAAACAACAATGAACAGACTTCTACTAAAATTTATGATTCCTTCTATAAGATACTTATGGAACCAAAATCAACTTTACAAAGCTCCATTAAAAGTCTTATTGAAAGTAACCATAATTCTTCAATTGCAGAAGGTACAAAAACTACAGCAGGAAAGGGAGACAGTTTAAATACAGAAACTCTTTCCGGTACCTGGACTGGTGAAAATTATATTGATAAGGTTGTTATACTTAGAGGAGGTCGAGGCTTTGTTATTTTCAACAATGGCGCTTCTATGAATATTTCAGTTGAAATTAATAGCAGAAAACAGGTTGTAGTGACACAGAAAGGAAGATCAAATGCCTCATTCTTCCCTAACCTTCCAAGAAACCTTGCCTTAAATGCAGCATTATCTGCAGATCCTATTATCTGGAAATTCTCAATTGTGGATTCTAATACTTTAAGTGGATTTAAAACAACTCTAGTTTCTACAGCAGACACTTACGATTACCAGGATATTCAGGTTACCTGGAATCGTATAAATTAAAGTTAAATCTGTTTAACTTCGTAAACTGGAATTCCTGCAACCATTACATTCTGTTTTTTACCAGTTCTAATATTTCCCTTACTTAAATCATAAAGCAAGATTACTGCAAAAGTCATAACTGCAAAAAACAAACCAATAATTTTACAGATTTTCTCAGAAAGAAATGTGATTTCAGTATATCTCAAAACTTTTCCAATATCGTACAAAGTATTCTGTGCCGGTTTAAGACCGTTAATTTTAACAAGCTGTTCACCTTCACCAACATAATCAAGCTTTCTTGCATAAGCAGCAATTACATCCTTATCATTCTGCAAAGCTGAATGTTCAAGAGTAAGTTCACTGTTAATATTTTGAATTTCTACAGTACGAAGGCTTATAAGCTGCTTCTGCTCCTGTAAGTTTTTATAACAACGCAAACTATTCTGTCCAACAGAAAGTGAAAGTAAAACATAGGCTAAAACGCCTGATAAAACTGATAATAAATATTTTGTACGATTCATAATATGCTTAATTTATCGGATGTAAATTCTATTTTCTGAAATAAAAAACTATGATATAATTAAAGAAAATATATATATTTTTTATATTTTTTTTGACCAATTCCACCGATAATTAAGGTGTATAAATATCCTCAAGGGAGACGGAATATGTTTGGTAAATCTAAAGAAAAGAAAAATAACGACAACGAACTGGAAAGCTACGGCGTTTGGGTAAAACACGGAAACACAGAAGACGCAGCACCAGCAGAAGCTGATAACGAAAATCTTGATTTTAATACAGATTTAGATTTGCCTGATTTCGGTGATGATGTATTTGCAGATTCTGATTTCTCAGATATGTTTAAAGACGATAATACCTCTGAAACTGAAGATGCTTTAGACTTGGACACAACCCTTTCAGCAGACGAACTTGCAAATATAACTGATGACAATGATATTACTACAGAAGAAATCGATCTTGATACAACTTTTGTTGCAGATGATTCTGTTCCAGAAACCAGTGAAGATTCAATCTTTGAAGAAGCTTCAGATTTATCTGTAGAAGAAACTCCTGTTGAAGAAGGAATTACAGCAGAAGAACCTGTTTCTGATGATCTTTCTCTTGATTCTATTGATGACCTTAACTCAGATGATTTCAATATTTTTGAAGCGGAAGACACTCCAGCCCTGGAAGAAACTGTAGAAGACGCTGCAATTTCTGAAGAAGATTTTAATATTGAAGATACTCCAGAAACAGAAGAAATTTCTGTTGAAGAACCGGCAGAAGAAACAACAGAAGAAGAGTTTACTTTTGGTGAAGATGAAGAAATCTCACTTGATGATTTTATGGACGAAGGCTTCTCTGATGAATCGGTTGCAGCTGGAAACAATGGATTTGAACCAGGTAAAGAACCAAAGGCTCAGACTGAAGAAGTTTCTTTTGGTGGCGACGAAGAAATCTCCCTTGATGACTTTATTGATTCTGGAGAATTTGAAACTACTCCTGATGTTCCTGTTCAGCAGGAAGAAGCTGTTACTGACGAACCTCCTTTAGAGATGGACATTTCTTTTGATGATTCAGCAGATACAGTTGAAACAGAAGATAATATTGCTGCAGAAGTTTCTTTTGATGATGATGACGACAACGATGATGAAACAGAAGTAAAAGAAGAAATTACCACAGAAGAAGTAAGTATGGACAGCATTACTTCTTCTGATTCAGGAAGCTTTGAAACTGAAGAAATTGACCTTTCAGACTTTGGTATTGATTCAGCGGCAGAAGAAACACCTATTACACAGGATGTTGAAGAAGCAAAATTAAAAGAAACAGTTGTAGACTATGACCTAAGTGTTGGAAATGAAAATACATCTGCAGCACCAGTCGTAAATATTCTTCCAGAATCAGCAGAGGAAATTGAAGAAGTAGAAAACCTTGATGATTCTGATGTAATTGAACAAGTTGAACCTGCACCTGCTGCAAATACAACTAATGTAAGCAATTCACTCCTTGAACAGATTGTTGCAGATCTTTCTGGATTAAAAAATGAAATCAATCAGTTGAAGGTAAATCTTGCCGAAATTAAAGAGCACGAAAATGCTATAGCATCTGCACCTGTAGAAGAATCTACTGATGATATTTTTGAGAATTCAGTTACTGAAGATGAAGGCGGATTCTTTGGTTCTGATGATACAGATGACACTATTGCCCTTTCTGCAGACGAATTAAGCAATATTATGACAACTACAACTGTTGTTGAAGAAAATGTTGAACCAGAAATTACAGAAGAATCAGAACCAATTCTGGAAGAAACTTCTGTAGATATTGAAGAAGAAACAGTTGAACCAGAAATCGAAGATTCATTAGCTGTAGAAGAAACAGAAAATACCGAATCATCAGCAGACGAACTTAATATTTCTGATGACGATACTTTGTCTTTCAATTATGAAGATGAAAATCTCCAGGAACCAGATATGAATGATATTTCTATCGAAGAATCTGATTTTACTGAAGAAGATGATTTACCATCAGAAATCTCAATTGAAAAATCGGATGATATTCTTGTTGAATCTGACACAAATGACTTTATGGATTCGGTTGCAGATTCCACAGAGGTTGCCTCTGAAGAACCTGTTGTTGAATCTTTAGTAGACGAAGTAGAAGAAGTAGAAGAAGTAGAAGAAGTAGAAGAAGTAGAAGAAGCTGTTGAAGATGATGATGTAATAACAGTTGATTCAATTCTTGAAGAAACAGAAGCTGCTGAAGAACCAGTAACTGAAGATGAAGCTTCATTTGAAGAAATTGTTTCAGAAGAACCTGTAATTGAAGAGACAGCTGAAGATGTTGTTATCGAAGAAGAACCTGTAATCGAAGAAACTGCTGAAGAAGTTATTATCGAAGAAGAACCTGTAATCGAAGA
>JAEDFM010000053.1 GCA_016292805.1 Treponema sp. | reverse complement strand
AGGTCTGTCCCCGCTGTCCCATTTGCTCCAGCAAGGTCTGTCCCCGCTGTACACACACCATAACTTTCCTTAAGCTTATCTCTGTATGGAATAAAAATGCCCTTTCCCTTAAGTTCTGCATAGCCTACAAGCCACAATTCTGGTGCAACTCCACCACCACTGGCCCCACTGCACAGCGCAGAGTGAAGTTTTGCAGTCTGTTCAGCCATCCAAAGCTGACTTTCCTGAATAAGAGCAGCAACCTGTACTCCACCGTTCTTAATAATATGCTTAAGTTGATTTGTTTTTGCGCTATGGACCGGTGTTTTATTCAAAATAATGACATTTTTTCTAAAATCTACACCAAGTTCCGGATTACGCTTAAAAAAACCGTCTGCAATTTTGCCGGCCTGCCCTACCAGGTATTTATTGTTCTTAAGTAACTGTTCATCTTTTCCAGGATTGTCCCCAATGACAATCAGTTTTATGTCATCATCCCTGGTAAAACGGTCTAAATCCCGGTTATAAACAATAGGAGTTTCAAAAGAATAGGATGGTGTATTTGCAGCTTTTGCAGCAGCCTCCTGTAAAACCTGCAATTGAGGACAGCGTTTATTCCATTCATCAATTTTTTCTATAAAAATCTTCTTAAAATCGCAAAAAGCCTTCCACTGCGAATCTGTCATGGTAAATCCTTTATTTTTCTTTTCTTTTTTAAATTATAGTATAAAATTAGTGTTATTAACACATTCTCAGGCCGATAATGTAACTGAGACGGAGGTCACATGAAAAAATTATTATCTTTTGCTTTTGTTGCAAGCCTGTGTTTATCACTATTCGCAACTGATATTTTCAACTATGTACCACTTAGTGGAAATATTAAAAATTACACAAGAACTGATTACACAATTGCTTCAAAATTCGGCAATTATTTCAGAACACCAAATGTTAAAATCGTAAAATCTTTCAACAATCTTGGAAAAGAAGTTGAGTCTTCAGAATTAACACCAAAAGACACTGTAATCAACAAAATTACTACAGCTTATGATGTTAGAGGTAATATTACAGAACAGGCCGGCTTTAATTCAGATAATGAATTGGTTTGGAAATCTGTTGTTTCTTATAAGAATAACCTTAAAGCTGATGTTTCAGAATATGATGCAAAAGGAACCCTTAAAGGAAAAATCATCTATGCTTACGACAACGGCAAATTAGTTGATGAAACAGGGTATGATGGCGACGGTGCTTTAATATGGAAAAATGTAAGCAAATATAGCGAAACTGGAGCTTTGGCATCTGTTTGTGAATACAATGCTGACGGTTCTTTGTTTGCAAAAGTTGTTTACACATACACAGATGATGGTAAAACAGATACAATCACAACTTACCAGAATCTTTCAAAAGAATCTAAACAGCAGGTTTTCCGCTATGGTTCAAATGGACTTTTATCAGAAATCACAACTTACACAGCTGATAAAGTAGTTTGCAACCGTTTAGTTCTTAAATATGATTCTGCAAACAATGTAATTAAAGTTTCAGAATATGAAGTTTCAGAAAAATTCGGAACTACATGTAACGACTTAGTAGCTCAGTCAGACTTCAGCTACCAGTTCTAAAAACAGATAATACAAACCTAAATTAAAGGCGAAAAAATTCTGAATACCCTGCCAAGCGCACGTCGAATGGCAGGGATTTTTTTATAAGTTTCCTTAGTCATTAAGGAACTGTCTTTTACAATGCTTTCAAAATCCTTTTCAATTTCTTTAATTGCTGGAACATCATACATAAAACAACCACATTCAAAATGATGATACAGACTGCGATAATCCAGATTTACAGAGCCAACAGTTGCCATTTTTCCATCGCTAATAAAAGTTTTTGCGTGAATAAAACCTTTCTGATATTCATAAACTTCAATACCATAATCCATCAAATTTTTCTGGAAAGTTTTTCCAACACAAAAAGTAAGCAGATGATCTGGCTTAGCAGGCACTGCAATTCGAACTTTTACACCTCTTTGCGCTGCAAAAATTAAATCTGACATCAACTGATTATCTATAACTAAATAAGGAGTTGTAATATAAAGATATTTTTTTGAAGCATTGATTATGTACTGATACACATCTTCTGCAATATCCTTATCATTAAAAGCATTATCCCCATATGGAATTACAAGGCCTGGTTCATCAAATCTTTTTACTTTTGCATAAAGATATTTTTCATATTCATCTTCCTGCTTAGTCTGTAAATTCCAGGTCTGAAGAAACATTTCAGTAAAGCCTTTAACAGCAGCACCTTCCACTTTTACAGCGTTGTCCTTCCAATAAGAAAACTTATTTTTTCCAAAATTAAAATATTCATTTGAAAGATTTATTCCACCTGTAAAAGCAGTTTTACCATCAATTACAACTATCTTTCTATGATCACGATTATTAAGCTGTGTTGAAAAAAATGGAACTAGTGGAAGAAATATATGAGAATCAATTCCATTTTCTTTAAGAAATTTCTGATAAGATGACTGAGATGCTGTAACAGAACCAAGTCCATCATACATAACACGAACAGTAACACCTTTTTTTGCTTTCTCTTTTAGAACTTCAAGAATACTGGTCCAACATTCATCTACATTAATAATAAAGTATTCAATAAAAATAAAGTTTTCTGCCTTTTTTAGTTGCTCCAATAATTCAGGAAGAAAAACTTCTCCACTGTTATAATATGTAACCTTTGTTTTTTCATATGGAGTAAATTTACCATAAGTTAAAAGATAATTACCAAGGTCCTGAACTTCCTCGTATTTTTTTAGCTTTCTTAAATCTGATTTTTCATCATTCTTATAAGCCTGAATTGTTTTTCCCAGTTGTAAAAATCTCTTTTTATAGATTAAGCCTCCCATATTTGTGTGGTACATAATATAAGCCGCAACTCCGAATAAAGGAAATATTACAATTGGTACAAGCCATGCAATTTTAAATTCGTTTTTCCCTTTGCTATTAGAAAGGTAAATCATAAAAAGTGCAGAAAGTCCAATAGAAGACCCAAAATAATATTCACTGTGAGAATTTAGTTTTACAAGAAATATAACAAAAATTGCAATTTGAATTGCAATTAGTAGAAAAGTAACAAAAACACGACTGTAAAAAAATCTATTCAAAATTTTACGGCCGTGCTTATCTTTGATAATCAAATTATTTAAGTCAGATGTTCTAAAATTATTTTTCATACTCTGACATAAATTATAATACTTTTGATGATTTAAAGTCAGTATAAATTGACTTAGTAGTTTGTTGGTTCAATCTGGAAATAAGCCTGTGGATGAGCACATACAGGACAAACCTGTGGAGCCTGTTTTCCAACTACAATGTGACCACAGTTACGGCACTGCCAGATTGCATCACCTTCGCTAGAGAATACAACCTTGTCTTCTACATTTTTCAAAAGCTTGCGATAGCGTTCTTCGTGGTGCTTTTCAATTGCAGCAACACCTTCAAACTGCTTAGCAATTGCTTCAAAACCTTCTTCACGTGCAGTTTTAGCAAATTCAGCATACATGTCTGTCCATTCATAATTTTCGCCATCTGCAGCAGCTTTAAGATTTTCAGCTGTATTTCCAAGTTCACCTAATGCTTTGAACCACATTTTTGCATGTTCTTTTTCATTATCTGCAGTTTCAAGGAATAAAGCGGCTATCTGTTCATAGCCTTCTTTCTTAGCAACACTGGCAAAGTAAGTGTATTTGTTACGAGCCTGAGATTCTCCAGCAAATGCTGTCTGAAGATTTTTTTCTGTTTTTGATCCTTTTAATTCCATTTGTACACCTCTAGGTTATTTTTTTTGTAATGTTTTAATATTGTATTTATTACAATTTATAATGATTATTTAAAAATGTAAAATAAAAAATGCCCATATTTTGTGCTTTTATTAATAAGTCTTTTCTATTATAATTATACATTGAGTAATCTCTGGAGGAGTTATTATGAAAACTATCGGAATTAAACTTGCAGACGGATCTTTTTATCCTGTTCTTAAAGAAGGTTCTGCTCAGACAAAAAAACTGGAACTTACAACTGCCAACAACAACCAGACAAAAGTTATGGTTGATCTTTATCGTTCTTCTACTTGTTCCATGGACGATGCAGAATATGTAGATTCCCTCCAGATTGAAAATCTTATAGAACATCCAAACGGGGAAGCAGTAATTTCCTTTACAGTTTCTCTTGATGATGAAAACCAGCTTGATGCTAAGATTATTGATGAAGAAACAGGTAACTCCAGCAGTGCCGAAAAAATTCAGCTGATTTCACGCACAATCGAAGAACGACTTGTAACAGATGAATTTGGAATCAGCGAAAGTCAGGAACCTGATTTTACAGAAACAGAAGTTAGCGAAGAAGATATTGAAAACGCTCAGGAAGGTCTGTCCCCAGAAGAAGACTCGGACTCAAATAATGGCGCAGTTGCAGCCGCTGCGGCAGGTGGAATTGCGGCAGGTGCAGGTCTTATGGCTATGGCCAGCGCTATTCAGAAAAAGCAGCAGGAAGAAGAATCAGTAAACAACGAAGAAATTGAAATTGAAGCTGAACCTGCAGAAGAACCTGTTATTGAAGAAACAACTCAAGACGAAGGTCTTGCTTCCTTTACTACAGAAGAAGACAACTTTACATCGGAAGATATTTTCTCTGCTTCAAACGAAGATATTTTTGATGATATAGAAACTGACGATACAAACGCAGTTGATGTAACTCAGGAAGATATTTTTGCCGAAACAGAAGCTCCTGCTGATGAGGATTCAGAACCAATGGTAACAGAAACTCTGGCAAATGATGATGAAGGTGATGATGACGAAATTACCAGCGACGACCTGAACTTTGACGATTTGACTTTACCTGGAGATCCTTTTGGTGACCATACTATGACAGACGATACATTAAAAAACGACGTATTTGAAGAAGACTTTGAAATTGATGATGTGTTTGCAGATACATCATCTACAGATGATATTTTTGCAGATGAAGCAAATAGTTTTACAGCATCAGATGCAGATGACCTGTTCAATGATGATGACGATACTGCTCCAGCTGCAGGCGGAATCAGTTTTACAGGTCTTTACGATAAAGAAACAGAAATGGGAGATTCATCTTTTGATGAAGAAGAGGATACAAAAAAGAAAACAAAGGCGCCTGTAATAATTTGTTTTATCTGTGCAATCATTTGTATCCTTGCAGTAATCCTTATTCTTTTTGTAATTCCTTCTCCTTGTAATGTACTTAAAAAGAACGTAGAAAAAGAATCAACAGCTGTTGTAGAACAAACCCCAGCTCCTGCCCCTGTTGTAGAAGAAACTGAAACTGAAGAAGAACCAGTTCCTGAAGCAAAAGAAGATGAAATCATCATCATTGAAAAAGCAGAAGAAGTTGTACCTGTTCAGCCAGAACCAGCTGTTAAAAAACCTGAAAATATTGTTTACAAAATTAAGTGGGGCGACACTTTGTGGGATATTGCCGGAACTTACTATAAGAATCCTTGGAAATACAAATACATTGCCCGCTACAACGGAATTAAAAATCCTGACCACATTATTTCAGGTACAAAAATCATAATTCCTGCTGAGTAATAAAATGCATGTTTCTAAAACTAAAGTTTCTCTCCTCTGCCTTGTTGCTGCCCTTGTACTGGTATCCTGTTCTGCTAAAGCTGCCGACCAGAAGGAATACGGTGCAGATACAGATTACTTTATAGGTTTACAGTATCTGGAAGAAGGCAAAATAGAAGATGCCGCATCTAAATTTGAAAAATGTGCAAAAAAAGGAAGCGGTTACTGTGCCAGAAAAAGTGCAGAAGAATTATGCAAAATTGGAGATATTCAGCAAAAAAATTCTGCAGTTTTATTTCTGGTAAACAGCTTTAGAGATTCAGATTCTCTTTTAATTGCAGCCCGCCAGCTTTCTTCATCAAAAGAAATAAACAAACTGATAGAAATAACAGAAAACCTGGATTTTTCCAAAGAGAAAAACGAAACCATAAAGCTCAGACTTGAAGCAATGAAGACCCGCTGTGATTCCCGTTTTGAAGAGGAAGTTTTCCAATGGTTTACTTCATGCCCTGTTTCTGAACAGCATCTTCAGTTTTACAGAGACACATATAATCATCCTGATTTTGATAATCCGGAAGAAGTTTATACAGTCCGGAATTTTGTAATCAATTACAGGGTTGAGCTTTATCACCGTAACTATTTCTACACACTTAATAATGCAGACATTATTCTGAATTATATGGAAAAAGGAGAAATTCCTGAACTGGAGCTGCTTGCTTCAGATATTGGAAAATCTTATTTATATGCCAGCGGACAATATGTAAAGAACGGACAGTATTTTAAAACTCTGGCAGAAACCTGGGCCGGTACAAAACTGGAATATTACTTCTGGTTTTATGCAGGTCGCTTTTACAATAAAGCCGGCAATTATTTTAATTCATCTAAAAACTGTTTTACAAAAGCAATGGCCTGCGCTAATACTGAAAATCAGAAGGATGATGCCTTATGGTATCTTTTGGAAATTTCCAGAAGCTTTAGTGTTGATACTTTAATTGCAAATATTGGGGAATATTCCCGCCAGTGGACAAAGGCTTCTAATTTTGAAAGCTTTTTTGAAGGGCTTATTACTCCACTTTTAGCTTCTGGTAAATGGGAAGCCTTTTATAACATTTACACTGCAATTGATGGTTATGCCACAGACGAAACAGTTGGTCAGTATGCATATATTTACGGACGATTATGCCAGAAAGGCCTTGCAAAAGGCGGAACAGAAAAAATGGAATCTGCTTTTAGACGGGCCTGTAACAGCGGCAGTTCAGTTTACTACAAGGCTCTGGCAGCGTATCAGCTTAAATTGACTAAGGATGAACTGAGCGCAATTTTTGGCAAAACTGGAATCTATAAATACGAAAGCATTGATACAGATGCTGAAAAACTTTTAAAAGGTTATGCAGCATTTGGCTTCCCACAGTACATTTACGAAAACTACAGGAACCTTTACAAAAAGGGTATAAGTCTGGAAACTTCCCTTTACCTTTCTGACTTTTTAATAAAATGCGCAACTGCCAGCAACGACTATTATCCACAAAGTCTGCGCATTGCTTCCCGTGCCTCTTTTTATGCAGAACGACCACTTACAAAAGAAGAACTTAAACTTGTTTATCCTCAAAATTATAAAGAAATAATAGAAGAAAACTGCGCAAAGTATGATTTTAATCCATCAGTAATGTACGCTTTAGTTCGCAGTGAAAGTTTTTTTGATGCAGATGTTCAAAGTGTTGCCGGTGCAAACGGTCTTACTCAACTTATGGTTCCAACCGCCGATGATATTGCTAGACGCTTAAAAAAATCGGATTACGATATTGTAGATCCAGCAACCAATGTAGAATTGGGAACCTGGTATCTTAACAATCTATATACCCGCTGTAATAATTCCTTTCTTATGGCTTTCTTTTCTTACAATGGTGGAATTACAAGAGTCAGAAAATGGCTTAAGGGTTCTATGATTGAATTTGGACAGAAGTCAGCTATGCCAGAAGATTTATTTCTGGAAACCGTTCCTATTACCGAAACACGAGAATATGGAAGAAAGCTGGTTTCTGCCACAGTAATGTACGATTATTTATATAACAACATTAGCTTTGCTGATTCTGTTCAGCAGGTAATAAAGTAGGATTTTTATGAACGGACCTTTAGCCACACTTTTACCACAGGTAATGCATATTTCAAAACTCCAGGCAGCACAACTGGTTTTACTTTTAGGTTTGATTTTGTTTGTAGGTGCTGCCGGTGGCTGGCTTTTTCAAAAGCTTAAGATTCCGCAGGTTGTTGGTTACATTGTAATGGGAATCATTATTGGTTCATCAGGATTTCATATTCTGGAGCCAAATGTAATTTCTGCCCTGGATCCAATCAGTACGGTTGCCCTTTCCTTAATTGGATTTTTGATTGGTGGCGAATTAAAGCTTGGAACAATTAAAAAATACGGTAAACAGTTTGTAAGTATTCTTTTGTTTGAATCCATAACCCCTGCAATTATTGTTGGTGGTCTTGTTACTTTAGTTGTTTATTTTTTTACAAAAGACATAACTCACGCAGTTTCCTTAGGACTGGTACTTGGCGCAATCTGTTCAGCAACAGCACCAGCTGCCACAACTGATGTGCTTCAGGAATACAGAACCAGAGGTCCACTAACCACAACAGTTTACGGAATTGTTGCCATGGACGACGCTGTTGCCCTTATTCTTTATACCATTGCTTCATCAATTGCTACACCACTTATTGGGGGAAACAGCCTTAGCTTTGGGCTCCAGCTTTTAAACATTGCAAAAGATATTTTTGGTTCAATTATTGTTGGCGGTGCAGTTGGCTTTGTTCTGCTTTTTATTACCCGCCCCATTCTTGATAAAGAGGCCAGAGTTTTAACCTTTGCCTTAAGCTGTCTGTTTTTAAGCACAGGTATTTGCGACGCTTTGAATCTTGATAACATTCTTGCAGCAATGAGCCTTGGGTTTGTTATGGTAAACTTTGCTCCACCAAAAGCAAAATCAATTTTTACACTGGTAGATAAATACACGCCTCCAATCTATGTACTTTTCTTTGTGCTTGTTGGTGCCAAGCTTAACATCTGGATTATTACACCTTTCTTAGGTTTACTGGCCCTTATTTATGTTGGCGGCCGTACCTTAGGAAAAACAATTGGTACCACCCTTGGAGCCTGTCTTACAAAAGCTCCAAAAACCGTACAGAAATTTTTGCCATACTGTCTGCTTAGCCAGGCCGGAGTTGCCATTGGTCTTTCCATTGCTGCCGGCAGCGATTTTGCAGATTCCATTGGTCCAGAAATTCTTTTAATCATTACAGCAACAACCTTTATTGTTCAGCTGATTGGTCCAGTTTTTGTAAAAGTTGGAGTTACAAAAGCCGGAGAATGCGGATTGAATGTTACGGTAGAAGACATAAAAAAGAACAGCCGAGTAACAGATGTTATGTGGGGAAATGAAAAAATCTGCAATTATGAATCGCCTGCAATTGTTCCTGAAACTGAAAGATTATTTACAATCCTTAATTCATTCAGCCATAACCCATTTTTGAATTATGTTGTAAAAGATGCTCAGGGAAAACTTGTGGGTTACATCAGTCTGGAACACTTAAAAGAAATTATGCAGATTGGTGATTTTGCAGAAAACATGCTGGCCATGGACGTTATGGATATTCCACGCATTACTGTTAAACCTTCTACAACTTTGCCAGATGCCTATGCAATGTTTGAACAGCATGACATTGAAGCAATGCCAATTGTTGATGCAGATGGCGATGCCTTAGGAATTCTGGAAAAAAATACAGTAGACCATTATCTGCACACAAGAATTATTGAATTGAATCGAAAATTGGACGAACTGGATAAATAAATTCCGCCTTACAAAAAATAAATCTGCTACGGTCAAACAGCTGTTTCACTTTCGCAGATTTATTTTTTTTTAAACTTTTAGTTTCAGTTCGCCATTTTTGAGTTTTGTGACTTAGGGTAAAGTGCCAGGCTATGGAGCAGCGCCGCAGGCGGCCACTGGACTGAGGGAACGAAGTGACTGAAGGAAGAGGCTGACCGTTAGGGAACTGCGGAACAGCCGACCCGGAATGGAGCGAAGCGAAATGAAGGGGGGCACCCACATAAATAGAATTCTTCTATATATAAATACGTTATTTAACTGACTTTTTAGCAAAAATATATTATCTTTAATACGAGACATTTGGAGGTCCCTATGGCTGATGAAAATTTGGAAGCTACAGTAAAAGAAGCTTTGGAAATGTTCCGCCCACAGTTGCAGGCTGATGGCGGCGATATGGAATTTGTTTGCATTGATGAAGAAAAGAAAGTTCATCTTAAATTAACTGGTGCCTGCGGAAGTTGCCCTATGGCTTTAATGACTTTAAAAATGGGTATTGAACGCTACCTTAAAGATGCTTGTCCAGAAATTTCTGAAGTTGTTCAGGATGATGCTCCTGACTATGGCGAAATGGGAATGGGGTTCTAATTGATGAATATTGCAAAAGATAAATGGGTTGCCATTCACTATACATTAACTGATGATGCTGGCCAGGTGATTGATTCATCGGTAGGTGGAGCTCCACTTGGATATATCCACGGAAATGGTTATTTGATTCCTGGACTTGAAAAACAGCTGGAAGGAAAAACTGTTGGCGATAAGCTTAAGGCTGTTGTGCAGCCGGAAGAAGGCTACGGCGTTTACGATAAAAATATGGTTGTAGAAGTTGACCGCAAACAGTTTGATGCTTCTATGGGCATTGAAATTGGAATGCAGTTCCAGGTTATGACTCCTGGCGGACCAGCAATTGTTCGTGTTGTAAAAATTGAAGGTGATAAAATCACGATTGACGGAAACCATGAGCTGGCAGGAAAGGTTTTGAACTTTGATGTGGAAATTATGGAAGTTCGTGAACCAACTGAAGAGGAGTTGAACCCGACTTGTGGCTGCGGTGGCGGTTGTGGTGGTTGCGGCGGCGAAGGCGGCTGTGGCGGTGACTGTGGAGGTGACTGTGACTGTGGCGGAGATTGCGGTGGAGACTGCAATTGCGAAAATGGTGGCTGTGGCGGCGAAGGCGGCTGCGGAAACTGCAAAAATTAATTTAGTGTAATTGTACACGCTGGGATTAAGCTTCCGGCGTGTTTTTTGTTTATAGTTTAGGAGGATTTAGATGGTTTATTTGGGAATAGTTTTGTGCTTTGTGCCTTTACTTGCTTGTTTTTTGATCACAACTTTTTGCTTCAAAGTTAGAATTCCTCATCAACTGATTGCCATCCTTTTGGGACTTATTACAGTTGTACCAATCGCATTCATTCAGTATTTTTTGCCTCCAATCCCATTTTTTGATAACTATCCGGTTTTGAAGGTTTTAATAAAATCACTTTTGCTTTATGGTCTGGTTGAGGAGCTGGTAAAAACACTTTTGATTTTTCCACTCCCTCACAAAAATTACTCTGAATTTAATTTCCTTATGCTGGCTTTTGTTTTTGGTGCTGCTATTGGAAGCTTTGAATCTGTTGTATATTTTCTTGATCATCTGCAGCTTGCCCATCTTTACGGTGGTGAGCCATTATACAGTTTGATTTTCCTCCGAGGCTTTTCTTCGGACATCATCCATATTACATGTACTGGCCTTTGTGGTCTTTTTATTTATTCAATCCGCAACCAGAAACCAAAATTGAACATCATCATTGCAGCCATTTTGATTCACGGCATCTACGACTTCTTCGCCTGCTTCCAGAACAATCTGCGCTGGTTTGCAATCCCAGTTATTCTCCTTGCCATTGCAGAATGTCGCATTAAATACACTTCTTTACAAAACAATGCAGAATAACAACATTTTATACTAACCACCTCTCTACCCCATCTTGACTTTTTTATTCACAATCTATAATATAGTCAACATACGACGCGGGGTAGAGCAGTTGGCAGCTCGTCGGGCTCATAACCCGGAGG
>JAEDFM010000103.1 GCA_016292805.1 Treponema sp. | reverse complement strand
TTATTTATACTCGGAAAGGTAAAGATTTTGTGGGTGCAGAATATGAACCTCTTTTTCCTTATTTTGCCAAATTAGCTGATGCCGCTGCATGTGCTGAAGAAACAAGACAAAAATGTGAAAAAGGCGCATTCAGAATGTTCAATGCCGATTATGTATCAACAGAAGATGGTACTGGAATTGTTCATATTGCTCCTGCTTTTGGTGAAGAAGACCATAAAGTTTTTGCAGGTTCAGGTGTACCAGAAGTTGAACCTATTGATGCTGAATGTAAGTTCACTAAAGAAGTTTCTGATTATGAAGGAAGATTTGTAAAAGATTGTGATAAAGATATTATGGCACGCCTTAAAAACGAAGGAAAACTTGTAAAACGCGATACAATCGTTCACTCTTATCCTCATTGCTGGCGTTGTGGTTCTCCGTTGATTTATAGAGGAATAGGTTCGTGGTTTGTTCGAGTTGCTGACCATCATGAAAGTCTTTTAAAAGCAAACTCACAGATTGCATGGCAGCCAAATCACATTAAAGAAGGTCGTTTTGGTAAATGGCTGGCTGGAAGTCGTGACTGGGCTGTGAGCCGTAACAGATATTGGGGAAATCCAATTCCAATCTGGCGTTGTGATAATCCTGAATGTAAAGATTCTGTTTGTGTTGGAAGCCGTCAGGAATTAAAAGATTTATCTGGAATTTATCCAGAAGATTTGCACAAGCAGTTTGTTGATAAAATTACTTTCCCTTGTAAAAAATGTTCTGGTACAATGCGTCGTATTCCTGAGGTTTTTGACTGCTGGTTTGAAAGCGGTTCTATGCCATATGCACAACAGCATTATCCTTTTGAAAATAAAGAATATTTTGAACAACATTTCCCTGCAGATTTTATTTCTGAAGGGCTTGACCAGACTAGAGGATGGTTTTACACACTTACAATTTTAGCTTCCCATCTTTTTGATAAACCTGCTTTCAAGAATTGTATTGTAAACGGAATTGTTCTTGCAAGTGATGGTCGTAAAATGTCAAAATCTTTGCGCAATTTTACAGACCCTGTTGAAGCAATCAATAAATTTGGTGCTGATGCAATCCGTCTTTTCCTTATGCATTCTGCAGTTGTAAAAGCCGATGAAATCCGCTATTCTGATGATGGAGTTCGTGAAATTCTCAAATCAATTCTTATTCCTTGGTGGAATTCATATTCTTTCTTTGTAACTTATGCCAATATCGATAAAGTTACTCCGACAGGTCATTATTTTGATTCAAAGCTTCCTTCAAATCCACTTGATGCATGGCTTCTTTCAATCACTCAAAAATTGATTAGCGATGTTTCACATGCTTTGGATTCTTATGATTTATCAGCTGCTATTGACCCGATTGTAAAATTTATTGATGAATTAAATAACTGGTATATTCGTAGAAGTCGCCGCCGTTTCTGGAAATCAGAAAATGATACTGATAAAACAGAAGCTTATGAGGCACTTTATATTGCTTTGAAAACTCTTGCTAAAGTTGCAGCACCTTTTGTTCCGTTTATTACAGAAGAAATGTATTTAAATCTCAAAACTTCTGAAGATAAGGAATCTGTTCACCTTTGTGATTATCCTGTTCCAAATGAAAACTGGATTAACAAAGAACTTGAGTTTAAAATGGAAACAGTTCAGAAAGCAGTTTCTATGGGACATAGTTTAAGAAATCAGTTTAATTTGAAAAACAGACAACCTTTGGCAAGTGTTGCTCTTGTTACAAGAAATGATGATGAAAAACGTGTTCTTGCAGAAATGGAAGAATGTATTCGTGAAGAATTAAACGTTAAGAAAGTTGAATTTCATGACAGGGAAGATGAACTTGTTGAATATAAAGCAAAGGCAAATTTCAAAGTTTTAGGTAAAGAACTTGGTCCTTTAATGAAACAGGCTGCTGCAATTATTTCTACATTAACTTCTGAACAGATACAATCAATTCTGGATGGAACAAAACTTTCTATTGAAGTGTCAGGTAAGGAAGTTGAATTGGACAGCGAAAAAG
>JAEDFM010000102.1 GCA_016292805.1 Treponema sp. | reverse complement strand
TAAAATATTATCAAAAAGTTCAGATTTGATAGAATCATAAAACTGTTTATTCATATTCATTTCCTCATATAAAAAAACTGACAATACTGGATTGTCTTGAAGTTTAAAAGATAAATAATTATATAACCAAAATTACTTAAATGTAAAGTAATCTAATTGATTTTTAACTTAATATTTTAATTTTTTCATTATCTGGCAAAAATAGAAATATATAAATCTTTAAATATAGGTAAAATCTCTGCTTGACAACTGTGACAAATAGTTTACAATTTACTTTGGAATATTTCATTCCATTTATTGTATTTTTATGGGGTATAAAATTATGAATAAACCAAAGATTAAAATTGGTATTGTTGCTGTTAGCCGTGACTGTTTCCCAGAATCACTTTCTGTAAACAGAAGAAAAGCTTTAGTTGAAGCTTATACAAAAAAATATGGCGCAGACGAAATTTATGAATGTCCAGTTTGTATTGTAGAAAGTGAAATCCACATGGTTCAGGCTTTGGAAGATATTAAAAAAGCAGGATGTAATGCACTTTGTGTTTATCTTGGTAACTTTGGTCCAGAAATTTCTGAAACATTGCTTGCTAAACACTTTGAAGGTCCAAAGATGTTCTGTGCTGCTGCAGAAGAAACTTCTAAAAACGGCGGACTTGTTCAAGGTCGTGGAGATGCATATTGCGGTATGCTCAACGCTTCTTACAACCTCAAACTTCGTAACATCAAAGCTTATATTCCTGAATATCCAGTAGGAACAGCTGAACAGTGTGCAGATATGATTCATGAATTTGCACCAATTGCAAAGGCTGTATACGCTTTGAATCATCTTAAAATTATTTCTTTCGGACCACGTCCACTCAACTTCCTTGCTTGTAACGCACCTATCAAACAGCTTTATAATCTTGGAGTTGAAATTGAAGAAAACTCAGAACTTGATTTGTTTGAATCATTCAATAAACACGCAGGCGACCCTCGTATTAAAGAAGTTGCAGCTGACATGGCTAATGAACTTGGAAAAGGTAACAAAAAACCAGAAGTTCTTGAAAAACTTGCTCAGTATGAAATTACACTTCTTGATTGGGTTGAAGCTCACAAAGGTTATCGTGAATTCGTTGCAATTGCAGGAAAATGCTGGCCAGCATTCCAGACACAGTTTGGCTTCGTACCTTGCTATGTAAACAGCCGTCTTACAGCAAAAGGAATTCCAGTTTCTTGTGAAGTTGATATTTACGGATGTCTTTCTGAATTTATCGGTACTGTTGTTTCTGATGATACAGTTACATTGCTCGATATTAACAACACAGTTCCACAGGATATTTATGATGAAGATATCAAAGGAAAACATGGAACTTACACTATCCAGGATACATTCATGGGATTCCACTGCGGAAACACAGCTTCAAGCAAGCTTTCTTTCTGCGAAATGAAATATCAGATGATTATGGCTCGTGCGCTTCCAATCGAAGTTACAAACGGAACTTTGGAAGGCGATATTATGCCAGGTGATATTACATTCTTCCGTTTACAGTCAACTGCAGATTGCAAACTCCGTGCATACATTGCTCAGGGTGAAGTTCTTCCTGTTGCAACTCGTTCTTTCGGTGGAATTGGTATTTTTGCTATTCCAGAAATGGGAAGATTCTACCGCCACGTACTTATCGAAGGAAATTATCCACATCACGGAGCTGTTGCTTTCGGTCACTGGGGAAAAGAACTTTACGAAGTATTTAAATACATTGGTGTGCCAGTAGATGAAATTGGATATAATCAGCCTGCTGGAGTTCGCTATCCAACTGAAAATCCTTGGAGATAATTACCAAACTGCATAATTGTGGTTTAGTTTAATGATGCCACTACACGAAACGCTGTCTTTTTTTAAGGCAGCGTTTTTTTTTACACTTCAGATGGTAAACTCATGATGTTTCGCCAGTTGACTGACAGAGCTGCAGGGTTTTAAACTGCACAGCGCACCGAGGCTTGAACAGGCGACGAAGTCGAGTCCGAAGGACCGAACGTGAGTGAGCTGTGAAA
>JAEDFM010000052.1 GCA_016292805.1 Treponema sp. | reverse complement strand
CAGATGCTAAGTTCCATATGGTTACAATCATTACACGCCAGAGCAAGTTTGATGATTTGAAAGCTGCTATGAACGATATCAACATAACTGGTATGACTGTAACAAACGTTCTTGGATGTGGTGTACAGCATGGTAGTACAGGTAAGTATCGTGGTGCTGATATCAACATGACACTTCTTCCAAAAATTAAGGTTGATATTGTAGTAAGTGAAGTACCTGTAGACTTAGTAGTTACAGCTGCCAAAGAAGTTCTTTACACAGGAAACATTGGTGACGGTAAAATCTTCGTTTACGACGTAGATAACGTAATCAAAGTAAGAACTGGTGAAGAGGGATATGATGCTTTACAAGATTAATCTACGATAAGTCCAGGAGAACTGTCCCCCTGGTTCCTACTGTGATGAATTGATTAAGCTTTTGTAATTACATTACTCCAAGCACAATTCCTAAAATAACAATGCCGGCGCAGAAGAATCTGTAGCCGGTATTTTTTTCTTTAAAGATAAAACGGCCGGCGAGAATTGTAACAATACATCCACTTTGCTTGATTAATGTCATAACTGTAATGCGGCTGCCTTCCATACCATTTGCAATGAACAGCGATTTATCTGCAATTACAAACATGATTGCCATGGCCCAAACCCAAGGATTCTTAAAAACGGTAAAGTGAATTTTTTCTCGGGTAATTAAAATATAAAGCAAATAGTAGCAGATTAAAAATAGCATATACCAGAACTGCAGTTGGGAGCTGGTCATATCCTGCATAAGGATTTTGTCCAGGAAGCCGGAGCCGGCGTTCAGCATGCAGGAGGTAAGTGCAAGAATTACATAGAAAGTTGTACTGTGGCGTGAAGCAGGTGGAGTGGTGTCCACAGGAGCTGGTGCAGGGATGGTGGTGGAACTCGCCGTACCTTCTAAATCAGATTTATCTGATTTAGAAGCGCCTTCATCATTATATTTAAAAAGCTTGATTAAGAAGCGGGGTTTGAATTTTAAAAGTAAAAGGCCGGCGCTTACAAAAATGAGTCCGAAAATCTGATTGATGTTTAAAGTTTCTCCTAACACAAAAATGCCTAAGCTGGTGGCAAAAAGGACTCGGGACAAATCCAGAACGCCGTAAAGGCTGATTGGAATTTTTTTGAGTGAGTGGAAGCTGAAAATCCAGGCTACAAAAATGAAAATGGATTTAATGGCAATCCAGATAAAAAAGTGGGGTTCCAGGCCGCCTGCTTTTGGTGCGGAAGGAACTACCAGGAGAAAAGAGATTAAAGTGTAAATAACCAGAACCTCCATTACGGAGTTGCGTTCCATGGCTTTTTTCTTTGCAATTTCGCGGGCACCTTTTAACAGGCCATAAATAAGAACTAAGAGCATCCACATATTATTCGTCCATGTCGTTCATGGCGGTAGTATATCATTATTTTTCATAGAATTCTTCAATATCTTTAAAAATTTAACTATACTTATATATATGCTTTTGGATGAATTAAATGAAGAACAGAGACAGGCTGTAACTACAACTGAAGGTTTTGTAAGGGTTGTAGCTGGGGCCGGTTCTGGAAAAACCCGTGCGCTTTCTTATCGCTTTGCTTATCTTGTAAACGAGATTGGTGTTCTTCCATCTAATATTCTCTGCGTTACCTTTACAAATAAATCTGCTAACGAAATGCGCAGTCGTATCCGTAAGCTTACTGGCGATAACGATACTGGTTACATTTCTACTTTCCACGGATTTTGTGTAAGTGTTCTTCAGGAAGATTCCAATGCAGTTTCTTATCCTAAAAGCTTTCTTGTTTTAGACAATTCTGATATTGATGCTATGCTTCAGATTATTTACGAGGAGCGTGGTCTTACTTTACGCCAGATGACTTTCTCTAACGCAAGAGACATGATTGAAAACCGAAAACTTTTTAAAGAGCCAGAGTATTACGAAGATATGATTCGTATGTCGCTGGATGAAATTCATCTTAAATATATGAATGCCACCAGAGCGGATGACATTATTTTTTATGGATATTTGTATCAGGAAAAAAAATGCTTTGGTCTGGACTACAATGATCTTTTGAAATTTGTTCTATACATTTTTGAAAACGATGCTGAAATTCGCCTTAAGTGGCAGGAACGCCTGGAATACATAATGATTGATGAATTCCAGGATATTGATTTTATTCAGTACGAACTTATGAAGGTTCTCTGCGATTATCATAAAAACCTTTTTATTGTTGGAGATCCTGACCAGACTATTTATACCTGGCGTGGTGCAAATGTAAAATATCTTTTAGATTTTGATAAAAACTTTCCAGATGTGCAGACAATTATGATGATGAGGAATTATCGTTCTACACCTGAGATTTTGCATGCTGCCAATGCTTTGATTGCTAAAAATAAAACCCGTATAGAAAAGGATTTGATTCCTACTCGCTCTGGTTCTGTTAAGCCTGTATATTACCATGCAAAGTCTGCTGTGGATGAGGCTGATTATATTGCTGATAAATGTAAGGAACTTTTAGAAAATGGAACTGGAGCCGGCGATATTGTTGTTTTGTATCGCGCTCATTATATCAGCCGTAATCTGGAAGAAGTGTTTCAGAAAAAGGGTGTGCCTTATACTTTGTTTTCAGGGCTTCCATTTTTTGACCGCATGGAAATTAAGGATTCACTTTCGTATCTGCGAATGATTGCTTACAAAGATGATCTGGATTTTTTGCGGGTAGTAAATACTCCTAAACGAAATGTTGGGGAAACACGTATTAAGTATTTAAAAGATTATGTTGCGGAAAATGGTGGAACCTTGTATGAAGCATTGAAGCTTGCGGTAGATCTTCCTTTATTTGCAAACACAAAAGCTAAGCAATTTATAGATTTGGTTGAACGGTTTTCTGCTTCTTATTCCAAAATGCAGATTTCGGAAGTGTTCAGTCATTTAATGAATGAGTCTGGATACGAGTTTGCTTTACGCACAGAGGGAAGTCAGGAGCGGCTGGATAATCTGGCTGAGCTTAAGCAGAGTATTTATGAATACGAGACCAGCTGCGGAGAAGAATGCAGTCTGGAAAATTATTTGAAGCATGCAGCTCTTTATACAAACGCTGATTTAGGAACAACTTCCAAGGCTATCAGATTTATGACAATTCATACTGCCAAAGGTCTGGAGTTTCCAACTGTATTTATTGCAGGCTTAAATGAAAATATGTTCCCAAGCAAAAAAGTTGATTCTCAGGCTGGCATGGAAGAAGAACGTCGGCTGGCGTTTGTTGCATGGACTCGTGCAATGGATAAGTTATATTTAACAGAAGCTGAAGGTTCTACACAGGGCTTTGGATATCGTTTTCCATCACGATTTATTTTTGATACGGAAAAAAAGAATCTGGATTATGTGGTTGAATTACCGGAAAATTTACTGCGAAATACTAAAAGATATATTGATGATTCAGAAAGTCTGCTTAGTAAATTAACTGCCTTGGCTGGCTTAAAAATTGATGACTGTGTTTCCCATGGAGTTTTGGGAAAAGGAAAGATTATCGAAATTGACGAAGCAAAACATGTTTACACCGTCAAATTCGATAATATACCAACTCCAAGGAAGATGAGTTTTAAAGCTCCCTTGAAGAAGGTTGAAGAATAGTTAGTTTACCCTTTTGAAAGTAGAACGTTTAGCATCACTTTTTGTGCCAAAATTCATACAAATTCCAAGATAAACTTTCTTTGTAAGCTGGCCAGTAATTTTCATTGAGTCTTCAGCAGCATTAACAGTTCCAGCGAATGGTACACCAAGTTTAAGACCTGCACAAACACCAAAGTTGTATTTAGGATTTGTAATAAACCAACCACGATAACCTGCATCTACTTCAAAAGAAATAATTGAAGAATATAAATTATCTGGATTTACTTCTGCTGTCATTTTGTCAAATGTAAAACCTGGAGCAACATAAAAGCTTGTGAATGAACCAAGATTAAATCTGAATGCTGGTGCGAAACCTGCAGAAAAAACCTTCCCAATGGCTGGTATATAGGAAGTACTATAAATTCTTCCAAACGAATCTATTCCTATGTTACCTGTAAAACCAATATCAACATATTGGTTTGGTGAAACAAAATACACTGCTGCATTTAGGTTTACACCAACAGGAGAATTTTCTGAAATAGTTCCTGAAGGATTATAGAAATTTAAACTTCTTCCCGCATACTGATAACTTAAATCAATTTCAGTATTAATATTATTAGCAAAAGCAAATGTTGATAATGCAATTAAAATAGTAAAAATTGAGAAAATTTTCTTCATAAATAACTCCATTAATTAATAGAATCTACATTAATTCTTATGCTGTTTGATTGAGTATCTTTAATATTATCAGAAGCATAATCAGGATGATATGGACCTACAGGCATTGAAGTTTCTGTTTCAAGTGCGTAATAGTTACATGTTCTTGCAACTTTTACATAGTCTGTAACAGCAGTGTTGATGCTTGTAGCAAGAATATTTGCCAATAATCCTAAACCTCCACCAAGACCTGTATCAACTGCTGTATTAACAATGATGATAGCATTTTTATCAAATACGATTTCATTTGTTTTTGTTGATTTGAAGATATATTCAATTTCAACTTCAATATCTGCTTTTAATCCAGATTTATTCCATGATTTGATGATAGTAAACATAAGAACATCTGCACCATATTTTTTACCGAATTTAGAAACATCTCTATTAATGAATAATTCTGAATCGTAAGCACTTTCTCTTTGTAATGTGTACATAGAAAGGAATGGTGGGAATACATAGTAACCTTCGTTACAGATTGGTTTTGCAAGAGTTGAATAGAAGTAATCTTTAGCATCTATGTTTGTACTTTGGTTAATAGGAGGCATAACTAATACTGATAATGGTTTTTCTTCATAAATTTTAGGATAAACATCAGCTTTTGTTAATGAAGCACAAGAAGCCAAGAGCATAGTTGCTAATAAGACAGCAGTGATAAATAAACTTTTTCTATTTTTCATTATTTTACCATCTCCTTAATAGAATCAATGAATGTTTTTGATTCAGGATAGAGTTCTACTTCTTTTGCTAATAAATCCAAGCCTTCGCTTTTTTTACCAGACTGAATTAAGAAGTATCCATAATCAGCACATACTCCAGGAGGAACTGTCTGGCGTAAAGTATTTGACTGATTTTTCATAATGTAATCATAAGTTTTGAGTAATTCTGTTAATGTTTTTTCATTTGGTTCTTTAAGATACTTATATGATGTGTCATCGTAATTTGACCAATTGTATAATTTTGTTGTTCCGCAAGATACAAAACAGAATAATAATGCTGTTGTTAAAACTAAAACTAATTTCTTCATGGTAACTCCACTACATTTATTTCCTGACTGGAGATAAATATTTTTTTATTCAGAACTACAACACCGTTGTATTCAATTTCAATCATATGTGCACCAGGTGCAATTGCATAAGTTGCTGGGTTTTTGATTGTAAGATTAGTAATATCGTTTACATCAATTTCATAGGAAGCCTTGTTATCAACAGTGATAATTACAGTTTCTGAGTAAACTGTTTTGTCACCAACAATCTGAATATATCCATCATTGCTTTTTGTTGAAGTAACAGATCTTGTACTTGAACAGCTGGTAAAAGCAACAGCCATTAAAGAAACTAACAATAAAGTTATACAAAACTTTTTCATTATTTAGCCTCCATAATTTCATATTTTGAAAGGTTTTTAGAATCGATTATTCCAGAGGTAATTTTTACGAAAGAGTATTCAGATTCTGCAGTGTTTCCTGCTGATGAAATAACCTGAAGTGAACCAATTTTTTTGCCTGGAAGTTCAATCATCATTCCTGTTGCTGGGTTTTTAACCAATTTACCTTTTTCGTAAATATCGAATGTATCGTTTGGCTTAATTCCCATAGATTTACCACCAGAAATAATTACTGCATCATCTTCATAAGAGATTAAGTAACTTCTCCAAGGTTTATCCATACAGTTGTTAATGATGTTTTCTACAAGTTTGCTGATTGCAGCACTAATTGCTTTGTCATCAAGCGTAGCATCATAACCTGTGCGTCCACCTAAGCCCATTGTTGTAGTGTTTTCAGTAACTGCTTCGCCACTTCCTTCTTCTGCATATACAATTTGACCTGTGACAGTGTCTATAAGACGGATACTTACACTGGCTTCAACAATCTGTCTAAGTGAACGAGTTAAAAGACCAGTTTCGCCTTCATTTCTGCGTCCATACTGTGTTACAGAACCAACAATAATAAAATCTGCAGGAACCTGAGAGTATTGCTTTTCTGCAATAACAGAATCAAGGTCAGAGCGTTCAAGCATAATAAATTTTCCTGAGTTTGCTAATTTTGTACTCAAGATATCACTAGCTTGTTTGCTCATTGGATCGTTTTCTTTGTCGTAGAAAGCACCTTTTGCATACTGTGTTTCATTTGAAAAACGTGCAATAGCAACTTTGCGTTTAAGACCAACATAAGTTGCTGCAGCATTTTCGTTACCTGTAGCAAGTGTTCCTGAAGAAACAACATCCTGTTTAGTAGAAACACAGCTTGTCAGCACAAATGCAGATAAAATACAGCTCATAATAATAAACTTTCTTATCATCACATTCTCCTTTTTATAATATTTTGTTATATATTAATTTTACATCTTAGTTATGAATTAGTCTACTTTATACAAAACTGGTTTAAATGGTTTTGCAAAAATCATAAAGCCTGATGTTAATAATGAAACAGAAAAACATAATATTTTTTCATATAAATACCTCGCCATAATTTAAAAAAAAGAAGGGCCGTCAAGTTTATTTCAGGAATGTGGTGTAAGTGACGGAAACAATTACATGGGGTATAATTTTCAGGTATGGAAAAAGTGTTAATTGGAACCAGCGGCTACGACTATCCTGAATGGAAGGGAGTTTTTTATCCTGAGGATTTACCACGAAAGGATTTTCTTTCTTACTATGCTACACAGTTTAATGCTCTAGAACTAAACAACAGTTTTTACAATATGCCTACTGCCCAGAGAATGCTTTCTTTTTACGAAAGATCTGAAGGAAAACTTAGCTTTAGTGTAAAGGCGAACCGGCTGTTGACTCATCAGGTGGAACGGTCCTGGCAAACTGATGCTGCAGCTTTTAAATCTTCGGTTACACCGCTTTTAGAAAAAGATTCTATAAGTGCGCTGCTGTTTCAATTTCCGGAAAGCTTTCACTACACACCAGACAACAGATTTTACCTTTCTGCTTTGATTAATGAGTTTGAAGGTTTTCCTGTAGTTATAGAGTTTCGTCATAAAGAATGGATCAGGGATTCGGTAATGGAAGGTTTGGAGAAAAGAGGTGCCAGCGTTGCGTTCTGCGATATGCCTGCTCTTAAAAATTTACCGGCTGGTGTAGTTAGCGAAAAGGTTTCACCATTTATTGGGCCTGTGGCATACATTCGTTTGCATGGTCGTAACGCAGATGCCTGGTATGTTAAAGATGATTCGCCTAACGGCAGCTCCCGTTACACCTACGATTATTCTGTGCAGGAACTGGAAAGCTTTGTGCCAATTATAAAATACACAATTATAGAAGGAAAACGCCCAGTTGTATTTTTTAATAATCATCCAAAAGGGGATGGCGCAAAGAATGCAAAAATGTTAAAGGATATGATTAAACCTATTGACCTATAGGTTTAAAAGGTTATACTAGTAATAGTAACCTACAAATGTACTAGGTTTTAAGGAGTAAAAATGATTGTATCTACACGGGGACGATATGCATTACGAGTTCTTATTGATATGGCTGAACATTCCGATGTAGAGCGTATTCCTTTAAAAGAAATTGCTGACCGCCAGCAGATTTCTCAAAAGTACATTGAAGCCATTATGACTCTTCTTTCCAAAAATGGTTTTGTAGATGGTGTTCATGGAAAGGGCGGTGGATATAAATTAAACCGTAAACCTGAAGAATACAAAGTAGGGGATTTGTTAAGATTAACAGAGGGAACTTTGGCACCTGTTGCTTGTCTTGAAGTTGGTGCTGAAAAATGTGCTAAGGAAGGAAGCTGCCGAACACTGCCAATGTGGTCAAAGCTTGATGAATTAATAGAAGGATATCTGGACAGTGTTTCTGTAGCAGACTTAATCAAAAAAGACTAAATAAAAACCACCTTATACAAGGTGGCAATTTTTTTATTTATCCTTTTTGGATTTTATTTCGTTTACCTTTGTTCTTAAATCGTAAAGATAGCGTTTAATTTTTTGTGTTGCAGTTTTTTCAAATTCTGGAACTTCTTTAACTTTTCCAATCTTTGAACTTTTATTTACTCTGCTGTTTACATAATACTGAATCTCGCTTGTAATTCTTTCTTTTTCGTAAGCAACATTGCGTTTGAATTCTTCTGCTTTTTCCTGAACAACGCCAGAAACGTTTTCTCCAACTTCCTTTACAGTATTAACAACATCAGAAACTGAAATCTTGAATTTTTCTTTTACGCGTTTTTCAGCTTCGGCATTTACCTTTTCTTCATCAAGCTGAACAAGGGCAACAAGACCATCATCATCTTCTACTACAAGTGATTCGGTAATTAATGGATGCTGGTTCAAAACAAATTCAATATCTTCTGGATAAATGTTTTCGCCACTTGGTCCAAGAATCATATTCTTGTTACGGCCACGAATAATAAGATATGGATTTTTGTGATGTTTAACAAAAATACCTAAGTCCCCGGTTTTAAAGTATCCTTCGCCAACAGAATCTTCTGCTGTGGTGAATACAGTTTTTGTAAGTTCAGGATCCTTATAGTAACCCTTCATTACATTTTCACCTTTTGCAACAATTTCACCAACACCAGTTTGAGGATTTGGATTATTGATTTTAAGATCAACTCCAGGCATTACAACACCAATGCAACCAGGAACTGTAATTTTAGGACCAGAAGAAGCCAGCAAAGGTGATGTTTCTGTAAGTCCATAACCAATTGCATAAGGGAACTTTGCATCCTTCATAAATCGTTCAACTTTTGGATCAATCATTGCACCACCGATTCCAAAGAATACAAGGTGACCACCAAAAGTTTTCATAAGTTTTTTTCCAGCAACACGGTTAAGAATAATCTGTGTACCGCGCATTTTATAAAGGAACTTAATAAAGTTGTTTTTTGTAAAATTAGGAAGAACGCTGTTCTTGTAAATCTTTTCCATAACTAATGGAACTGAAAGAACGATTGTTGGCTGAACAATTTTGAAGGCTGGTAAAAGAGCACTTACAATTGGAGGTTTTCCAAGATAGTAAACGCAGGCACCATTTAACAGCTGCATAGAAAAGCTTACTGTGAATTCGTATACATGGCTTAATGGCAGGAAGGAAAGTGTGCGGTCAAGCTTATGTACACGATGAGTGTGCTGGCACTGAACACAAGTCCATACAAGATTTTTGTGTGTAAGTTCAACACCTTTAGAACGACCTGTAGTTCCTGATGTATAAATGATAGAAGCTGTATCTTCTTCCTGTGTATTACTTACAGGTTCACTCTGATCAGCGTAGTCTGTAATGTTCTGTCCACAACCTTTAGGTCCTTTTATAATTTTGAAGTCTTCAAGATTAATTACAATTGAAGGAAGTTTATTGCCCAGTTTTTCTAGTTTTGAATAAAGCTTACTTTCAACAAATACTGCATCAACACCGCAGTGTTCAAAAATTGCTGCAATTTCTGTGTCGGAAAAATCTGGAAGTAAAGGAACGGCAATCATACCATAGCTTACAATACCAAAATAGCTGATACCCCATTCAGGGCGACCTGTACCAAAAATTGCAACCTTGCTTCCATCCTTTAATCCAAGGCCTTTAAGCATTTTTGCAACTGCCACACTTTTTTCGCCTATCTGTGCATAAGTGATTGGAGTTCCACCAATAAGTGTAAGTGCAGGTCGTTCACCAAATTTTCTGATTGAGTTGGCGAGTAAGGCTGGGAATGTGTATTTTCCTAAATCATTAATTGTTTCCATAAGTTTTCCTTCAATAAACTAATGCTAGTTTAATTTAAATCTATCAAGTTCGTTATTTACATTTTGAATTGAAGTCTGGTTATCAATAGCACTGTTCTTTGTTGTTTCAATAGAAGCAGAGAACTCATTAATAACTGTGCTTGACTGTTTTAATGCGCTGTTTACCTGGCTGGAAAGTTGAACTACATCTGTAATACCAGTATCAATTTCTGAACAGTAATCAGCCTGATTTCTCATAAGACTGTTAATTTCATTAATCTGACCAGAGATTTCATTTGTAGCTTTTAAGGTTTCTGAAGCACCAATAGACTGTTCTTCTGTAGCGCGGGCAATTGTATCTACAAGCTGCATCTGACTGCCAATGCTGTCGGAAATCTGTTTGAATGCAGAAGAAGTAGCATTAATCTGATCGGCACTCTGAGTAATAGACTGAATCAACTGATTAATCATTTCTTTAATGTCTTTAGCACTTTTTGAAGTAGATTCAGCAAGAGAACGAATTTCATCAGCAACTACAGCAAATCCGCTTCCTGCTTCACCAGCGTGAGCAGCTTCGATTGCGGCATTCATAGCAAGAAGGTTAGTCTGGCTGGCAACACTCTGAATTACAGCAAGAACTTCCATCATTCGTTTAGAATGTTCTGTAATTTCTTTCATGTTGTTCATTGTGCCTTCAACTGCTGTGTTACCAGTTTCGGAAAGCTGAGCAAGATTTTCAGAAAGCTCTTTAGATTGATTAACCATATGACCAATGGAATTAATGTTTGCAACCATCTGTGTAATGGCAGAAGCATTCTGTTCTGTAGCTGCAGTCTGTGCAATTACAAGTTCAGAAATACGTTTTGCATCCTGATTAAGCTTCTGGATGTTAACTTTTGTAGATTCCAGTAAACGATCGCGCTCATCACTTTTCTGATTAATATCTTCAAAGTTTGCTATAATCTGAGAAATACCAGCTGCAGAGTTTTCAGAAGTAGAAAGAAGACTTGAGGCATTTAATCCAACTGCACTTGTCTGCTCTTTAATTTCTTCAATCATGCCATTTAAGAAATCCATAAGCATATTGATTTCGTGGTTAGTTTTTCCAAAATCATCAAAAGCAACAAGATCAACACGCTGAGAAAGGTCACCTTCTACACGAATAGAAGTAATTACATCTGTAGAATTAACAAAGCGTTTTTTAAGATTCAAAAGAAGATAAGCAAGAAGTGGACTTGGATAACCAAAAGAGAAAATTGAAAAAATTAAAACCTGGGCAGTGTATGAAGTATAAGTGTCAAAACCAAAGCGGGCTGCTTTAAAGCCAATACAGAATACATGCCAGAAAGCAAAGGCTGCCAGAGAGAAAGCTGAAAAACCAAGATACTGTGTAAGATGGTTTGTCTTTACATCCATAAGACTGTGGAGGTGAAGTCTGGAAATAATTTTCTGGGCAAAGGCTTCAAAAAAGTAAACACAATAAGCACGGGCAATTAAAGCATAAACAAGACAAAGTCCAAAGATTACAAACAAAGTAGTGACAACTTCGGTAATATTGTCGCCAAGAGAAAATACTCCTTTTGTAGCTTTTATGATTACAAGAAGAACATTTGCGAAAACATAAGAGAACAAAAGAATACTTGTTGTAATAATGTTCATCTTGCTAAAGATTTTTGCAAAGATAACTTTTTCTTCAGGCTCCAGCTCTTCTGTTTTTGCTTTGTTTAAAATCTTAATAAGTGGACGCATAACTGCATGCATAATCACAGAAATGATTCCAATAAGAACAACTACAATACCAAATGTTACAGGAAGTCCTTCAATCCATTCGCTGATTGTCATTCCGTGAATGAACATATACTGAAAGTATGAAAGAATAGGAACGCCAACAATACATGTTGCTCCAAATACGATTAAGTACAAAAGATATAATTCCATATTTTTAACCTCTTATTTTAAATTGATAAACACTAGCCGATATTAATCCTTCTTTAATTTTGTAAACCGCAAGTTGTTTCAACAACTGAGGATTTACAAAACG
>JAEDFM010000101.1 GCA_016292805.1 Treponema sp. | reverse complement strand
TAGTTATCAAAAACTGAAAAGTTGCTGATTTATAGCTAATTGTATGTTAATATTTTTAATTGGAAGAAGGAATAGTTATGAATAAGATAGGTGAAGATTATGATTTTCAAGAAATCTATGATAGTTCAGCACATTTGCGTGAAATGGCTCAGCCTTGGAATGTAATAATTTCCCAATTAGACAGTTTACGTTCTGTAAGACACGCACACTTGATAAAGCTTTATTATTACAAAGGTCAGAACCATTACGAAGAAAATTTTGAAGGTTGGGTGGCTTCTGCCAGAAAAGGATTTGATGATGTTCCGAAAGTAAAAGGAACAAATAAATACCCAGAATTTAACAAGCTTTATAATCACGTATGGAAATCAATGGAAGATTCATTCGATGATTTTCATAGACGTACAGTTTCAGATTTGAATAAAGCATACACAGATTTTATCCCTATCAGTACAATAGATTATAATGGTGTCAAAGATTTTGTTTCAAACTTTAATAGGTGGGCTTGCGAATGTATTTCAAAGGAAGGTGGTATTTCTTTTGAAGATACAAAATCAAAGATAAGAGAACTTTTAGGTATTTAAGATTAAAAAGAATAAGGCTTGTCCGTTTTTATGTTTAGCAACACTATTTACGGACATAGCCTAATATTTTTAATTGGAAGAGGTAAAAGTTATGGGTAAAATTATAGAAGACATAAACTTTGAAGAAGTTTACAAAAGTTCAATGCGACTTCAAGAAATGGCTTTCGTTGTAAGAAAACAGGATAATCGGAAGTTCTTACTTGAAGTAAGAACAAAAGAAAAGCCACACGAAAATAGTTATCCACATGCACACATTTATAATTCAGATAAATCAAAAGTCCATAGTGTATTTATAACGAAAGAAGTACCGCAAAGTATAAACGACCTAAGATTTGATTTATCTACAATAAGCAAAGATTCCAAGAAAAATTTGGATAGAAGTGTTTTAGAAAACTTTATTGAATGGGCGAATAAAGAGTATCTTCCAAACGACGGAAAGCCAGTATGTTGGGATAAGCTAAAGGAATTTTATGAATCGGTACAAACAAACCCAGATGAAAAGCCAAATTACCCAAATAAAGACACTTTAGAAAGATTTTTTGTATAAGGGCTCTTAACTTTTAATGGATTGTAAACCAAAAGGAGGGCGTTGCGGGGCGCCGATTGAGCCCCGCTGAGTGGGGTGTGTGAGCAACGAAGTGCGAACCAGGGGAGAGACTTCTCCCCTCCTGCATTTTATTTTAATTCACTCCACTTAGTTGTCTTACCAGTAAAAATCTGTTCTACCTGAGTTTTAGTCATATCTGCTACAGGATTTAACTTGTTTACAATTACTGCAATACCATCAATTGCGATTGTAATTTCCTTAACACCCTTTGCTTTTTCGCTGTCTTTAAGGGCGCGGCTTGCCATTCCAATATCGCAAGTTCCGTTGATTGCATTTGTAACGCCAGTTGTACTGTCAGAAGTCTGAAGTTCAATTTCTGCATTTGGATTTACACCCTTGTAAGCTTCAATCAATTTTTCCATAACAGGCGAAACTGATGACGAACCTGCAACCACAACTTTTCCACTTGCCTTGTTTGAAGAATAAGCTTTTGTATTCTGAATCTTAATGTATTTGTTGGCAGCAATAATCTTCTGACCATCATCACTTATAATAAAGTTTACAAAATCCTGAGCAACTGGGGACAGACCTTCTTTTACTGCAATATTGAAGGGACGGCTAATTTTATAGGAACCGTTATTAATATTTGCAACTGCAGCATCTGCACCATCAATTTTTACTGCTTTTACACTGTCGTTTAATGAACCAAGAGAAACATATCCAATTGCATAATTGTCTCCAGCCACACTTGTAAGCATTACGGCTGTAGAATTTGTAATTGCGGCTTCATCTGTTGTGTAGTCAACTTTTTTACCACTGGCATCTTTTTTTTCAATACCAAAAAGTTCAATAAATGCACCACGAGTTCCAGAGCCATCTTCACGACTTAAAACTGAAATAGATTTTTTGCTGTTGAAGTTAGGTGCAGCAAAAGCCCACATTGTTGATGAAATCAGAATTGCTCCAATAATCATTTTCTGAAGATTATTTTTCATAATAAAAACTCCTATATATATTTATTTGATGCCTCAAATTTAAAATTG
>JAEDFM010000100.1 GCA_016292805.1 Treponema sp. | reverse complement strand
CCAGTTCCTTACCGTTCTTAAGCTGAACGACGTGTCCGTTTTTCAAATCAATTGAAGCTACTACCATAAATCAAATATTACCAAATTTTTTGACTTTATACAAATAGTATATTTATAGAAGAAACTGATATATTGAATCAAAAAAAAAGACTGCCGGGAAAGGAGGAAAAACGGCAGTCTCAAAAAAAATTATGGAGGTATTTTCTTTAATCTAGTATTGCTTTGATGTTCACTAATATAACCATCCGCTATGTAAATAGTTACAAAAAACTTTTATTAATATTCATCTGCACCAGAATATACGAAATATTCATTCATTTCTGCTACACAAGCTGAAATATTTCGTTTGAAAGGAACTCCACAAGATTCTTTAACTGACCCTTAGTAAAATAATAAGTAAGTCCTAAAGATTCTCTTTTTAAGTTTCAGAAGCATCATCAAAATGATCATTTTTGAAAGGGAAATTTTTGATAGTAAAATATGGTGAACCTTTCATAAAATTATATCCCATATAACCATCACCAGTTCCATGATTTTGAGTTGTTGAGCTTACAGAACCCCAGTCAAGTCTGTAAGAAACCTTACCATAGGTACGCTCTGTATCTTTACCCTTTCTCTGAAGATTTTTATTCTCAAAATCAGAAAAATAATTATCAATAGCATTAAGAAGCTTTTAACGGTTTGCATCATCAAACTGAATATAATAATAGGCAAGCAGGTAATAACTTCCCCAGCCAGTCATATAATTATCTGTTTTTTTAATTGCGACAGCGCCATCTTCGTCTTCTATTTCTTCTGACTCTGTTTCTTCAGGAATAGTATCTTCATAAACATCAGCTGCAAGCTATTCTTTTTTTGTTGATGCACAAGAAGTAACAAGCAGACCAATAAATCCGATTGCTGATCACATAATAACTGTTCGTTTCATATCAAATACTCCGTATTTGTATTTATTCCATATATTTAACACTTGAATTGTAACTTATGTTACAGTAAAGAATAAAAAAAGCTCCTCTTTCGAGGAGCCTTTTTACTGTTTAGCAGTATTCTATGTTACTGGAATTACCAAGCAACTGTGAATTCAACTGGTACAGAGATAGCAATCTTGTCTGCTGCTTTAGGGAATGTATCAATCTGTCCCCAGATGTTCCATCCACAAGCACCGAAAGATCCTTCAGCACCAAGTTTGATTGTTGAAGTGAACTTATTATCCAAAAGGTTTTTATCTTTGAAGTATACATAAACCTTGCATGGATCAAGCTGGTAAGCAAACTTAGCAATTGTCATTACAGCGATTGGGTCTTTAGTTGCCTTGAAGTTAGCATATGTAAGTTTAGCATAAGCTTCGAAGTACAATGCATCCTGAGCAAATTTACCATCAACGTCAGCTACGAGACCAATTTTTCCTTCTCCAGCTTCTGGCAAACCAATGTTCATACCAGCATCAACAAAGAGGTTGAATGCACCGAATGCGTTGTTGTAACCAACACCTGCAAAGAGGTTTCCTGGTGTAGCAGTGTAAGCAGCAGCTTTAGCTGGAGTCTTTTTGATTTCTCCTGTTTTTGGATCAAGTTCATAAGAATCTTCTGTTGCTTTTGCCCATTCACCGCTAGCAGTCTTAACATCGAGCAATGCTTTGATTGTACCGAAGTCAGCAGCATACTGACCATATACAGCGAGGCTGTGGATAGAAATAGAATCAGCACCATTAGCATTCTTGTACTGTGAAAGGAAGTTCTTTCCCTGTGCAAAGTGAAGAGCTGCAGCCAATGTGAATCCGTTTGAAGCGAATTCCATTCTGTATCCCCATTCATCGTAGTTGTAGATGCTAGAAGAGTCGATAGATTCTTTATTCAAAGAATCACCAATGCGTCCGAAGTTGATTTTCAATACATCAATTGGTTTAATCCAAATTTTCCAGTTAGTAGAAGTTTCACCTTCTCCTGAACCCCATTCATTCAATGTTTTGAAAGCAATTTCAGCACCAACTTTATCTTCTGAATAAGAAAGTGCCAAATCTGGCTCCCAGTCATGTGAGCGGTGTGGATTCAATCCAAAAGCAGAGAATGTTGCAGATCCTGATGTTGTAGGGATGCCAACGTCCAACAAACTTCCTGTGAGTTTTACCTTAGCAGAAACATCAGCTGCGAATACAGAAGTAGCAAGAACTGCTG
>JAEDFM010000012.1 GCA_016292805.1 Treponema sp. | reverse complement strand
AAACACTCGGCTGGCACTTTTCGTACCTTCTGAAACGATAGTGCTTTTACGGAAGAGAGTGTTTATACTTTTCATTTTAATCCTTCTTTAATTTTGTAAACCGCAAGTTGTTTCAACAACTGAGGATTTACAAAACGTTCGCGCAAGCGAACACGTAAATAAATAGAGTTTTATGAAAAACTCGAGACTTAAAATAGATGGCGAAATTTTAGCCATCTATTTTAAACTTTCTTTAATTTTGTAAACCGCAAGTTGTTTCAACAACTGAGGATTTACAAAACGTTCGCGCAAGCGAACACGTAAATAAATAGAGTTTTATGAAAAACTCGAGACTTAAAATAGATGGCGAAATTTTAGCCATCTATTTTAAACTTTCACATTATTTGTATAAGTGATTAAAATTTGGTAAAATACATTTTATGGTAATTTCTTCTATAGATTTAAAAGACGGACATGTAGTTCAGTTAAAAAACGGTAAAGATTTAATTATTCAGCGGGATGATGCTGATGCACTTATTAGAGACTTTAACCTTTATGGCGAAGTAGCAGTTATTGATCTTGATGCTGCTCTTGGAAATATTGATGCAAAAGGAAATACAGTTAATACTCCCCTTCTTAAAAAATTACTCCATCAGGGAAATGTTAGAACTGGTGGCGGAATCAGAAGTGTAAAAAAAGCCCGGGAGCTTGTAAGCCTTGGTGCAGAAAAAGTAATCATTGGTTCTGCCGCCTGGAAATCAAATCCACAGCCTGGAGAATCTGTTCTAAACGAAGACTTTTTAAATGAACTTGCAGCCGCAATCGGTAAAGACAGAATCATTATTAGTGTTGATGCACTTAACGGAAAAATCGCTGTAAAAGGATGGACAGAAACTGTTGATATTCCTTTAGTTGAAGGTGCAAAACAGGCTGAAAAATTCTGTTCTGAACTTTTATTTACCTGTGTAGAAAAAGAAGGCTGTATGCAGGGAACAAACATGGATTATGTAAAACAGCTTCGTGATGCAGTCCATTGTCGAGTTGTAGCAGCTGGTGGTGTTTCTACTGTTGAAGAAATTATTGAACTTGAAAAAATGCATTGTGACGTACAGCTTGGTATGGCACTTTATACAGGAAAAGTTGGTCTTAAAGACGCTTTTGTTGGATGTCTCGACTTTAAAAAATCTCCTCTTATCCCTGTAATTGCACAAAGTGTAAATGGTGATGTTTTAATGCAAGGCTTTGCCAACGAAGAAGCTGTTAGAAAAACATTTGACTGCGGTAAGCTTACATTCTGGAGCCGTTCACGCAATGAACTCTGGACAAAAGGTGACACAAGCGGTAACTTCCTTCAGGTTGTAAAAATGCGTGCAGACTGCGACAGAGACTGTATTCTTGCAACAGTTCTTCCAACTGGACCAGCCTGCCATACAGGTTCATGGACCTGCTTTACATCTGCCCCTGGCGAACCATCTTCTATGGGTCGTCTTTACAATGTTATTGCAGACCGCTTTGCAAATCCAAAACCAGGTTCTTATACAGCAACTCTTGATGCTAAACGAGTTCGCGAAAAAGTAGAAGAAGAAGCTGAAGAATTATGCGAAGCAGATGGAAAAGATGAAGTTATCTGGGAAGCTGCTGACTTAATCTACTTTGTAAACGTTCTTATGTACAAAGAAGGCGTAACCTGGAAAGATGTTTACGACGAATTAGACAGAAGACACAAATCGAAATAAAGTCATCAGTTATAAGTCATCAGTCTTCAGTTTTGTTATTCAAGCTGTTTTCTGGTGACTGAAGACTGACGACTGAGGACGATAAAAAATGATTAAAATTCAAAAATATAGCGATGTAGAAAAAGATTTTTTTGATAGCCGCAGTTTTGGTAATAAAACAGACGAAACTGTAAAATCTGTTCTGGAAGAAGTTCAGAATAAAGGTGATGCAGCATTACGCATTTACGGTACAAAATTTGATGTTGCTGTACCTGAAGTTTTTGAAGTTCCTCAGGAAGAATTAAAAGCAGCCGCTGAAAAATTAATGATTCAGAAACGGGATATTTACGATGCCCTTGTATATTCACATGATCTGGCATTGCGTTTTGCAAAATCTCAGAGAAAATCTTTTAAGGATTTTGAAGAAGAGCTTGAACCTGGTTTATTCACAGGACAGAAAACTATTCCTGTTGAAACAGCTGGTTGCTATGTTCCAGCAGGACGATTCCCACTTGTTTCAACTGTAATTATGACTGTAACTCCCGCAGTAGCTGCAGGTGTAAAAAATGTAATTATGTGTACACCTCCACGGGTTCACCCTGATGATGCGGCAGTTGCCAGTACAAAAGGCAAAGGCGTTCCAGGCAAAGCTTATGTTGGTGGTAAACCTTATGCTGATGAAGGAATTATGGCTGCAGCTTATATTTGTGGCGTAAATCACCTTTATGCAGTTGGTGGTTCACAGGCAGTTGCAGCTATGGCTTTTGGTACAGAATCTATTCCTAAAGTTGATGTAATTGTTGGTCCTGGTAATAAATTTGTTGCCGGTGCAAAAAAAGAAGTTTACGGTACTGTTGGTATTGATATGATTGCAGGACCTACAGAAGTTCTTATTATTGCTGATGAATCTGCAAATCCAGCCTGGGTTGCTGCAGATTTACTTGCACAGGCAGAACACGATATTGTTGCACAACCAGTTCTTGTTACAACTAGTCAGGACCTTGCCAACAAAGTTAGCGAAGAAATTGAAAAACAGCTGGAAACTTTAACTACAAAAGAAACTGCACGCAAATCAGTTGATACATTTGGAAAAATCATCCTTGTAGAAAATCTGGAACAGGCAGCAGAAGTTGCAAACCGTAAAGCACCAGAACATCTGGAGCTTGCACTTGATGAAGGTAAAGAAAGAACTAAGCTTGAAAAATTAGTACACAATTATGGTTCACTTTTTATAGGCCACTACTCTGCCGAAGTTCTTGGGGATTACGCAGCCGGCTTGAACCACACATTACCAACATCAGGTTCTGCCCGCTTTACAGGTGGATTAAGTGTTCGTATGTTCTTAAAAACAGTTACAACATTGCGTGCTGAAGAAAAGAAATCTGGAACATTAAGAAGCTCTGCTGCAGCAGGTTATCTTGGTGATGCAGAAGGACTTGCAGGACACGCTAGAGCTGCCAGAATCAGAATGGAAAAATAAGGAATAAACTATGATATTAGATATTGTAAAACTTGGCGAAGACAGCTTAAGACAGCCTTCTATTCCAGTTGCAGAAGTAAATGATGAAATCAAACAGCTTGCAGAAGACATGTTTGATACAATGATTGAAGCAGATGGTGTTGGTCTTGCCGCACCACAGATTGGAAAAAACATCAGAATGTTTGTTCTTATTGCAGACGATGATGTTCGCCGTGTATTTATCAATCCTCAGATTATTAAAACCTCTGAAGAAACAGGTCCTTACGATGAAGGCTGTTTAAGTATTCCTCAGGTTTACGAAACAATTGAACGTCCATTGCGTGTAACAGTTCAGGCTATTAATGAAAAAGGAAAAGCATTTACTTTAGATGCAGACGGTCTCTTGGCCAGAATCATTCAGCATGAAAATGACCATCTGGACGGTGTAGTATTTATTGACCGTGGTGATGAAGGCTTTGCTAAAAAAACTGAAGAACAGTTCAAAAAAAGAGCAGAACGAGCTGCTGAAAAAGCAAAAGAAAAGGCTGCAAAACAGGCTCGTATTGCAGCTAAAATAGCGGCAAAAGAAGCAAAAAAAAATAAGTAGAGTTTTTAGTTTTTATGAGTATAAAAGTTTTATATGCAGGAAGCCCTGAATCTTCTGCAAAAACATTAGAGATTCTCTTTAATAAACAGGCCGATTGTGGTTTTCAGATCGCAGGTGTATTAACTAATCCACCAACAGCAAAAGGACGACACAAAGAATTAACTCCTACTGCCTGTGGAGCTTTTGCCCGCCAGCATAATATTCCTGTGTTTGAACCTGAACATCTTGATACAGCTGCCAGAGAAGCAATTGCTCCCCTTCAGGCTGATATACTTGTAAGCTTTGCTTACGGTCATATTTTTGGCCCAAAGTTTCTGGCATTATTTCCATGTGGTGGTATAAATCTTCACCCTTCTCTTTTACCAAAATACAGAGGTTGTACTCCAGTTCCTGCTGCAATCTTAAACAGAGATAAACAGACTGCAATTTCAGTTCAAACCTTAAGTCTAAAAATGGATGAAGGTGATATTCTTTCTCAGGAAATTGTTGACTTAAATGGAACAGAAACTGGGGAATCCTTATTAAATTACAGTGCTGTAAATGGTGCTGAACTTCTTTGTATTGTACTTTCACAGGTTTCAGACTTAGGAAAACTTCCTGATGGAATTCCTCAGCAGGGAGGCCCAAGTTATACTGGCATAATCACTAAGGATGATGGTAAAATTAACTGGTCTGAAAGTGCAGAAATAATTGATGCAAAAATAAGAGCATATTATCCAGATCCAGGCTGCTGGTGTATGGAAAATAATGTTCCTTTAAAAATTCTTGAAGCAAAGCTTACAAACTCCGATGCTTCAAAATACACTTCTGAAGAAAACGGAAAAGTTGTAGACTTTGTTAAATCAGAAGGTATATATATAAAAACAGGCAATGGTCTCCTGTGCGTAACTAAATTACAGCGACAGGGAAAAAACGCTATGAATTATAAAGACTTTATGAACGGTGCCCACAATTTTGTTGGCTCAGTTTTACAATAAATGAGGATATTATGTCTAAAAAAGAAAAGTTTATAAACGCTTTGAAAAACTTAAAAAACAAAAGACTGGATGTAAAAGGCTCTTACGATAAATTACAGTCAAATATTCCAGCATTTGTTTTTGTTTCTATTGCTACTTTTGTTCTTATGATTTTAGTAGCCTGTGCAGTTTTCTTTGCAAATATAAAAGGAAGCGAAAAGGTACTTGTTCCAAATGTACAGGGCAAAAAACTTGAAGATGCATTGCTTGAACTTCAGGTAAAAGAGCTTTATCCAAAAATCACTCTCCGTTATTCAGATACTACTGCTGATGAAGGTACAATTATGGAACAGTCACCAAAAGCTGGTGCTATTGTAAAAGGTTACAGCCGTGTAAACCTTGTAGTCAGCCGTGGTGCTATTATTGACTCAGTTGGAGATTATGTGGGTAAAACTTATGATGAAGTTTCTATGACAATTCAGACAACTTTTGCTGGTATGGCAAAAGCACCAATCAAATTAGCTTCTCCAGAATACATTCCAGATCAGGCTCCAGCAGGAACAATTCTTGAACAGGATCCTCCAGCAGGAACAAGTATTTCAGATCCAGTTACTGTACAGCTTATTGTAAGCCGTGGTCCAACTTACGAAAACACAAAGGTTCCATATATTATTGGTCAGAGTGTAAATGATCTTCTTCAGACAATGAGCTGGAGTAAGGTTGTATTTGATATTACAACTCACACAGCTTCAGAAGGTGAAACTGCAGGAACAGTTACTGGTATGACAAAACCTGAAGATGAATATGTAAAGAATTACACTCGTATTCCTGTAGAAATGGCTATGCCAAAGGGTGATCTTAACGATAACGAATATGGTATTTTCCAGACTACTTTGGCAAACTACCCATTCCCAACAAACATGCGTCTTGAAGCAATTCCTGCAGAAGGAAATGCATATAATGTTGTAAGCTTTGTACACCCAGGTGGAAATCTTACAGTTCCTTATGCTGTAAAACATGGAACAACACTGGCACTTTATGTTGGTGACAAAATCGTTGCTAAGAAGGTTATCAACTAAAAATGAATAAGCCTTTAGTCTGCATGACATTGACAGGCAAAACTCTTGAAGAAGATTATAAACTTGTCAAAAAATATGAAAAACAAATTGATCTTGTAGAACTTCGTGCAGACTGCTTAAACGAGGATGAACAGCTATATATTAAGCGCTTCCCTGCCCTTATTTATCTTCCTTGTATTCTTTCTATCCGCCGTGACATTGACGGTGGACGTTTTAATAGTGGTGAATTTTCCAGAACAAATCTTTTTGGTCGTGCGCTGGCTTTTGCAAATCCAGACCGTTCCCGTAACTACGCTTATGTAGAATTTGAAGACGATTTTCAGATTCCAAGTATTCAGGATGCGGCTATGGCTTTTGGTGTAAAAATCATCCGTAGTTACCACAGTATCAATGAAAATCTTATTAACATTAAAGAAATCTGTGATTCTATGCGTAAAACAGGTTATGAAATTCCAAAAATAGCATTCCGTCCATCAAATCTTAAAGATGTTGCTACCCTATTTAAAGAATCACAATCCATGTTCAAGTATGAACACATTGTTACAGCAATTGGTTTGCAGGGACAGCCTTCTAGAATTCTTGCCCATCTTACTGGTTCATACTTAACTTATGTATCACCTGGAGAACTGGAAGAAAATACAGCAGAGTTAGGTCATACAACCCCTGAAACACTATTAAATCTTTATAATTTCAGAGAACTTAATGAAAATACAAAGCTTTTTGGTATTGCCGGCTGGCCTCTCCAAAAAGCACCTGCAGTTCAAATTCTAAACAAGGGTTTTAAAGAAAGAAATTACAATGCCATATCACTACCAATAAGATCCCCTGTTATTAGAGAAAATCTTTATTTTGCAGAACAGCTGGATTTTAATGGTCTGGTAATCAGAGAACCATTTCACGAAAGTGTAATTTATTATCTTAAAGAAAAAGCACACGAAGTTGATCTTGTAGGTGCCTGCAATACAATTATCCGTAGAAACAGTAAATGGGCTGGTTTTAATACAGAAATTACAGGTTTTAGAACTGCCCTTACAGAGTTTCTTGGTGACACTAAAATTAAACGCAAGAAAGTTGCTTTACTTGGGGCTGGAAGTTCTGCAAAAGCCGTTGCCTATGTTTTGTGGCAGTTAGGTGCAAAGGTTTGTATTTTTAACAGAACTTTGGAAAATGCCCAGATTCTGGCAGAAAAGTATGGATTCAAATATAGTCCGCTGGATCCTTCCAGTGTAACTCTTTTAGATGAATACTCAACTCTAATTATTCAAACTACAACTGTAGGTTCAGACTTACAGGATGGAGATATAAAGGAAGTTGATCCTATAAGCTTCTATAATTTCCGTGGTGATGAATTGCTCTTTGATTTAATTTATTCACCGGCCATTACACCATTAATGCGTCGTGCTTCTTTAACTGGCTGTCGAACATCTAATGGTAAAAAAATGATGGAATATTCTACCCATGAACAATATAAATTGTTTACTGGGGATTACTATAATTCATAATCATATAAAGAGGATAAAAATATGACACAGTCGGAACAGAAGGTTTTAGTTGCAAATACAGCAATTGATACTTTAATTAAAGAAGGAAAGATTTTTTCTGGAATGAAAATTGGCCTTGGTACAGGTTCAACAGCTATGCCTGCAGTAAAACGTCTTGCAGAACATATTAATTCTGGAGAATTAAAAGATATTAAAGCAGTTGTTACCAGCTTCCAGACACAGAATGCCTGCCAGGATTACGGTATTCCAGTTTACTCATTAAATGACAGAATTATTAATGGTGAACTTGACCTTGCAATTGATGGAGCTGATGAAGTTGATCCACAGTGCAACTGTATTAAAGGCGGTGGAGCTGCACATGTTCGCGAAAAGTTAGTTGAATACAATTCAAAGATTTTTGTAGTTATAGCAGACTCATCAAAATCTGTAGAAACAATTGGAACTAAATTTCCTGTTCCTGTAGAGATTATTGGTGAAGCCCGCATTCCAGTTACAAACGCTTTGAATAAATTGGGTGCAAAATGTGTACTCCGGGAAGGTGTAAAAAAATGCGGTCCAGTTATTACAGATAATGGAAACCAGATTCTTGACTGCACCTGGGAATCTCCAATCAATGTTCCAGAAATGGAAGACAAGATTAATGGTATTGCCGGTGTTGTAGAATGTGGTCTTTTTACTAAAAACAAGCCAATTGTATTTATTGCAAAAGAAGACGGTTCAGTTGAAAGACGTAACTAACTAATGTTTCCACCTTTTGACACATCACTTGCCCGCAGCTACTGCATGAAATTAATTTCACAAATAGAAGCGGGCAATGTTATTTTAAAACAGATTACAAGACTCAGCCAGGAACGGGCCGAAAACGGACTTATGATTGGAGCTTTAGTATGTAAAGAAAAAGTTCTTTTTTCTGTAAGTGGAATAAGCCGCCAGCTGGAAGTAGTCCACAATTTGCTGGATTGTGATTTTGAAATTGTTCCACCAATTGTTGATGATGAAAAAATAGCAGATGCACTTTCAAAAAACGATGCCGAAATCCACAGATTAACTGAAATTATTAAAAACCAGGGAAACCAGGGGGACAGTTCTCTTGTGCAGCAGCGCACTGCCCTTACAACAGAATCCCTGAAATCAGTTTTTTCCCTCTATAAGTTTACCCGCTTTGACAGAAAGTCTATTTCCTTAAATTCAATAATTGCCAGCCACAATGGAAAGCTGCCCCCAACTGGCACTGGTGATTGTTGTGCACCAAGACTTCTATCCTATGCCTTTTCTCATAAATACACACCAATCAGCATGGATGAAGTTTTTTTTGGAAAGAATACTAAAAACAGAATTAATCTAGAATCTTACCCTCCCTGCGATGAACGATGCGGTTTTATTCTTCCAGAAATTCTTGGCGTTGAAATTCTTTACAGAGACGAAGATATTGTCGTTGTAAATAAGCCTTCTATGCTGCTTTCTGTTCCAGGCCGTACTCCAGATAAACAGGACTGCCTCGTAAACAGAATTAGAACCATATTCCCAGATTGCATTGAGCAGCCTTCCGTACACCGTTTAGATATGGAAACTTCCGGTTTAATGGTTTATACCCTTAAGGAAGAACCTCACAGAAATCTGAACAAACAGTTTGAAAACAAGATTGTAAAAAAAGAATATACAGCTTTGCTTGATGGAGTATTGGCAAAGGCCGATGGAAATCTGGCACCAAAAAATAACCAGAAAGAAGGTCACATAGAATTAAAATTCCGTCTTGATCCAGACAATCGTCCTCACCAAGTCTATGATGAAGAATTTGGAAAACTTGGAATTACAGACTGGAAGCTTTTAAATGTTGAAACCTATACAAATCCTCTAACGGGTATAAAAAAACCGGCAACAAGAATGCTTTACATTCCTCTTACCGGCCGCACTCATCAGCTGCGGTTAATTTCCGCAGATCAGCATGGGTTCCATTTACCAATTATTGGAGATACTTTATACGGCACCTGCAACCCAGGCGAGCGCCTTATGCTCCATTGTCATTACTTAAGTTTTGTACATCCAACAACCGGTAAAGCTATGGAATTTAATCTTAAGGCTGATTTTTAGAATAAAACCTATTCTGAATCAGAAACCTCTTCTTGTTCATCAATGTATTTAATAGCTAAAACATTAAATGAATGACATTTATTTTGTTTTATATCTCTAATTAACATAATAATTGCAGGATTGTGAATATTATATTTTTAGTTTATAATTGAATTGGGTTTTACGCGAAAACTTTCGCAATGGGGAAAAAATGGCTTACGTAAAAAATCTGTTCGACTCGAACTTCATTCAATATGCAAGTTACGTTATTCGTGACCGCGCTATTCCAGAAATCACAGATGGACTTAAACCAGTTCAAAGACGAATCATTCATACATTAATCAAGACTGATGACGGCCGCTTTACAAAGGTTGCAAACGTATGTGGTAAAGTAATGGCATATCATCCACATGGTGATGCTTCAATTTATACGGCTCTTGTAAACCTTGCAAATAAAGAATTATTCATAGATAAACAGGGAAACTTTGGTAATATGTACACAGGGGATGGTGCATCTGCTCCCCGTTACATTGAATGCCGCTTAAAACCAATTACAAAAGATATTTTAAATACAAATCCAGAAATCACACAGTATGTAGAAACTTATGACAGCCGTGATGTTGAACCTACAGCTTTCAAGGCAAAACTCCCTTTAGTTTTGATTCTTGGTGCAGAAGGTATTGCTGTTGGTATGAGTACAAATATTCTCAGCCACAACATTCACGAAGTTATTGATGCAGAACGAAAATGTCTTCGTGGTGAACCATTCCAGCTTTATCCAGACTTTCCTACTGGCGGTTTAATTGATGTTACAGACTATCAGGATGGTTTAGGAAAAATTATTACTCGTGCCAAAATGGATACAAGTGACGAAAAGAAAATTGTAATCACTGAGCTTCCTTATGGTTCAACAACTGAAAGTCTTTGTGACTCTGTAGAAAAAGCAGCCAAAAACGGAAAAGTAAAAATTTCTTCAATTCAGGATTACACTTCTGAATCTGTAAATATTGAACTTAAACTTCCTCGTGGCGTTTATTCTAAAGATGTTGTTGATGCACTTTACGCTTTTACAGAATGTGAAAAAACTATTTACTGTAATCTGCTGGTTATCAAAGACAACATGCCAGTTCAAATGACTTGTACTCAGGTAATTGAACATCACGCTAAACAGCTGGTTGGTATTCTTAAAGAAGAACTTGAATACGAAAAACGTCAGCTTATGGAAAAACTTCATTTGCGTACAATTGAACGAATTTTCGTTGAAGAAAGAATTTATAAAAAGATTGAATCCCAGAAAACTGAAGAAGGCGTAATTAATGCTGTTTACACAGGTTTCAAACCTTTCGCAAAAGAATTAATCCGTCCTTTAACAGATGAAGATATTGACCACTTGCTAAAAATTCCAATCCGTAGAATTTCTTTGTATGATATGAACAAGAACAAACAGGAAGTTCAGGCAATTAATGACCGTATCAAGGAAATCAATAAACTGCTTAAACATATTGTTGAATATGCAATCAGCTATCTTGATGGAATTGAAAAGAAACTTGATCCAGAAACAACAAAACGTATGACAACTATTACAAGCATTAATGCAGTTGATGTAAAAGCAGTTGTTAAACGAGATACTTCTCTTAAATATGATGAAAAGTCGGGAAATCTTGGTATTGATGTAAGCGGTGGCGAAGAAATGCTTAAGGTTACACCATACGATAAAGTTATTTATGTTCGAAAATCTGGTATTTACTCAGTTTCTGAATGTCCTAAGAAAATATTTGTTGGACCTAAGCTTGCTTATTGTGGTCTTGCAGATAAAGAAAGTCTTGGAAAAGTTTTATTTACAATTCTTTACCGCGATCCTGCTACACAATATGTATACATTAAACGATGTAAAGTTGGCGGTTACATTATGAACCGTGATTACTTCTTTGCACCAGATGGAATGGAAGTTTTGCATATTGATACCCGTAAAGACTTTACATTCAATTTAAATTATGTAAAAAAGCCTCGCTTAAAGAATCTTACAGAAAAGTTCAAGGCAAGTGCATACGAAGAAAAATCTCTTAAAGCAAAAGGTATACGTCTTGCTTCAAAAGAAGTTCAGGATATTACTATTGGAGAATAATACACAGATATGCTAGTTCTGACAAAACCAGTCCAGTTTGAAGAAATTATCAAAGGCTCTCGCTTTTTGTCGGAACTGATTCCCTGCGAAAGTCAGGCTCAGGCAAGAGACATTTTAAAAGCACAGAAAGAAAAATATGCTGATGCAACTCATGTAGTTCACGCTTTTATTGTTGGTAAAAATGGGGAAGTAATGGGAATGAGTGATGATGGTGAACCATCTGGCACAGCAGGCCGTCCAACTCTAGATGTCCTTAAAGGCCGAAACTGCACTAACCTTATAATTACAATTACCCGTTGGTTTGGTGGAACATTACTTGGTACTGGTGGACTTGTAAAAGCTTATGGTAACGGAGCCAAACAAGTTCTTGAAGCTGCAGCTGCACAAAATGCATTTGAAGAACTTATTGAAAAAACCGATTTTATTTTCAGTACAGATTATTCACTTTACAAACTATTAAAAAATAATTTTGTAAACTACCAGCTTTATAATATTTCAGAAGATTTTGGAACAGAAGTTACAATCAGCGGCCAGATAAAAGCAGATCAGTATAATGATTTTGCCAGCCATCTGCTTAATCTTTCCAACGGAAAAATTAAGCTGTAACAATATAAAATAAACTACTAAATATTCCATATAAAAGTCCTACCAGTCAGTAAGCGAATACCAAAACCGCTAGCTAGCGTCGCTACACGCTGAGACCGGCAAGGAAACTATCTTTCCGGTCTCAGCGTGTTTTTGGCATCCGCTTCCTTCCCTCTCGGACTTTTATATACACTCATTAGATTTTTTTTACTTAATATTTTAGCAGAAGTTACAAAATACACTGTACATCTTTCATTGATGTACATATTTTCCAGGCTATGGACTTCATTTCGTCATTGGCTGGGACTCTATCTGGAATCATAATTGTTTTTAGTCCTGCTGCAACAGAACTTCTTACGCCATTAAAACTGTCTTCTATTCCTACACACTGGTCTGGACTGCAACCAATTGATTTGCAGGCTTTTATATAGATTTCAGGGTCAGGTTTTCCGTGTTCAACTTCATCACCTGTAGTAAAGGTTTTAAAATATTTTGCAACCCCTACTTCCTCCAGTTCACGAAGAACATGGATTTTTCTTGTAGACGATGCTACACAAAGAATATATTTTTTGCTCAAATACTCCAGTGTTTCTTTTACATAAGGCATAAGTGGTACACCGTCAGAAGCTTCTACTTCCATAAAAAGTTCAGAACATCTATCCAAAAAAGCATAGCCATCAAAATCTGGACCATAAAATTGTTTTAATATTTCTACAGAATCTTTTCGATTCAATCCGCGACAGGCTGTAATGCAGCTCAATATGTTTTCAAGCTGCATTTCCTGAGCTACTTTACCCCAGATAATATCGCATAAAGATTCAGAATCTATTAAAACTCCATCCATGTCAAAAACAACAGCTTTTATGTCTGACATTAGTCTTTTACTCCTAATGCAATTTCTAATACTTCCATTACATTAGAAACAGGCTTAAATGTAATTCCGGCTTTTACATTATCAGGAATTTCATCAAGGTCTCTTTCATTAGCCTTAGGAATTATAATAGTCTTAATTTTGTTACGCTTTGCAGCAACAGTTTTTTCACGCAATCCACCAATAGGCAAAACCTGACCTGTAAGGGAAAGTTCACCTGTCATAGCAAGATTCTTTTTAATTACCTTCTTCATAAATAAAGAAAGGAAAGTTGTTGCCATAGTAACACCAGCAGAAGGACCATCTTTTGGAGTAGCACCTTCTGGTATATGAAGGTGAACAATATTTTCATCAAACCATTCAGCTTTTACAATATTGTGTTCCACAACATATTTACGAACCCAGTCAAAAGCAATCTGTGAAGATTCTTTCATTACATCGCCCATCTGACCGGTAAGAACAAGACCACCCTTTCCTGCAAAGCTGGTTGCTTCAATTAAAAGTGTATCTCCACCCATACTAGTCCAGGCAAGACCAATTGCTGTTCCTGGAACTGAAGCAGCTTTAATCTGACTTTCATCAAAATCAGGTTTGCCTAAATATTTGAACAAATCATCTGCATCAATTGTATACTGAGCAAAGCTTTCAGACTTAGAAGAAAGTTCGTTGTTTGTAACAATTTCGGTTACAATCTTTCTGTGAATTTTATCAAGCTGCTTTTCATAATGACGAACACCAGATTCCCGGGCATATTCTTCTGCAATTTTAAGCAAAGCAGCCTTTGTATATTTAACCTGATTTTTCTTTAATCCATTCTTTGCAAGATTTTTTGGAATGAGGTATTTTTTTGCAATTTCAAGTTTTTCCTGATCAATATATCCAGAAAGTTGAATTATTTCTGCACGGTCACGAAGTGGACCTGGAATTGTATCAAGACTGTTGGCCGTAAGAATAAAGAATACCTTAGAAACATCAAATGGCAAATCCAGATAATTATCACGGAAATTAACATTCTGTTCTGGGTCCAGCACTTCCAGTAACGCAGCAGATGGATCCCCTTGAGCAGAAGCATTCATCTTATCAACTTCATCAATCATGAAGACTGGAGAATTATCTTTTGTAATTTTCAAGCCCTGAATAATTTTCCCTGGCATTGCACCAATATAAGTACGACGGTGACCTTTTATTTCGCTTTCATCATGCATACCACCAACACTAAAACGGTAGAACGGCTTATTCATGGCTGCAGCAATAGATTTCCCAATACTTGTTTTACCAACACCAGGAGGCCCTACTAAAAGAAGAATAGAACCTTTTTTGTCCTGTTTTAATTTGCGTACTGCCAGATATTCCACAATTCGTTTTTTTACATCATCAAGTCCAAAATGGTCATCTTCAAGAATTTCCTTTGCTTTAGAAAGCTCATAACTTTCATCACCACTATCCTTCCAGGGAAGCTGAGTAATAAGTTCAAGGAAATTACGGGTACCAATATATTCACCAGAATTTGGATCCATAAGATTAAATTTTTCCAGCTCACTGAAAACTGTTTCCTTAATTTCACCTTCAAATTCTAATGCTTCAATTTTCTGTTTGAATTTCTGATAATCATTCTGGGAACCATCACCGTTTTCTCCAAGTTCATCCTGAATAGCTTTTAATTCTTCACGGAGGAAATATTCCCGTTGATTTTTTTCAACACGATTATTGATTTCTGACTGTATTTTCTTCTGAACCCGCAAAAGCTCCTGCTCTCGCTTAATGAAAACAAGAACCTGTTCCATTCTCTGTCTAATGTTTACAGTTTCCAGAATCTTCTGCTGTTCATCTTTATCAACATTGAGGATTGAAGCTATAAAGTCTGCAATTTTTCCAGGGTTATCAATATTAACCATGTTCAAACGCATTTCTTCTGTAAACAAAGGATTGTTTTCGCTAACTTCCTTCATTTCGCTAATAAGAGCACGAGTCAATGCTTTTACTTCAAAGGTATCGCTTTCTTCTTCTTCAAGATAATCAACACCAGCCACCATTGGCGCACTGGCACTTATAGTTTTATTGATTTTAAATCGTTTTACAGTAGAAATAAAAATATTGATTCCACCGTCAGGCAAATTAACCTTTTTTATAATTCTGGCAGCAGTACCAATTTTACAGATATCGTTAATTCCAGGTTTTTCTACATCATTTTTTAACATAGAAATACCTATAAATCCTTCTTTATAAAAAGCTTCTTCTACAGCCTTTACATCATCAGGAGCATTAATCATTAAAGGAGTAAAGATTCCTGGAAAAACAGGACGACCGGCAAGAGGCACAATTGTAAGTTTTTCCGGCAACATCTGGTCGCCGGGTACTATTGAGTTGAAAATATCATCATCAGATTTCATAATTTAAAGATAATAAGAAAATCTTTGAAAATCAATAAAATTAGAGTTTTTTCAGTGAAGCAGATACAATTAACTGATCCTGATACCAGTCAATCAACAGAGAGAATATTTCATCTGAATAACCTTCGCAACTGGCCTTAATTTTCCATACTGTTGCAGAATGTAACTCTTCCTGTGGAATCTCTGCAAAATCAACCCATTTATTTTTATAATTGATTTTAAATACAGCTTCTTCTGTAATATTTTCCATAGTCTCTGAATCAAAAGCATATGGCTGAATATTCAAAGGTCGTTTCATATTTTTTAAGAAATCCATTGTATAAACAAAAGGATCATCATTAACTGTAAAGCTTTTCCACCATACATAAGGTCCTACTACAATTTTGGCACGATAATCACCTTTTCTAAGCCATACAGGCATCATAGAATAGGTTTTATTTATTGAAGCTGGTCTATCGTGTTCAATTCCATCCCGAGTATTATAGATATATTCGTAAAACTTAGTTCCCTTTACATTAAAATTACGAACTGCTCCATTTACTAGAGGAAAATCTTTATTATCATTTTCATAAATTGAAATCTTCATTGGAAGATCCATCTGATTAAATAAAGAACGAGGCATAACTACTTCAAAAGTTACAGGCTTATATATAGGGCGCAATACAAAATGATGAACAAGACCGCTTTTCCATGCGCCAAAACAAACTGCAGCTACAGCAGCCACAGAAATTATGGTTTTACGGGCAATACGGACTTTTCTATCTTTCTGTACAAATTCTGGGAAAGTATACTGTTTAGTTGCAATTACAGATTTAGCCAGCTGAACTCTAATTTCATGTGTGTCGTAATGCTTAAGATATTTTTTTACCTGACGCAAAACCTGATCTATTGTCTGGTATCGTTTTTTAGCATTTGGACGAATCATTTTATGGATAAGTTTTTCAACCTGTTTTGGAATAGTTTTATCTATTTTTGAAGGATGAATATATTTACCCTTTTTGATAGTATTCAAAGTTTCAACACTAAAGGTTCCAGGATATGGCTTTGTACCTGTTATCATTTCATAAAGCATAATTCCCAAAGCATAGATATCAGCACGGCTATCTACTGTTGCCGAATTTTCAAACTGCTCTGGCGGCATATAAGCTGGAGTTCCTAAAGCTACACCACTTTGAGTAAGAGTGTCTTCTTCCTGAGAATCTGATGCAATACCAAAATCTGCCAGCTTAATTTCGCCCCGTTTAGAAATAAGAATATTTCCAGGTTTAATATCACGGTGCACAATTTCTTTAGAGTGCGCATATTTTAATGCAAAGCAGGAATCCTGCATAATAAGCATAGCAAGAGGAACTGGTAGCGCACACTGACGGTTTACAAGCTTATCAAGGGCATAGCCGTCTACCAGTTCTTCAACCATGTAGCGGTAACCGCCTTCTGTAAAATAATCAAAAAGATGAACGATGTAAGGACTCTGTAAATCCAGAAGAATCTGAGCTTCTTTTTTAAAGCGTTCAGCATTTCCAGATTTATTGCGGGCAGTCATTTTTTTAATTACTACATAACGTTTTAAAGATGGATGAATTGCTTTATAAACAACACCCATTCCGCCTTTTGCAATTATTCCCTGTACCTTGTATTTACCAATCATTTCAGGAATTTCACTACTCATCTTTTGCCTCGCTATCTACATTTATTATATCAGTTTCTGGATTAAATTTTCTGTTTTTATATACTAAACAAATATTTTCTTTTGCAGGATTGTGAATCTGTATAAATTGATTGTTCTGTCTTAATGCGTAGTTGTCTTTTACAGGACGATGGCCAGCAAGATACACAAATCTTGGAACCATAACAGGTCCGCAGATATTTGCAATTACCTGTTCAACACTTCCCTTCTCAGCATCATCGTTTGCTGTCCAGGTTAAACCAGCAACTACATCTGCATATTCACGAGCATTAATTATCTGATGCAAGGTAAATCCTGTTTTAGGCTCCGCATGAGAAATCACACAATTTCCTGTAACTGCCATTAATGGCATGGCATTTTCAACACAACTTAAAAGATAAAGAATATCATCCCCATAAAATTCATGGATAAATTCCCTGACCATATATCCTTCGTTAGCAAATTTGCGGAAGGCAAAATCCCCATGACCACTCCGGTTCGTAATATTTTCATGATTACCTTTTAAAAAATGAAAATGCTTTGGGAAAAGTTCTTTAAGTTTCATAAGAGCACAAATAGTTTTCATACCTTCCAGCATTTCTGCAGAAATAGCAGGACCTGTATAGATTTCTTTATTAAACTCTTCCATGGCAGCAAGCCATCTTTCTTTTGTGTTTAATTCGGTGTGCAGCGCATCTCCCACGCAAATAACACGAATATACCCCTTAGAAAGTGCTTGAAAAACTGTGTAATTCTTCTTTACTTTAGGAATAAAACCTTCTGGGAGAACAAAATTTATAATGTTTAAAAGAAAATCCGGACGGGCATGAATATCTGGTACTACAATTACAGGAAGATTTTTACTTCTGAAATCCAGCAAACTTCCCGCAGCGAAGCTGTCTGATAAAGGTCTGTAATCATCTTTTTCATTTTCAAGAATTGTACTTGCTGCATTGCATAAATCAAATACTTCATCATGAGAAGGAAGCCCTGTTAATTTAAGGATTTTCTGTACTTCTAATAGTTTTTTCTGCATTAAGTATTACGAAATAACCAGATTCATATTACCAATGGTAATTTTGTCACCTGGCTGTAATTTAATGTATTTGTCTGCTGGAAGTTTACGCCCATTTACAAAAGTACCATTTGTACTTCCAACATCTTTTAGAAAATATGCATCTTTAATCTTTTGAATCATAGCATGATGACGGCTGGCAAGCTTGTTATCAATAACTACATCATTATCTGTATCGCGCCCGATTGTAATCTTTGCCACCAGTTCAACTTTCTTATTATTAATCATCAAATAAGATGCAGGTTTTCCTTCACCAATTGCATCAAGATGCTGTCCTACAGGACTGCTTGTTACGATAGTTGTATCACTCATAAATTTAATTATAGTCCCTAAAAACTGTATTGGCAAATCTATTTATTTACATTTATAAGACTAAGCATTGGAATACTGTCTTTTACTGTCTGATGTAAAATTCTTACCATTTTATGAATTTCACTTTTTGTCTGTTTATCCTGTTTGGCAAAAGCATCTATCATTCTGGCAGAAGCTTTAAGTCTATTTTTTACAAGCTCTTTATTTGTTTTATATTCAGAAGCTTCAATGATACCGAACAAGGCATTTACAAGTTTTTCCCGCTTTTCACTGTCAATTATACTTACCCAATCGTTAAAGGTTCTGTAAAAGAATTTACTTTCTGAAGTAAAATCCTTTTCGTGCTCAAAATCCCCACCCTTAATTTGCCAGGTTAAAGGATCATGCTGATTGATTGCAAAACCGTCGCAATGAACAATTTCAAAATTTTGTGGATGATTAAAAATCATACCAACAATAGAAAATCCGGGATAGAAAGAATAAAGTCTGTCCTGAATATTTAAATACTCTTTTTTAATGTAAAACTCTTTTGAAAAACCAGGGCCATCAAAATTATACAACTGATGAATTTTTTTCTGTAATTTAGATTTACAACTTACAGCCGTATTTACTACAAGGTTTCCACCTTTTGAATGACCTATAAGAACAAACTTTCCTTTAAGAACAGAAGCAGCCTCTTCAAAATATTTTATAGCATCTGATTGAGAAGGAATTTGCGGAAGATAGGAAATATTAAAGTCTTCTTTCCATCCAACTACAGTGTCGTCTGTACCGCGGTAAACAATATAATTAATGTTGTTGTAAATAAAAGTGATGGCAGCGAACTGCTCTACCTTTTCAAGATCGATTATTGAACGATAACCGCAAACTGTAAGCCCACAAAACCGTAAAGATATTGCAGCCTGTTCAAATACATCATAAGTGCGTTCATTTATCATTGCACCTATATCTTTACGTTCTTCAAGGTCTGGTGCCTGTCTGAATCTTTCCAGCACCTCGTTCATGGAAATCTGAGTTTTAAAATCTGAAGGAACAAGATTGTCAAAAATATTGTATGAAACGAGAGCGAATAGCAAAGCATCCACTTTATTAAAAGGAACCTGATCTAGAGTAATATCACCCCGCCATTCCAGATAATTAAATAAGTCAGCCACATTCGCCCTCGCCACACAATGAATTATTTTGATTAAACCTTAAACTGGTTTACATCGTTTCCAATATTATTAATAGATTCTTCCAATGCACATGAAATTTCTTTAAGTTTATTGGCAGAATCATTTACATATTCAGTTCCATCTGTAATTTCTTTTACAGCAGAAGTAATATTTTCCATAGAAGACTGAAGTTCTTTTACATCATTCATAATAAGCTGTCCGCCGCGAGTCATTTCTTCGGCAGCACCACGAACTTCTGATGTACTGTTATTCATTGTCTGTAAAGCTTCAAGAATCTGCTGTGAACCAGCCTGCTGTTCTTCCATTGCAGCACGAATCTGTTCTACAAGTTCACCAGTTGAACCAATGCGGCCAGATACAGCCTGGAAAGATTTTTCAGATTCAGAAGAAGCTGCAACAACCTGATTAATACCAGACTGAATGTTTGTAAGTTCTTCTCCAATCTTTGTAGACTGTTCAGCAGAAGTTTCAGCCAACTTACGAATTTCATCAGCAACTACGGCAAATCCACGACCGGCTTCGCCAGCATGGGCAGCTTCAATTGCCGCATTCATAGCAAGAAGGTTTGTCTGCTCTGCAATACTCTGAATAATTGAGTTGGCATCTACCATAGAAGTTGACTGAGTTGCAATTCTCTGAATAAGTGCATTTACAACAGAATTCTTTTCAATACCATTTTTTGTATCGCCTTCAAGCAATCCGAATTCTCCAGCCATTTTTGAAACCGAAGAATCTACAGCATTAATGTTTCCTATCATCTGTTCAACTGCAGCAGAAGCTTCTACTACATTTGCAGCCTGACTCTGAATCATACGATCCAAAGAATCAATATTAGCAGAAATTTCTTCAATAGCAGATGATGAACTGTCTACAGCCTGTGCCTGTGCCTGAACCTGAACATTTACAAGACGAATATTACCAGCCATCTGATCAACAGTTGAAGTTGTATTTGAAATTTCATTTGTAAGTATACTACCAGCTTCTTCCAGCTGATTTTCAGAATCCTTTACAGTACTCATAATTGAGCGGAACTTTGTAAGGAAGCGATTCATAGCACCTGCAAGAGCACCAATTTCATCGTTATGCTTAATAGGAAGCTGAACGGTTAAGTCGGCTTCACCTGTAGAAAGTGTATCAATCATTGAGTTTACTGCAGAAATACGTTTTACAAGCTTATGAATAATAAAGATAAACAAAACTGCAATAATACCTACCATTGTAATCATAAAAATAATTACAAGAGTTCTGGCATATTTTACAGGAAGTAATATTTCTGAAATATCTTCTGACATAACAATTGTCCAGTTTGTTCCTTTTACAGGACAGAATGAAAGATGTACAGGTTTATCATTAAGTACATAATCAATACCAACATCACTTTTGGATTTTACAATGTGAGTAATAACATCATCATCCTTAAAATTGCGAAGGAACATATCTTCATCAGGATGTGCAATAATTGTTGTATCTGCATCAAGAAGGAAGAAATAACCAGTTTCACCTACATTAAAATCGGCCAGTTTATCCTGAAGGAATTTAAATCCAAGCATACCTACATAAAAACCAAAAGTATTTCCATCAGCATCTTTTGCAGCTCTTGCAATAGGAACTACGAATTGTTTTGAAGTTTTAGAAAGTACCATTGATCCCAAATAAACATCTTTATTATTATTCATTATGGCTTTGTAATATTCTCGTTCAACAAGAGCACCTTTAGCACCTACCAAACCTGTATCACGATATGAAGTACCATCCTTAGTACAGAAGAACATATAGTCATAATCTTTATTGCGAAGGTCAGGTCTTGACTGAAGCCATTCAATAACCTGCTGTTCATCACCAGTTTTGTTTATATCTGCTTCTGAATAAATGCGTAAATCATTTCTATAGATTTCCGCCCAGTTTGAAATTTCATCTGCACGACCAGCAACAATGTTTTCAGACAAAGTATAAGTTGTCTGTTTTACCTGTGTACCAATAACCCGTGCCATTACAGTGATTAAAACTACACACAAAACAAGCAAAGTTATACTCATAATAGATGTGTATCGAAAAGCAATTCGATTTTTAAGACTAATTGGATTTTTTTTCATTTCTACCTACTCTAAAATAATTTTCTCTATATTCCCGACAATGTACAATTATTAAATATTTTATTTTATTCTCAATGTAAAATTATATACTATTATTGTAATAAATACAAAAATAATAGTTATTTATTACTTTTTTTTATATTTGCTTTTTTATTAACATTAATATATTATTGTAATAATTACATTTTTATAAAAGGAACAAATTTTGATTTCTACAGCAAATTACAGTCAAAAATTAAATGATGCAGGTATACGACCATCTGTTCAGCGCGTAGCTATTTATGCCTATTTATGCCAGCATCCTGTACATCCTGATATTGAAACTATATATGCTGACTTAGCCCCAGATTATGCTACCCTTTCTAAAACAACTGTTTACAATACACTTAAATTATTCGAAGAAAAAAAACTGGTTCAGTCCATTAAAATAGAAGATGATAAGCTTCGCTTTGATGCTGATATTTCAGAGCACAAGCATTTTAAATGCCTTAAATGCTGCAAAATCATTGATATTTTTGACAACAAAAAAAATACCCCAGAACTGCCAGAAGGCTTTACACAAAGTAAAGTTCAGACTTACATCTGGGGTTTATGTCCTGATTGCCAGTAAAACTATCAGTCTTTTATTTTAACAGCTCAGCAATGTCTGAATGCTTCCAGCGGATAGCAATATCGTATGGAGTATCGCCAGCAACATTTTTAACATTCTTATCCAAACCGTAAGAAATTAAAGTCTTAACGACTGCCGCTGTACTTGATTTTGCAGCATAGTGAAGGATTGTATTTCCCTGCACATCACTTAGATTGCCCGCATATTTAACAATATTCGAAAGCATTGTCTTATTTTTATTCGCCAGTGCAATTGTTACACCGTTGTTTCCTTTCTTATCAATTGACTGGAATGGATTAGCTCCGTTTTCAAGTAATACAAGAGCAGTCTTAATATCATTTTTTTCAATTGCCCAGTTCAATGGAGTATAACCTTCGGCATTGCGGGTATCTACAGGATAACCACGGCCAATAAGATAGCGGAGCAAATCATCAGAAGCATTAGCTTTTACAACAATATGAATTGGAGTGTTTCCATCGCTGTCTGTAATTGTTGTTGAATTTCCCAGAACTTCAGAAATAATCTTATTGTCAGCATACAAAACTGTTGAGAATGGAGTATTTCCCATCTTATCACGGGAAAGTGGATTTCCGCCTGCATTACGAATCAATCTGATGATTTCTTTATTCTGCATCTGTGCAGCTACATGGTATGCATTTTTACCATTAATATCCTGCATATTTGGATTTGCACCATTTTCAAGCAAAAGCTTAACATTATTAATATTAAGTCCACGGATTGAATCCATAAGGATAGTTACACCTTCAGTATCGCAGGAGTTTGGATCAGCACCAAGCTCAAGAAGCCGTTTTGCAATATCAAATTTTCCAGCGGCAGCAGCTTCTGCTAATGGTGATTTACCTGAAGTATTCTGTGCATTTACATTAATTCCAAGAGAAACAAGTTTATCAATAGAAGTTACTGCATCCCAGCGAACAGCCGCATGAATTGCAGTAGAACCTAAGTTGTCTCTAGCCTGAATTTCTCCACCGCCATCAACAATAGTCTGAATAATGTTTGGAGAATTAGATTTTGCAGAATTAAACAATGGAGTTTCACCATTTGCATTGCGGGCATTAATATCAGCACCTTTTACAAGCAGTGAATTGATTGCTTTTGCAATTTTCCATTCTGCGGCATAATGAAGAACAGTATTTCCAGAACCATCTGTAGCTTTAATTGTATTTGAAGTAATAAGCCAGTCCTGAACTGCACTTGTCTTTAACGCATAGCGCAATGGAGAAAAGTTAGATTTATTTGTAGAGAAGATGTCAGCATTCTTTGCCAGCAGCAATTCCCCTACTTCACGCATATTGTTTTTAGCCGCAATAAGCAATGCTGAATCGCCATCCATATTACGGATGTTAACATCATTTGTAAGACTTATGAGGTATTTAGTTTTTGCCAATGGAGCAAAGTTCAAAAGAGCAATATGAAGTGGAGTATTTCCATCAGAATCCTGAGAAGTTGCATTAGAAGTATTTACAACAGCTTCAAACAATTCTGTTGAACCTGCAAAAGCCATACTTAATGGAGAATTACCATAAGTATCCTTTGTATGAATATTTGCACCGTTTGCGGTAAGAAGCTTTACAATCTTCAAATCACCATTCTGAACAGCAATCTGTAATGGAGTAACACCTTCTTTATTGCGGGCATTAACATCGGCACCATTATTTGTAAGAACAGTAAGATCCTGTACATCAACTTTCATCATTGTGGCAATGTGGAGAATTGTATCACCGTACATATCTTTCTGGCCTAAGTCTGCTTTATATGTAATAAGTGTTGTATAAAGGTCATGAACCTTGGCTTTAGGCATAATAAGCATAATTGGAGTTTTACCAAGATTATCTGTAGCATTTACATTTGCACCGGCAGAAAGCAAAAGCTTTGCAACTTCAGTGTTTCCGTAACGAACAGCTTCGTGCAATGGTGTAGCACCAGTGCTGTCCTGTGCTGAAGTAGAAGCATCATTTTCCAAAAGGAATTTAGCAATTGCAGAATGATTATTGATGGCAGCAATGTGGAGAGGAGTCTGGCCGTCATCAAAGCGAACACTGTAATTGCGGGAAACAACTGTTTCCTGGAAGTAAGAGAAATTTGTATCAACTTCTTCTGCACCACCAAGAATCAACTCTGCAGCAATCTGTACAGAAACATCATCGTTAAGCTTTTCAAAAGCAAGATCCAATGGTGTTTTTCCATTGTTATCTTTAACAGAAATATCAAGACCATTATCAATACAAGCTTTTACAGCCTTAAGATTTTTTGATGTTACAAAATAATGAACAATAGACTGACCATCATCATCTCTGATTTCGCCAGTTGCTTTTGTAATGAAAATATCATAGTAGGAATCGTTAGTTTCCAGTCCTAAATCCAGACAAGATTTACCATCCTGATCCCTAGACATAAGACTTTTGCAATCCATATTTATAATTGCTCTGGCAGCTGTAAAACAGTCATTTTTGATTGCAAGATGTAAAGCTGTATCACTTTCGTAATTCTTTAATTCAGTATCTGCACCTTTAATAATAAAGAATGTACAAAGGTCACCGTCGTTGCGAAGGGCTGCAAGATGAAGCACTGTATTACCGTCTTCATCAATTTCATTGATTTCGCTTGGTGCCATAAATTCATTTTTAGCCTGTTCTATCATATTGTTTTTAAGCAGCTGATGTGGAGTAAGTTTTGCTGCAGCTTTAGTAGATTTACATGCAGTAAAGGCTAAAGATAAAACAATTAAAAGAAGAATTGTTTTTTTATTCATAATTTCCCCTCAAAAAAAACAAAAGTTTTCTATATTTGTTTAATCGGAGGAAAATAAAGATGAGTTTAGGATTATTTGTTTAGAGATTTATTGATTTGTGCTGTTCAGCATATCAAGCATTTTTCTAAAGGCGCTGTCTGGCTGGCGTAATTCTTTTGAACCTCTTGTAATTTTACAAAGAGACATATTGAATTTTTTGGCAATTTCCCGTTGAGTTGTGCCCTTATCAATTTCCTTTACCAGCAACCAGCGGTTAGCAAAATCTTTGCGTTCTGGTGCAGTAAAAAGATTAACAAAGAATTGATATGTAAATTCTTCACTGTCAGCCACTTTAATTAAATGACACAACTCGCGGATTGTTTCATCTACATATTCAGGGTTTTGAGATTCATTTACTGAGTTTTCTTTGCTATCATTCATAGAAACAAGTATACCCCAAAACCCTTTTTTATACAAACGATTAAAATGAATAGTGCAGATGGCACTATTCATTTTAACTTGAGTTATTCACAAAACTCTATCTATTTACCTGTTCGCTTGCGCGAACGTTTTGTAAATCCTCAGTTGTTGAAACAACTTGCGGTTTACAAAATTAAAGACTATTTCAATAAAGATTCAACTTTCTTTGCTGCTTCTTCAAGTTCTGGAATATCAAGACTTTCTACATCACCAGCGTCTACAGCACAGCTTGTAGCTTCTTCCATTGGAAGACGAGCAAGAACAGGAATATTGAAGCTCTTTGCAATTTCATCAATGTTAGATTTTCCAAATACTGTAATTTTTTCATCACAGTTAGGACATTTTACATAGCTCATATTTTCTACAAGACCAAGAATAGGTACATTCATCATATTTGCCATGTTTACAGCCTTTTCTACAATTACGCGAACAAGCTGCTGTGGTGAAGAAACAATGATGATTCCATCAACAGGAAGTGACTGGAATACAGTAAGAGGTACATCACCAGTTCCAGGTGGCATATCTACAAACATAAAATCAACATCATTCCAGATTACATCAGTCCAGAACTGTTTTACTGCACCTGCAATTACAGGTCCGCGCCAAATTACAGGATCGTTAGCATTCTGTAAGAGGAAGTTCATAGACATAAGCTGAATTCCAGAATCTGTTACAACAGGCTTTAATGCATCCTGTCCTTCCACAGCTTCAGCTCTAATATCACCAACACCAAAGCTTTCTGGAATTGAAGGACCAGTAATATCAGCATCAAGAATAGCTGATTTAAATCCATCTCTATTTACTTTGCTTGCAAGAAGAGAAGTTACAAGTGATTTTCCAACTCCACCCTTTCCACTTACAATACCAATAACCTTTTTAACCTTACTGTCTTTGTGAAGGTAAGCTTTCAAATCTCTTTCTGAACAGCTTTTTTCACATGAACCACATTCGTGATTACAATCTGCCATATATAGCTCCTGAGCAGGCACGCCGGACAAAGCGTGCGTTGATTTATAGCAAAGCCTTAAGAAAAAATGCATAAGGCATTTTTAAACTTTACCTTTTATTAAATATATGGATATTAAATACGAAATTCAAGGAATAGTTATAGAAGAAATTTGTAAAAATCACTGCAATTTATGGTTTTTCCAACAGTTTACAGGTCTAAAGGTATGTATATTTATTCGATTTTTTTGTATACTTATGCAAACTATTTTCAAAAAAGGTGGTCGTTATGACAGCACAGTTTATTGCCAAGTTAATAGCTTTTATCCTTTATCTTGGTGTAATGATTTATGTTGGATTAAGAAATGCCAGCAAGAACAACAGTTCAGCTGACTTCTTCTTAGGCGGACGTAAAGTTGGTCCTTGGGTAACAGCACTTTCAGCAGAAGCTTCTGACTCTTCAGCATGGCTTTTAATGGGACTTCCAGGTCTCTGTTACTTAGGTGGAGTTCAGGAATCTATCTGGACAGCAGTAGGTCTTATTTTAGGAACATACTTGAGCTGGTTGTTTGTTGCAAAACCATTACGCAAATGTTCTATTACTTTTGGTGATTCAATTACAATTCCAGAATTCCTTTCTAACCGTTTCAACGACAAAACACACTTGCTTTCAGTTGTATCTGTAATTTTCATCGTATTGTTCTTTACTATATATACAGCATCAGGATTTGTAGCTTGTGCTAAATTGTTCAACTCTGTATTCGGAATCAACTACCATGCAGGTTTGGCAATTGGGCTTGTTGTAATTCTTTGTTACACAGTAACAGGTGGTTACACAGCCGTTTGTACAACAGACTTTATCCAGGGTTCATTGATTTTCATTGCATTCGTAGTTTCAACAATTATTGCAGTATTCGTAATTGGAACAGGCAACACAGCTCAGGTATTCAAAAACTTCCAGGAAGTAACTGGCACAGAACTTCAGGCTTTCAACGGCATGGGTATTGTTTCAGCTTTGGCTTGGGGCCTTGGCTACTTTGGTATGCCACACATTATTGTTCGCTTTATGGGAATCCGTTCTAACTCAGAAATCGGTAAAGCACGCCGCATTGGTATTATCTGGATGGTAATTTCTTACATCGGTGCAATTCTTATTGGTACACTGGGTACAGTTTACTTAAAGAAATACGGAATTACATTGGATTCAGTAAGTGCAGAAACTGTATTCTCTGCAACAATGCAGAACATGTATCCAGCATTCATTGCAGGTATATTCCTTTGTGCAATTCTTGCAGCGTCTATGTCTACAGCAGACTCTCAGCTTCTTGCTGCATCTTCTGCCGTTAGCCAGGATATTTTCAAAGGCTTGATTAAAAAAGATGCAGAAGAAAAAGATGTTCTTATAGTAAGCCGCTTTACAGTATTCCTTATTGCTTTGATTGCATTGCTTCTTTCTCTTAATCCAAGTTCTTCTATCTTTAATCTTGTATCATTTGCATGGTCAGGATTTGGTGGAACATTTGGTCCATTAGTATTGTTAGCACTTTACTGGAAACGTACAACAGCGCCTGGTGCAATTGCAGGTCTTGTTTGTGGTGGTGTTGTAGATGTAGTTTGGCATTATATTCCAGCATCAGTAAATCCAATCTTTGGACTTTACGAAATCGTTCCAGCATTCCTTATCTGTTTAATCGTTACAGTTGTAGTTTCTCTCTGTACAAAACAGAACGAAGAAGTTGCTGCAAAGTTCGAGGAATATAAAAACATGGCTGACTAACTAAGCAAAGCCTTAACTTTCAGTTAAAATGAAAAACCGTGGCCAACGACCACGGTTTTTTTTTAAACTATTTCACAGTTACCGAAACATCTTTAATTTTGTAAACCGCAAGTTGTTTTTTAAGTTCTTTGATTTTGCAGTCTTTGTCGTCTGATTTGTCTGCCATAAGTTTCGTTATTTCCTGCTGGAACAGGTTTAAGTGTTCTTCGTGCAGACCGTTTTGCCGTAGCCATTCTCCATTCTGTTCCTGAGGTATTTTTTTGATACTCAAGAAGAATATTTAGCTTCTCAGTCATATTACGCTGTCCACTTGGATTTTCTTCACCCTGTTCAAAACTTATTGTACCGTCTTTTACTTGCGAAAACCATCGGTGAATTGTCATTTCTCCCACACCAAATTCCACTGCAACAGAATGAACATTTCTGTTTTCTGGCGGCAATACTTTTCTTAGTACTGCTTTCTTAAATGTTGTTGTATACTTCATATAGATGCCCCTCCCTCAGGCGACATCTATCTTGACACAGAGGGCATTTATTCTTGTCTCGACTGGTACGCTACCGCTTTCCATTTTTGACTCCATATCTGTCACCTTTTCGGCACCAGTCGATTTTAACTGTGTTACTTTTTAGGGGTGAAGATCAAAACACCTGCAGCGTTTTCCACTACCCCCTCTGGGGGCACTAAGGATTACAAGTTGCCCACAACGCCCACTTCAGTGGGGAAATTCAATTTAACTTAAAGATCTGGATAGAATTCAAAAGTATCGCCCATTAATTTATAGATGCCTTTTTTTCTTGTTCCGTCAAAGTTGTAATCTATAAGATAAAGAGTATCTCTTTTATAAACATGACCTTCCCAGTCACGCCCATCAATAACCTGGCGATATACAAAACCTTTTTCATTAACTTTGTTTTCTGTTTTTACGGGGACAAGTCCCAGAGTGCCAAGGGTATCAAGTTCTTTTGTATCAAAGCCCCAATATAATTCAGGTTTATATAATGGAGGTAATTGTAAAACTGTTCCGCTTTTACCAGAATAGATGTCATAAAACATAACTTGCTTTGAGTTTTCATCAATGTAGTTTATAAATAATCTTGTATAATAATAGTCATACAAACCACCGTCTATGATATCAAAAGATGGAGCAGGATAGATTTGAAAGTCGTAATAATCCTTAATAAGAAAATACCTTTTACCATTTTCATCAAAAATATTCTGAACAACTTTCTTATTTATAAAAGTATGATGCAAATTATAGGAGTCATCTAAATTCACATAAACACAGAAACCTGGATATATATCTACATAGCCTTCCATATATATTAATATTTTTGTAAGCTTCATTTCATTAACTTCAATTTGACTATTTTCTTTATAGATGTAATCTATATTACCAGCCCAAGTTCGATTTGTAATGTCTGGTTCTTTGTTTTTTACAATATTGTATACCTGAATAGCATCATATTTATTTAATGCTTCCAGTTCATCAAATGTTATTAAATTAAAATTTAATGAACTGGAAGATTCCAAAAAATTCTTTACATCAGTTTTTCTTAGATTAACATCATTATGAAAATCAAAGTGGAATATTTCTTCAGAATAAAAAAGACACGAACATAACAGCTGTAATGAAATTAATAAAACAATTTTTAATTTATACATTTAGTTCTCCTTTATTTAGAACAATTATTATTTTTTATTAAACTTTCCCAATGCTTATCACTAGATTCAATTTCATAAGCTCCCAAAAAATCACCATACCAGGAATCAAGATCATATCTTCCTAAATTATCTGGTTGTAGCGACATATACCCAATTTCAGTTAAATGATCTTCCCCCTGATGTCCTTCCAGATACGCAAAGCCAATTAAGTTTCCATTATTATCAAAACACCTTGCTAATACAGTTAATGTATGTCCAGTCCAATTACCACTATCCATACCTGCAGGATACTTCGAAGATTTCCAAACCAAAACAGTTCCAGGACTCAGCAAGCCTGGACAGGTCATAATCCAGTTTGTTACATCCTTGTAAATCTCGTTCTGTTTGTAAATATCTTCATCAGAAAGTCCTAAATTTCTTAACAGATTTCTATCATATCCTCTGAAAAGTTTTGTAAAGGACTCTTCAAAATCTTCTGAAAAGAAATCTTTGGAATTAAAAATTGCACGAGCTTCTTCTATTTTACCAGCATCAAGTAATTCCCCAAACTTTTGCAATAAAGGAGAAATATTATCAATACCGGCCGTTTTTGATGCAACCCAATTTAAAAAGGCAGATGTATCTGCACAATCAAAACTTTTTGGCATACCACCCCAACCACCTTCAGCAAAATCCTGTGGATTAAAAGTCAGAAAATAAGCTAATGCTGCAATGAATCTGGCTTCCTGAGCTGGTGTAATTGAAGTTTTTTTGAAACCCGCACTGTCTCTATAATTAAGGGGATCGGTTGCACAGTATGCAAAATAATTTCCGCCGTCCGAAACTGGATCACTGGAAGTAAAACATTTAATAGAAGCATCGTAATCTCTGAAGCCTAGATTAGAATTGTTTCCCCATACACTATTATTGTTACTCCAATTCAACATATTTGCAACTTTTATAGTATTATCTGCCAAATCCAAAGAATAGTAGTTTTGGGCAACTACACCAATATTAATTACCGGCTTATCACTATAAGAAACTTTTCTATAAGTATTTTCTACACTTCGTGTTGTATTGTTGTTTTGAATATCTATAAAAGTTCTATATTCGTTGGAATAATTCATTTCATCTATGGAATAAACATTTATACGTCCATTTTCAAATACAGGAATTTTTCCTATAACATTTGTTGTAACCCCATCATAAATATAAATGAAAGAAAGACCATTTATTTTTTCGCAGTATCTTCTACCCAGTGCATCATAATCGTATTCAATCAATTCTTCTGTCTGATTTTGATAATCAGTTTTCTTAATACGAACTGGTCTTTTATTATTAGAATCAAATTCATATTTTTTTGTATAATACTGACTCTGCTCTAATTCCAAAGTATCTGAATCATTCCAGCAATAAGTTATACCAAAATCATTTGTTTCTGTAGTATGTTTTTTAACAGGGCGGTCTTTTTCGTCATATTCATAAACGATTGTTCCCAGAGGGGATTTTTTCTGTTTAAGACTACCAGTAAGAGTATAATCATATTCAATTGTCCATACTTCTTTTAAATCTATCGGATTAAATTTTACATCCATCAACCTGCAAATATTATTTATTTCATAATATTCATTATCTGAAAGATTCATTTTTGGAAGAGCAATATTAGCTGCAGGTTCAAAACCTCCACAGCTAATTAACTCTGCCAGTTCCGCATCATACAAAGTCTGCCTGTAATTTTTCTCTTCACAAACAAGACGTCCTCTTGAATCATACTTGAATCGGGAAAAATTTCCTTCATTATTGTAAGTCATGGCAATTTTATTATTTTCATTGAAAATTACAGCTTCATAATATTGAACCTGCCCTAATCTATCCTTAATCACCTCACCCTGCAATTGTCCAATATTGTTAAAGAATTGAATTAACCTTTCACCTGTTGAATATTCGTACTCTATCTTATTTTTACTATCCTTAATATTTACCCAGGACTTAGACTTATTTTCTGAAATTCTTTTAATCTTTCCACATTCATCATATATATAATCCACATCGAAAATTTCAGATTTTTTACCGGCCAGCCTACCAAAGTCATCATAAAAATAATCAATTTCTATTCCAGATTTTTCATCCTTTTGTCTGATTAATCTGAAGGTTTCATCATATTCATATTTCAATTGTGTATTCTCATTTTTAAGAAATTCAATTTGATTCAAGAAATTTTTTTCTACTATTGTTGATAAACTGTTCCCAGCCTTTAATTGTATTCTTCTTTTTTCCCTTGTATAACCATTTTCATTTGTATAAAAAATAGAATCGTTAGTGTATGAAAACTTTGCACACCCCGTATCATTATTAACTATACAGTTAATATTTCCATCCTGGTTATAAGAAAACTGTTTAACATCTCCAAGAAAATTTGTATGACTGATTAATTGTGAATACTTATTATATTCATATTCCGAACATTTTTTTCCATTCTTATAGACGGCTACAATTCGTCCATCTACACCATACACATATTCAGTAATTTCATTTTCTTTAATTGCTTTACTAATAAGTCCTAAAGCGTTATATAAATATTCAGTTTCTTCCCCATTTCCATTTATAGATTTTTGAATCTGTCCCAGGCAGTTATACTCATATTTTGTTTTCCCATTAGAATCAGTTAATTCTGTTACACGCCCCCAGGCATCGTAAGTTTTTACACTTGTAATATATCTGCCATTTCGAGTTGTAATAACATTGTCAGAATAATTCTTACTGATTACATTTTTTTTATTTGAGTCTTTTATAATTGTATTTTTTTTGCAAAGTTTATTTTTTTTGTTGTAATAAAATTCTGTAATTGTATCATTTGCACTTTCTTCTACCGGTAATCCAAAACCATTGTAATTATATTTTTTAAACGAACCAGTAAAATCGGAATATGATATTAATAAGTCAGCTTCATTGTATTCACATTCAGATGAAAAAACATTATTTAATTCAGTTCTAACAGAATATGTTCCATCATTGTTATATGTATATTTATTATGATAACCATTAGAATCTGTTTCGTATATTTTTCTATTTCCTTTTGAATACGCAATTTTTCGCTCATACCCATCAGGCTTTGCAAATGAAGTAAGCCGACCTTTTTTATCATAAGTATAGACATAAGGTAATTCACAATCTTTAATTTGAGAAACAACTGTTGAATTATTCCCTGATATATATTTATTTGTGTATGTTATGCTGCATTCATCTAGAATGGGAATTCTGCCTTCACTATTTTCAGATACTAGAGTTTTTGATTCCGAAAGGATTCTTCCAAAAGAATCATATTTGTATTCTGTTTTAATTCCATGTTTAGTTTCATTGTATTTTGCTGAATTATTAATATTCCAAACAGTGTATTCTTTTAATACTCCCGAAGGTAAATAATCATAGGTTGAAAAAAGTTGTCCATCGATTTTTACCTCTACACATCTCCCCTGATTATCAAAAGCAGATTCTTTTACATATTTAATTCCAGTATTCAAATCAGTTTCTACTAATTTGTATTCCCATCCACGAGAATTATAAAAGTGTTCTTTCTTTAATTTTTCAGGACTTATTTCGCATTTATAATTTTTGTCATAAATGAAATCTGTAATTTCTCCAGAAGCATTAATGTACTGACATAATCTGTTAGTATCATCGTAAACCCATTTTTCCGAGATTATATTTTCCTCATTATGTACATTATGATCGATAGTAGTTTTAGAAGTTATACTTCCAAAATTGTTATAGTCGTAATAATAGTCACAATTATTTTCCGATGCATGAATCAGCAGTCCATTATCAGAATATTCACAAGCAGTAATTAAATTTGAACAATAATAGTGAGCTATTACATTTCCTCTATCGTCATAGATGTACTCATTATAAAAACCATCTTCATCAAATGCTTTGAGCAACCGTCCTTCTTCATCGTATTCAAATCGGGCAACTCCATCATTATTTTCAATCCGCATTACAAGATTATTTTTATCATCATAAATATATCTATAATCTCCATCAGGATTTTTTTGTGATGTTATTAATCCTAAAGCATTATTAGTTAGAATATATTCTTTACCATCTTCATTTTTTCGGTATACAACATTTCCAAAATCATTATATCTAAATAATTCTACATTTCCGTTAACCGTTTTATGAACAACTTCCTTTTCCTGGGGATGATATTCAAAATATTCTGTAAAACTATTTTCATTAGTAATATGAGTACATACTTTTCTGTTTGTGTTATCAACACCATAATTGATGCTTACATAAGAATCATCAGCTTTAATAATTTTTGTAAGATCAAAATCTTCATCATACTTAAATCTTACTTCGATTCCATCTGTTCCAATTACTTTTAAAAGACAGTCGTTTTCGTAATAAAAGACAGCTTTTCCAGAAACAGGACCTTCTATCTCGGTAATCTGAAATTTGTCATTTAAAACGATGTTCAATTTTTCACCAGTCTTTAAAACAACAGCTTTAATTCTTCCTGTATTATCTGAATAAAACCTGGTTACATTGCCATTTATATCAACCTTTTTGCTTAGAACGCCATATTCATCATAATAATTTTTTTGACCATTTTTATAACTTACAACATAACCATTTCCCACAAACCGTCCATTTGTAATATTTTCATTTGAGTCTATACTATTGATTACAAAGTGTTCCCTGGATAAATCTCCTAAAGATTCCCATTCTCCTCTTTCATTTAAATAACAGACATATTCAAAGCCATTTTCATCAACATAAATTATTGAATACTCACTGCCTTTATAAGTTTCAGGATCTGAAAATCGTCCATAGGCAACTCGCTTATCAAAATCAAATATTGTATGAAGCTCTCTATTTTTTTCATTCAGAAGTTCAAGTAGTGCTGAATAATTGTTTTTTAATTCTGTATATTCTGTAATGTAATCTTCAATTTTTGTACAAATAAAGTCCGGATACCTTTCCTTATAATTGTTGCATATATCAAGTCCTTCATGAACATAATTAAGACTTTCGTTAACAGTCATAATCATAGTATCCATAAAGTCTGGTATACATCTGATGATTCTGGAAGCAAATGGAGAATTCCAGTTATGACCGAAGCCTTCATCATAAGATTTGTTACTCAATTTTCTTTTTACAGAAAACTTTTCTCCAAAATCCTGTGCTTCAAAATCAGTATATTCAGCCTGATATTTTCCTGAACTTATAAACACAGGGTCTCCGGAAATCTGTAAAGTTTCACAAATTTCTGCTAATTTTTTATAAGCCTGCTCCATTGCTTCTGCTTTTTTCTGTACATCCTTTTGTATTTGCCCTCGTTCTTTAGAAAGTCTTTTTACATCCCGTACAGCCTTTCTATATTCACTTCTAGTTGCAACATCATCTGACAGTCTTAGTTTTTCATTAAGATTTTCCAGTCTATCCAATGCTTCTTTTAGGTCTTTTTCATTTTTAACCAGTTCTCTAATAGCATCTGCAGCTGCAGATTCAGCTTCTATAGCCTCTTTATAAGCAGGTCCATATCTACTGGTTAATTCAGAAATAATAGCAGCCGCAGCAGCATCAAAACCTTTTGACGAGGCATAGTCTGCAGCTGCCTGTAAAGCTTGTGGTGAACAACTACTGAGGTCTCCCCCATGATCAGCTGCTTTTGTAATAGCTGCACTTTGATTTTTATCACAAAACACATTTGTTGCTGTAAAAACAAAATACAAAAACATTAATGTATAAATTTTTCTTTTCATTCCATCTCCTAATATTTTGTATAAAATAACTTATCCAGAAAACTTTCTGATAAGTTTACATTTGGAACATACCCATTACTGTCCATAACGAATTTACTCTGGTCGTAGGCTTTTCCTTTGATGTAATTAGAATTATAGAAAGTCTGAATTAACCCACCCGTACTTAAAGTTTGAAAATAAACTCCAATACCACCACGGTCCCTGTCACTAGCCCAGGAGTTTAGAACGCATTCATTTTCCGCCTGCGAAAAATTATGAAATGCCTCCGTAATTATTTGAGAGCAAAAATACTGAGTCAGGTTTTCACATAAAGAATAACAATCCAGATAGATATCATAACCGTCCTTACCATATGTATACCGTTCAGTATTGCAATCATTCGATGCATAAATTTTTTCAAACACACTGTCCCGAATATTGGAATTAACAATGTTATGACCACATAAAGCCATGAAATTATCAAAAGTTTTAAAATATGAATCTATTTTTGAAACATCACATACACAAAATGAAGCTCTGGAAGAATTTGTATAAGTTTCTGAAAACTGTACTAAACAGGCATCTAATAAGTCGTTTGCATTCTTTTTCTCGCTTATCTGAAAACTATTAAACAGTTTTGTATAATTCCATCCGTCAGTTGAAATCAAACCTTCGCTACCACAGGCGTATTTAACATAATCCTTCAATTCATATAACACCTCCAATTCAGCACCATAACATGTATCAAAACCTAAAAAATCCAGTTTTTTTCCTTCAAGTCCTTTCTCTAACGCAATTCCAAATTTAGGTAAAGACATATAACTGCTGGAAGATTCATCAAATGCAAAACCTTTGTAATTGTTAAGATTTTCTGATTCATCATTTTTCCAGCCGCTTCCATGACCCCACATTATTAAGCCTAAATTACTGGCAGGATACTTATTGAATACATATTGCATAGCTGAAGAAAGAGTATTTTCATCCGACATATCCAATTCAACATCTAAATCTTTTACTAATCCCAGTTCCTTACATTCAATTTCTTCAGATAAAATTTTTTTTGGGTTTTCCTTACATCCAGATTTCAACTTATACATTTTTGTTTCTGTCCAGTTATTGTTTGAAGAATTATATAAAGGAGACCTGTCCAAAAGGATTACTACAGTTGTTTCATCGGTATTTAAATTTGAACATTCCATTTCATACATATCTTCAATAGCTGAACTTTCCAGATTATTATCAGCGCACATATAAATAAAAAGTGTCCACTTTCTTTCATCTATGACAGTTTGTTCTGCAATTTCGATTTCTATCATCTCAGGCTTTCCAATAAAATCTTCACCCTTTTGAATAAATAAATCACAACTGAAGAATATAAATATAAAACTTAAAAGAAATAGTTTTACTTTCATTTTTCCTCCTAAAAAACACATAAACCAAAAGGATCTGTCCATTTTGAATTATCATCGTAGGTAATCTGGCTCACATATAAATATTCAATTTCGTAAGGTTCAGAAGGAATTTCATTTAAGTAGGAATCCAAATTAATACAACCAGCTATTGATTTTCCCCCTTGAACTTCAGAGGTCACTTTTAACACAACATTATTACGACCTGTTCCAATCGGGTTTCCATCTTCATCAAACATATAAAAAACTACAGTAAAATTTTTCACAGTTTTTTCATTTTGATTTATAAACAAAAAATCAAAACCTGCAATTTCATATTTCGAAGAGTCCTCCAGAACCATTTTCCCATCGATAATATAAGGAGCTTTATTTTCACCCAGCAAATTACAACTTAAAAATCCAAAACATAACATTAATAAAATACATTTACAGATTTTTTTTATTTTCATTTTTCTTCTCCCCTATTACTTTTTTATATTCATTCAATACCCATTTAAGATTTTTTGAATCATTACAATAAATGCTGTTTAACTGTTTTCTGGCATTTTCAAAATCCTTAATTAAAACAGCTTTTTCTATGTTATCTAAAACTAAATCTGCACTGCATATCTGAATACATAAAATTTTATCCCGGTTATAAAACTCAATTTTTTCGTCATATTTTGTATAACCTTCTTTATACGCCAGAACATTCAAATCTCCAGTTTTAATTTCGCTAAAAACAAACATTCCACTTTGATTTGTAACAGTTGTAATTTCAGAAATATCTGAACTTAAAATTTTTATTACAACATTTTCCAATGGCTTATTGTTTTCATCTATTACAAATCCACTGAATTCCGACGGCTCACTTTTTACGGGAATTGAATTACAACCTAAATAAGTTGAACATAGAAAAAGTAATATCACAAACTTATTTTTCATTTTTCCTCCTTAATTATTTTTCCTGCTGGGGTTTTATAAAAAGTAACTGTTGTCCCGTTTTTTCGATGAATCTCTCCAAGCTTTACTCCAGGCATTTTTCCATCCAGTTTTTCCTGCATCTGAAAAATCTGTACTTTTTTAGATGAACTCACATTTGGTAATTCCTCAGTCATATTTCTTTTAAACAAGTCCCCTTTAATTCCGTCAAATGGAACAACCAGAGAATTATCTTCAAAAATAATTTCCATCAATAATTCATCAGCTTTACCAGAATCGATTTTTATTTTTCTTACACCACAATTGCATTCCAATAATTTTTCTTTTAATTTCTCCAGAACAGCTTCCAATTCTTTTGATTTCTGCAACTTCACCTTTATATGAGAATTCTCTAAAGATTCATTAACTATCTGGCATCCATACATTTTCAACAAATCTCTAAACAAAATAAATTTTTGTATATCAATTTTATGAACCAGATTATTTTTTGGAGAATATGAACTTTTTACAGTAAGGTTAGGAATTCCATTTATGTAATCAGTCTGAGAAAGCTCAATTAAACTCAGATAATCAAATAAAGCTTCTGGATACAGCCCCTGTGTAATAAAAGAAAAGCTTTCACCTTTATAATCTGCAATTATTTCCAGATGAGTTATTAAACTTTTTGAGTCAGCAATTATCTGTAAAATATCTTTAGCAGCACACATTTTTTCCGAAGCCACAACATCGCTATTCAGTGTTTCATCAACATTCTCTTCAATACTTTGACTATCAATCGAAAAGTAACTTATTGTTAGCAACCCGGCTAAGACTAAAAACAAAATACATAATCGCAATAATCTTTTCTTTTTTCCAAAATCTTCAAATGTATCCTGAACTTCATTAAGCCATATTTTTCTTCCTGGATACCGATTGTGATATTCTTCAAGCTTATAAGAATTCATAACAACAACATCAGAAACCACACCACCCCGTTTTAGTTTTAATCTGCTTTTAATGGTCATATCTTTTGAAAAACAAGGATGCAATTTTTCCAGTTGACTGCGTATATAATTTATCCGTTTCTTTTTTAAGATTACAGAAAACGGTAGATGCATAGTGTAACAATCATAATCAGCTTTTGAGGCTATACAACTTCCACTTCTCACATTAACTCCTTTTACTTTTTATTAATCGAATATCTGCTATAGACTTCACATTTTTTATCATTCAATTCCCAGATTCCATAAAACAGAAGATCATCACAATTTTCATAAGACACATCCATAAACTCTTCTGCATTACACCAGGCAATATATTCAAGGTTGTACATATTTCTGCATTCACTTTGCCATTGATTCAAATCCTTGTATAAACAACCTTCACAAGTTTTTCTAAAGCTTTGTTCTATAAATCTATTAGCAGATATTTCTTTTTCCAGTCTTCTGCTCTTTTCAGATATTTGTTTCATCTGTCCAAGAGCCCCATATAATCCTGTTGAATATAAAAAACAAACAGTTATCAATATTACAGAATCTATCAGTTTCAATTCTGAACTCCGGCTATTTCACATTCATTTAAATTTGCCATTACAATTTCATTGTGAGTTTTATGATTGATTAATTTTTTAATCTGTACTGCCTTATATTCCATAAAACTTCCATAACAAATAAACAATGAAATATACAAAGACACAGCCAGCGAAACCCAAAATTTATTTCCATGAACAAATGTCTTTTCCATTACCATCTCCTCCTTCTGCTTTGTCTGCTCCATATGAGATAAGTACAAAGGGCAAATTCTCAGGAATCTCTGCCGGCATGGTTGTATCTTCAGCGTTGATATACTCAAAATTGGTACCCCACGGATCTGTACTGGGTTCACGCTCAAGGTATGGTCCGTTCCATTCTTCTGGTACAGGAAACTCAACTGGTCTTTCCCACAAAGCCTGCAATCCCTGTTCTGTTGTAGGATAGCTTCCGCAGTCAAGGAAATATGATTGCAGGGCTGAATGGTATTGCTGGATTTGATTTCTTGCAGCACTTTGTCTTGCTTTTTCAATAAGTTTTGCACCCGATACTGTGGCTCCGGTTGTAAGGATTGCTCCAATGGCAAGAACTGACATTGTTTCAACAAAAGTGAATCCTTCTGACTTTTTACAATTTCTTTTTTCAATTAACTTCTCCTTCATTTTTTTCTCCTATAGAAAAAGTCCTGTATTCATCAACACAGGTTGTATAAGATTTATAACAAAAACGATTAACAGCATTCCTGTTATACCAATCAATAAAGGTTCAATTAGAGAAAGGCAGATTTTTCTTCTTTGATCATCTTTTTCCTTAATTGTGGCTGCAACTTTTTCAAACACATTTTCTTTAGAACCTCCTTTTTGTGCATAATAAAGTGCAGTTTTTAACCCAGGTATTTTTAAATAATTATTCTGTTCTATTCCAAAAGCAGTTTTCAGATCCATTCCTAACGATAATCTGTCCTTGGCCTGTAAAAATAATTTACCTTCTTTTGTAGTTTCCCCTAAAACTAAGGCCGCATAACTAAAAGCAATACTCATGTTCATTCCAGATTCAATCAAAAAATTAACAACCACAAAAGCTTCATATGTTTTATTCCGATTTAAATTTTTCAAAAGATAATTCAATGAAAAAATAGAAATACATATCAGTAATAAGATATTTTTAATAAGCTTTAATTGAGTTTCCCTGGTCCACAAGTTTTGAAATCCAGGAACCAGATTATTTCCATTTACAATAAGAAGGGTACAAAAAACTACAGCCAGAAAAATTACGAAAACAGGATACACACAGGCTCCAATTAAACATTGAGAGTTTTCCTTTTGCTCATCATTTTTGCGTTTTAAAAAACTTATTGATTCAGAGAGTTTTCCAGTCAACTCTGAAAAACTTATAAAAGTTACATAAGAAACATCGAATGCAATTTCCGTACATTTTGATAAAGCAGCAGAAAAGCTTAGGCCCTGCAACATAAATCCATATATTTCCTGAGCAGCATTTATAATTTTCTTTTTGTTTTCACCAGCATCAGAATTTCCCATAATCTCCAGGCTTTCCTTAAGAGGAATATTTTGAACACAAACAAGTTCATAAAGTGAATCAGTAAACTGTTTTACATTTTTTTTATTCATTACGCTTCCTCTTTTTCTGCAGCCTCATTCAAAGCAGTACTAATTAAATGGTGAACCTTTGTTTTTCTTATTTTGTTTTTTCCAGCAGTCTTTAATTTTGCTGAATCCTGATTTTCTGTTTTTTGATTTACAATTGTTGACTTAAGCACAGAACCAGCATTTGTATAAAAATCAAAATACTGGTCTATAGTATTTCTATTCAAAACAGATTCTTTTCGTAATGATTTTTTAGGAATTGATAATTCAGCAAGTAAACTGGTATTCCCTTTATAAAAGTTCATTTCCTGAATAAGTATTCCGCGAATAACAGAACACAAAGCTGAATAATCTGTTCCCAGGTTTTCAAGCCGGAAAAATGAATCTGCAATGTTGTCTGTATGTAAAGTTGCAATAACCAGATGTCCGGTAAGACTGGCTCGAATTGCAGTTTCACAGCTTTCTGAATCCCTGATTTCACCAATCATAATTACATCTGGATCCTGTCGGAAAATATGTTTCAAAATTTCAGAAAATGAATTTTTCCTTTCAGCATCAACTTTTATCTGTGTCACATCTGGAATAAAATATTCAGGAGGATCCTCCAGACTTATGATTTTTTTCTGACCTTTGTTCATTCGGGCAATTTCCATAAGCAAAGCTGCCGCTGTAGTTGATTTACCAGCCCCAGTTGGTCCGCATACCAAAAGTAATCCGCTTTTTAACGAAATAATTTTTTCCAGTTCTTCAATTTGAATTCCATTAAATCCAAGTTTATTAATAGAAAGTGGAATTCTGGATGTATCAAGAAGTCTAAGCACCACAGATTCATCAACAGAATTGTATCCATTTGAAATAACACTCATTGTTGAAACACGAATAAAAACCCTATGCTTGTCACCGTATGTAAACTGCCCGTCCTGACTATTCTTAGCATCTAATACATTCAGTCCAGCAAGCATTTTGATTCTTCTGATTAACTCATCTTTTTTATCAGCTTCAATTTTGAGCCCAGAAATAAGATTGCCTTGTACACGATATCTAATCTGAGAATTTTCAATGTGAATATCTGTAGCACCTAATCTACAGGCTTCATTTATAATTGCATCCAGCAGAAGTACAGCTGCCGATTCCACTTCCAGTTTTTTTTCTTCTGATAAATTTTCCTCATCCTCCAAACTAATATCCTCGTATAACGAAGAAACATATTTTCTTAAATCATTTCTGCTGCCAAGTTCAAAATTTATAATTTCACTTTTTTTATAAATTTCAGGGCAGTTTTCTTTTGTTCGCAGATAATCCAAATGACTGACAAAAGCTTTTTTTAATTTTGTTTTAAGTTCTTCGTTATTCGTATTTTCCAAAAGAAATGTAATTTCATTTCCATTTTGATTTTTAACTCCAGCTCCATTAAATAGACAGTAAGCCGGTGTTAATCTAAAATCATATTTATTCATAAATCGCCTCCAGATTTTTCAATTTAGAAATTCTTCTGTTTGCCCAATCAGCAGAAAGAAAGTCTGATTTTATGGCAACCTCATAATCCACATGAGGAACAAGAAAAATTACCATCTGTTCTTTTTCTTTAGTTTTGGATTTACTTTTAAATAGATTTCCAAGCAACGGAAATTTTGAAATCAAAGGAGTTCTGACTTCTGATGCAGATGTAGAATTCTGCAAAAGTCCGCTTAAAACGATTGGTTCTCCACTTCTTCCACAAACCTCAGTTGTTACTAATTTTTCAGTTGTAGGAGGAGGATTTCCCGTAGAAGCAGAAGTATCTATCCCCTGTCTGGAAACACTAGCAGTTACCATACTGGTAACAACACCATCCCCACTTACCCAGCCACAAACATCAAGCTTTATACCAGAACTGATTTCTCGTGTTATACCTGAATAAATTGGTTTTCCAGTTTCCGGATCCAGATTATTATCTCTATACCTGTAAGTACTTGTATTTTGAAAATTAATAGGTTTGCCACTTACTCCATATAAAACTGTGTCAGCAAATACTTTAGTACTGTTTTCTTCAATGGCTGACTGAACCTTTGCAGCAAAGGTTAATCCAAAGGAAGTTACAAGATTAAGATTCAAATTCATTAACGAACCTATCTGGACCCCAAGATTATTTCTGTCTCCTAAACTGATCCGATTAGCATTAAATGAAGAACTCCAGCTGTTATGAACACTTTCATCGTATTGAAGAATCAATAAGTCATAACGAATACAAACAGGGGGCTTATCGAATTCCTGTATACGATTCTGCAAATTTTCATATTCCGCAAAGCTTCCCGAAAAATAAACTGGCCCGTTATTTGAAGAAATGTGAAATCTGTTCCGATCAAATTCAGGAGGCAAGCCTGCTACAAAAGCTTCGTTATCAATATATTTAAGCTGCAATGTATAAGATTTTTCAGGAACATCTACAGAAACAATAAAATCCTTTATCTGATTATGAATTAGTTCTGTTGTAGTACAGTAAAAAGCTTTTTCATCTGGCAGTTCAACTACATCTAAATTTTTAAATCGTTTTGAAAGCAACTGTTTTACTTTACTGAATGACAGATATTCTGTTTTATATTCTTTGCAAACAGAATCGCCATATAACAAAGTCTGCTGAGAATCTTCAGATTTAATAAAATAGTAAATTGATTTTTTTAGAATGTATTCATAACCAGTCTGTCCACAAATTTCTTTTACGGTGTTTTCAAAACTATTTTCAGAAAAGCTGCTCCTTATGATTTTTGAATCAGACTGTGTAAGCAGACAGTAATCCTTTTTTCCATTTTCAACAGAAAACAGTTTTTCCAGGACTTCAAAAAAAGTACAATTTTTTACATCAACACAAAATTTATTTTCTTCATCTGTAGTTATTTTTACATAGCTTTCATCAGCAGAAACCTTTGGAGGAATAACAGATTTATGAAGACTTATTTTGTTATCCAAAAAATCAATTTCATAATTTCCAAACCTGGCAGCAATGCCTTCCAGTAAATCCTGTTTTGAAACATTTCTAAAATGCATAGAAAGCTTTATTGCAGGAAGCTGTTCATAGTTAATAACCTCATTAAGATTTAAGGAAAGCTTTTCCATAATCTGAACAGGCAACAAATCACAAACATCTAAAGAATATTTATCATCTGTAATAGTTAAATAAAAACGGCTTACAACCCACCGGCTATCTGTTTTTGTTACAAACAAACGGTTCTCTTCCAGAAAAGATTCAAATGCAACATTAAAATCACTTCCACTAAACTTAAGGCTCCCCCTACCAGTTACAGTATCATCTGCAGAAATAGAGATTCCCGTATCTGTGGAAATCATAAATAAAATATCTTTCAATTCACATGAATCAAAATCCCAGGAATAGAAATTTCCCGCCGCCAGATTTGCACTTAAAAATATAAGGCAAAAAAATTGATAAAACTTTTTCATACTTCAACTCCCAAATTTATCTCTACCGTAATATATCCAGCGCGAATCACTTTCGACAAAATTTGCATAAAATTCTTTAAAAAAAAATCAAAAAATGGTAATATTTCCCTAGTCAGTTTGGCGTAATCATCTTTTTTGCTGTGCAATGCAGCAATTCTTCAGGAGGCAAATATGGACAGCGGATCCAGTTATCCCTTGTGTTTGTTAAATAAAAATATAAGCCTCGTGAGGATAAATTATGATTACACATTGGCAGCAGATTGACGGTCAATTTACTAAAACCAAAAAAGACGACATTGACTCAAGAAAACCTGTATGGGTGGACGCACGAAATGTAAACCGTGACGAAATTCAGGAACTTCAGGAAGAATATGGAATTGAACAGGATCACCTTATGGATATTCTGGACCCTGATGAACTTTCCCGCATGGAAGATGGTGAAGGCTACATTCTTACTATTGTCCGGGTTCCAGTTTACGATCCACAGGCCGAAACTCCATACCTTGCAGTTCCAGTTGGTATTATTATTAAAGGCAAAACAATCATTACACTTTGCTGGACAGACTGCGAGATTCTCAAAGACTTTGGAAACAACAGAGTAAAAAATATAAGACTTACAGACTTCCCTTCTTTCATTGTGCAGATTATGAATCGGGCTAACTTGAACTTCCTTCGTTACCTTAAGGAAATCAACCGCCGTTCTACCAGCTTGCAGAATGAAATGAAACAGGAAATCCAGAATTCCGAAATTATGTTAATGCTTGGTTTGGAAAAATCTCTAGTTTACTTTACAACATCACTTCGCAGTAATGCTCTTCTTCTGCAAAAAATGAAAGTAACTAAGCTTATTAAATTCGATGAAGAAGATATTGATTTTGTTGAAGGTGTAATGATTGATAACCGCCAGGCAATTGAAATGGCCGACACTTACTCAAACATTATTTTTGGTGTAATGGATGCCTTTAGCTCTGTAACTTCCAACAACCTGAACATCGTTATGAAAAAGCTTGCCATCATCAACCTGATTATGATGGCTCCTACTTTCATCACCAGCTTCTTTGGTATGAACTTTAAGCTGCCATTTGAAACCTTACCAGGATATGTTCCAGTAACCCTTTCAACCCTGCTTTGTATTGTTTCTGTAATACTCAGCTGGTGGCTCTTGAACTTTAACGACACAAAAAAAGCATTTAATAATGGCAAAAAACTTAGCCGTAAACAAAGAGCTAAAATTAAGCAGGAAACTAAAAAGCTTAGAAAACAGGAAAAGAAATTAAAATAAATATAAAAGCTGGTTCGTAAGAATCAGCTTTTTTGTCAACCAGTTACTCGCTTACGGAATAACATAATCGGAATCCAAAGAAATTGTAGTATTCGTTTGGATCGTAAGAATATCTGTCGCCAGCAAAATAGTAAGGTGTAAAACGGGAAACACTGCCGCCTCTGCTAACCCGTTCGTAACCAGAGGCCGGACCATAAACTTCATTGTCTTTATATTCTGTGCCAAACCAGTCCCAGCAGTATTCCATAACATTACCGCTCATATCATAAAGTCCGGCAAAGTTATGATTTCCAGTTCCAGCTTCTGCCACATTATTTGGATCAAAAGGAATTCCAGCAGTTCCTACAATTCTTGTACGCTTTGCATTTTCGCTGGTCCATGCAAATAAAAGCCCTTCTTCAGAAATGTTTTCTTTCTGGCCACTTACACAGGCTCCCGACTGCATTCCGTTTTTTGTACGGCGGGCAGCAAATTCCCATTCTGCTTCAGTAGGAAGTCTAAAGCCATTAGCATTAAAATTACATTCACACAAATCGCAAATTGCTGTATCAGAAGAATCACGCAAAACTTCCCCTCGGAAAGTATAACATGGAGTTCTGCCATTTATTTCGCTTAAAGCATTGCACCATACAATTGCGTCATACCAGCTAATTGTTGTTACAGGCTGATTTTCATTTTCTTCTGCAGGCTCTGCACCCCGTTTACCAAAGGTTCCAGCTTGACCAGGATTTTCAAAATTATAACCAAGCTTTTCAGCCTTAACTCTAGTCTTATACCACAGCTCATAAGTAGTTTCAAATTTGTTCATGGCAAAAGGCTTAAGCTCACGTTTTGCAGGGTAAGCTTCAGTTAAATCACCAATCTTATAAAAAAGTCCGTTTTTAAAAGAAACAAAAGAAAGAGACTTAAACTCCCCGGCAAACATCAAACACTGAGCTGCCAACAAAAGACTTACAATTACTAAACTCTTTCTTTTCATTCCATTTTCTCCCATACAAAACTGACTACAGCTGTCTAACAACTGACAACTTAAATCTACTTAATCAAATCAGCTTCAGCCTTCCACTTACCGTCGCCGTCTTTTTCTACAGTAAGCCAGCCATAGCTGCCCTTTTCACCAAGACTTCCAGGATTAATTACAACAGTATCACCAATTTTCTCAATTCCCGCACCTTCGTGAATATGACCGCAAACAACTGCCAAAGGCTGAACTTCCTTAATAAAATCTGTAAACTTCTGGCTGCCAGCATGCAATTCTGCATTTACGGCATCAACAACTTCACCTTTTGGAGGATTATGACAAATCAAAATCATATTGTGCCACAAATCCTTGTCGCCGCTCTGTTCCACAGCATTTTTTACAATATCAAAGTCTGCAAGAATTTCATCTTCTTCCCGTTCAAATTCAGTTTTGCCGGTAAACTTTGTTCCGCCACCAGCACCTGCAATTCCAACGCCTTCATGGAAAACCATAGTTTTTTCAACATTTACATCCTGCTCATCCATATCTTCCAAAAAGTCTTCGTTATCGCAATTACCAAGAACAGCATATATTGCCTCGTGCTTTGTGCTTAATTTTTCCAATGCAGCCTTTCCAGTTTCAGGCTTAAAGCATTCTGCAAAATCACCACCAAAAAGAACGCCATCTGCCTTCGCAAACTGTTCATCCAATTTATCTAACTGATCATTTACTGCATGTAAATCGCTAATTACTAAAAATTTCATTTATGTACTCCATATTTTATAAGGGGAAAGCCTTCCCCTGGTCTAATCAGCTTCG
>JAEDFM010000011.1 GCA_016292805.1 Treponema sp. | reverse complement strand
GCGAACGTTTTGTAAATCCTCAGTTGTTGAAACAACTTGCGGTTTACAAAATTAATGATCTAAATAAAATGCTGAATAGTATGATGCTCTATCATCTTTGTCTTTACAGCAACAATATAACTACCAAACATTGCAGTAATTGTATCAAATAAAGTTGCAAAAGAACATATAATTAAAGCTGCTGGTTTTAACAAAAGGAAACTTGTTTCAAAACCACGAGCATACTTACCACACAATATAGTTAATAGTATAAACGCACATCCTGAAGGAAGTCCACCTAAAAGGAATGAAAGTCCAAAAGAAACACCAAAAATCCACAATACATCTGTGAATGGAATGCTTAAGCTGGAATATGAACGCCAGATTAAAATAAAACTGATTGTAGTTACAAGTGCTGAACCACCCCGTGCAAAAATTGAGAATAATGGGAATGTAAAGCCACCACAACGGCGTCTGATTCCAAGGCTTTCCTTAGCATGTCTGATTGTTAATGGAAGTACCAGATTTGAATCTCCGCTTATAAATGAAAGCAAAGCAGGTGCAATGCTGGCATATAAAACTCTGTATGGATGTGGATCATGACAAAGGTAACGGATGATTAATGGATAAATTACGCCAACAATCAAAATAAGGTCTACAAGGAACATAATGATCATTGGAGTATAAATGCCTGAAAGAATGATAGACTTAAAGCTAACAGTCCAGAAGCACATAATTACAATACAAAGAATAGACATTGCTTCTGTAAAGAATACTGCAATGTTATAGAAAAGCTTTGAAAGTGAATCTGCAAGAGTAAATACAGGCTTAAAGATTGTAGATTCAACATTCACCGCACTTTCCCAACCAATTAAAGCTGCAAAAAGGAATCCAACCAGAAGGAAAGAGCCTTCCAGAATAGAATTAAATGCAGAAAATGGGAAAAGTGAAAGAATCATATTCTTTACACCAAGAACAAAAGTATCTGTAGAAGTATCAACTGTAATTGGAATACGAGGCAATTTTACAGTAAGAATTGAAAGAATACCTACAAAAGTCAAAAGTAAAGACGAAATAATAATGATAGAAAAAGTCCAGATGCTTGTTTTAAGAATAAGTTTTGATGAACGAAGTTTATTGAATGAAACAATAGTTGTACAGAAAATTAAAGGAACAACAACATATCTTCCAATATGAATAACTAAATCATTCAAAAAGGAAAGAATTCCAGCCATTACAGCGTTATCTACTGGAAGAATTAAAGCAACTATAAGTCCTAAAGCAATACCAATGATATATTTAATCCAAACTTTCATATTCTATAATTATATCATATGGTGGAATGCCTTTCTAGACTATGCTATAATAGAAATATGTATAATATTTTATTAATTGGTAAAGAATTACCTGATTCTATTGATTTTTGCGAAGCCTTAAAAGCTTCTGATAATAAAGTTTATGTTTCTTCAAAATTAGAAGCTGATGCAGTTAAATTTGAATCTGAAGATATTTTTACTTCCACATGGAATAAAGCTTCTGCTGTTTCTGCTCATTCTTTTTTAATCAAAGCAGAAACAAAACTGGAAAAAATCAATCATGTAGTTTTTTATTATGATGCAGCATATTTATGCTCAAAATTTGAACTGGATAAAACAGAAGAACTTTCACAGGCTGTAGATCAGCTTATTAACTCATATTTGTACACAACAGGGGAATTGCTTAAAAGAATAGACCAGAAAAAAGAAGATATCTGTGTAAGCTTTGTAGTACGAAACTACCCTTCTAAATACGAAATTGCAGTTTCTGGCAATAGAACTCCTGGTGTTCTTCCAGCCAGTTCTATTGTAAGCATAGGAGAAGCTGCATTTACCACTCTGGCACAAAACTTTTCAACCTATGTTGCAGACAGAGAATATCTTTCTGTTATTCTTGCAAAATGCCCATATAACAATGAGCTTTACAAAAACGACAAACAACTGGCTGCATGGTTGCTTGAAAGCTTTGATACTATTTCTCAGGCTAAACATAAACAGACTGTAAAACAGGCTTCTACCTGGAATAAAGTCGGCACAAAACTTTCTACAGGCTTTGCACTTTTCAAATAAACCTGTAATTGAGGTTTAAAATGAACACAATCACTAGTTTTTTTTTACAACACATTTATCTGGAATATGGACTTAGAATTTTTATAAGTCTTGTTTTTGGTTCTCTTCTTGGTTATGAGCGTAAACTGCGCCGCCAGATTGTAGGCATGCGCACTTTAGTAATGATAAGCGTTTCATCTACACTTATGTCCATTCTTTCTATTGAAATGGCTCATGATTTAATATCAGAGGGAGATCCTACACGAATTGCAGCAGGTGTAATTACAGGCATTGGTTTTGTAGGCGGTGGCGCAATTATGAAGCACGGACTTAATATAAAAGGTCTTACAACTGCTGCCATAATTTTTGCTACTGCAGGTATTGGTCTTGCCTGCGGGGCTGGACTTTACATTCCTTGTACATTAGCGTTTATAGTAATCCTCTTTTCGTTATTTGTTATGGAAAAATTTGAACATAAGGTTTTCCCAATGGAAAGAACAAAGATTCTTACAGTTAAATTTTCAGGTTCAGCAATTGATGATAAAAAGATTGAAGATATTCTTACTTCCCATAACTATTATGTTGCGGATGTAAACATTGAATACAAGGTAAAGGAAAATCAGAGCACCTTAAAATATACAGTCCGCATTCCACATAAAGCAGATTCTATTAAACTGGCCACAGATTTTTCCCGCTTTGAAAATCTAATTGATTTTACTCTTTCAGAAAACTAGCTTTTATACAGACTCAACGGTAACATTAAAATACCAGGAGAACTGTCCCCCTGGCTCATAATCAATTGCTCCAGGAGAACTGTCCCCTGGCTCACAATCAATTGTTAAATAAAAAAGGACCTTCCATAAGGAAGGTCCCCATTCTCACCGATGTTAGATTAAATCCTTACTCTTTTACACCACCGGCAGTAGCACCACCAATAATGTATTTAGAAAGGAATAAATAAATAATAATCAAAGGAACAACTGCAAGGGAAAGCAGAATGTAAACAATAGCCATATCGAAAGATACATAGTCTGCATAACGGGCAGCATTAATAACTAAAGGAACAGTCCACAATTCCTTTTTATCAATAATCAAAGAAGGAACAAAGTAGTTATTCCAGGATCCAACGAAGGAGAAAATCAACTGTACTGAAAGTGCAGGTTTCATCATTGGAACTACAATTCTATTAAAACTTCTGAATTCGTTACAACCATCTACACGGGCAGCTTCTACAATAGAGAATGGAAGAGTTGCTTCCAAAGACTGATAAATATAGAAGAAAACCACAGGGGCAGCAATTGAAGGAACAATCAAAGCTACATAATTACCCATTAAGTGAAGCTTCATAAGCAAACGAATGAAACCTAATGTAGAAACCTGAGCAGGAACCATCATTACAGCAAGAATAAACTTGAATGCAAATCCTTTTCCCTTAAAGTTATACATATAAACACCGTAAGCAGTCATACAGCTAAAGTAAACTGTAAGAACAGAAGCACAAACACCAATGAACAAACTGTTCAACATACTGCGCAAAATTGGATAGTTTTCTGCAAAGTTTCTTACTGGTGAAAAGTTCTGGTTTGCAATTACACTCTGCCAGAAACTAGAGCCAGTTTCTTTGTTGATTGCCAGGTTAATAAAGTTCTTAATAAGATACTTTCCTGGTAATACTGAGAAGCCACGCTGAATCTGTGCATGTGAACGAGTAGCATTAATAATCATTACATAGAAAGGAAATAATGATAAGAATGCTAACAAAATTAAAACCAGGTAACACAGAAATCTTTTAACAGCAAGGTTTCTGCTCTGACTCTGAATTTTTTCCATTTTATTTCCTCCCTATCTCTTATTTGTGTATTTAGACATTGTTGTCTTATATACAATACCGCTAAGAACAGCAGTAATAGCGAATACCAATACAGATGTTGAACCACCCATACCGTAGTTTTTACTGTACAAGTGACGCTGCAATTTCATAATGATTGTCATTGTTGTACGGTTTGGACCACCATTTCCCTGAGAAAGAATCTGAGGAACATCGAACATCTGAATACCACCGATCAATGATGTAATCAAAACATAAACGAAGATTGGTAACAACATTGGAATTGTAACCTTAAAGAAGATCTGAATTGGATTTGCGCCATCAATACGAGCTGCTTCAAAAAGGCTGTTATCAATACCCATAACACCAGCCATCAACATGATTGTTGTGTTACCGTACCACATCAAGAAGTTCATTGTAGCGATAATACCTCTTGACCATGCAGTTGAATTAAAGAAGCGGATTGGTTCTGCTGCTTTTGCAACTTCTGGCAAGCTTGTATTAATAAAGGCAGTCCATTTGAAAGAATCTACACCTTTATATGAATCCTGGAAAATCTGAATCGCTGAGTCTCTTGTTGAATCAACTAAAGCTCTTGCTGAATTCAAATCAAGTCCCTTAGGAATTGCTGTATCATTAATCATTACAATTACTTTGTTTAATGAATCAACAAGCATTGTATTATCTGAATTTTCAGCAACAAAGCCTGTTAATGCTTCAACAAATTTTGTAAACATAATATTTACATTTGGAACATTCATTTTATCAACCATTGAAGTAATGATTGCGTTTACTGGACCTGCAGGAGACATCAATGCAAAGAATAACATTGAGAAAGCTGCAGCCATAATAAGGTTAGGCATATATATAACAGTTTTAAAGAACTGCTGACATTTCAATTTTAATTCTGTGTTTGTGAACCATACAGCTAATAATAATGAAATTAAAATCTGTGGGATAAATCCCATAAGCCACATAACTATAGTATTCCAGAAATACTTACCTAAGTTATCTTCTGCAGCGAACATTGTGATGAAGTTTTTGATACCAATAAATTTTGGACCAATTTCCATCAAGCCAACTCGGTAATAATCAAAGAAGCTGTAATAAAAAGTTGTAAGTAAAGGAATTAACGAAAAAATAAAATATATGATGAAGAAAGGTGCAATAAAAAAATAACCCCAGTTATCATACTGAACTGATTTTCTTTTTTTTGGAGCTTTTGTTTTAACAGAAGCTTCTGTTGCTACAACACCTTCAGTTGTTGTATTTTTTTTGGCCATTTTAATCCTCTCGGTGGGAATAATAATTTTATATAATGACAATTTTCAAAAAAAGGGGACCCGTAATAACAAGTCCCCTCTTTCTTTTTTTTGCTACCTATCTAAAAGATCTACTTATTTAGAAAGGTTTGGATAGATTTCAAGTACAGCTGTGTAGAAGTTGTTCCAAGCTTCATCTTCAGAAATAAGACCTTCGAAGTAATCTTTCATAGATGACTGGAGTTTTTCGTTCATACCCTGATCGTACATAGACATACATTCTTTCTTGATAGAAGCAGCAGAGTCGATGAACAATGCAACGTGGTTCTGTCCGCCTAAGAAGTCATTTTTGTAGTCAGATGTAGCAACTTTCTGCATAGCAACAGAGTTGTTAGCGAAGTCACCCATTTCCATAGCAAGTTTAGCCATTACATCAGTATCACAAGTCAAAACTTTCATTACTTCTTTAATCAAAGCAACATTGTCAGAACCTGCAGCACCACAAAGCCATGTTCCACCCCAAGAGAAGCCCTGAGGACCTTTACAGAATGCCCAGTCACCGAAAGCAGAACCTTCATCATGTGGCATACAGAAGTCGATGAACCAAGCTGGAGCAAAGTAACCAAATACTTTTCCGTCTTTCATCATACCCTGTGTAGATTCAGCAGACCACAAAGAAGCTTTGTTGTTATATCCTTTTGATGTATATTCTTTAGTCTGTTTTACCCAAGCTTTGATCTGGTCATCGATAACGATTTTGTTACCTTTTACCCATGGGCTTGTTACGTTATCAGAGAATACGCGGAATGCATCATCGTATCCAGAAAGCATATAGTAACCAGCAGCCTTCATTTTAGCTGCAACTGAGTCGAATGAAGCCCAGTCATTGATAGCTTTCTGTACTGCAGCTGGATCATCTGTTCCGAGAACTTCTTTAGCATATGAACGACGATAGATGAATCCACCTGGACATCCCTGCCAAGAAACACCTTTCAAAACTCCTTTAGAGTCTGTCATGATGTCTTTTGTATATTTGAACTGGTTAGCCAAATCTTCATCTGTAAGACCGATATCTTTTTTAACATCCAATGTGTATGGAGTATCAACATATTTGAGAGCGTAGTCAGCTTCTACTAAGAAGATATCTACTTTGTCATCTGCTGCTGCTTTTTCCTGTTTAAGAAGAACTTCGTCCAATTTGTTCTGGTAAGCGTTATCAGCATTTGGAGTCTGAACAAAGTTTACTTTTACATCACCAAGTTTTGATGCTGGGAAATAATTATTGAAACGAGCTGAGAATTCATCGTTCCAAACATAAACGTTAAGAACTTTTCCGTCTTCTTTAGCTTTTGAAGCTTTTGAACAAGACATTAAAGTTACAACTGAAGCTACTGCCAATGCAGCTGCTACTAACTTTTTCATACAATTTCCTCCTATGTGATTATGTATGAAGTCCCTTTTTTTTATTAAAGGTACATTATTTTTATTCAACGGGTATAAGGGAAATCCCCCACACTACAACGTTGTAGTTACATTATAAGTTGGAATTTATATTTGTCAATAAAAAAATAAGAAAAATCCCCTAATTTCCAAAGAAATAGATATTTTTTCTTTTCTGCTTTATGAGCTGATTTAAATTTTATGAATTCTTCTTCCATATTATAACTTTATAACCATTGTTCTTTATTATGGAAGTAAGACACGCATAATGTTTTATGATATAATTTCATATTATGGAAGTATTTCTTGGTTTACCTGCTGCCGATGGAATTGGTATTGGAACTGCATTTGTAATTCCAGATAAAGTTCAGCGAGCCATTCCTCAGCATCGTATTAGTATTGATCAGATTAACAAGGGGTGGTCTCGTTTTGAAGCTGCCTGCCAGACCGTAATTCTTAATCTTAATGAAAAACTGGATTCTCTTTCTAAAACCAATCCACGGGATATGGCACAGCGGGAAATTTTTGAAACTTATACTCTTATGCTGGAAGACCCTGTATTTAATAAGGAAGTTCGTGATTTTTACGAAAAACAGCTTTTTAATATTGAATACACAATTCAGTTCAAAGCCCAGGAATATGCTTCTAAACTTCAGCAGTCAGGAAACTACTACCTTGCAGAACGGGCAAAAGATATTACAGATGTTTTTGATCTTGTTCTTGATGAAATGCTGGATATTCATCCATTTGATATTAACTCGGTTCCAGATGGTTCAGTAATTTTTGCTAACTCTCTGAACTCAGCTGATACTATTATTCTTTCAAAACGCAAAATTGCGGGATTGGGACTTTCGGAAGGGGGAGTTTCAAGCCATGTAGTCATTCTTGCAAGAAACTATGGTATTCCAACAGTTACAGGTTTGGAAAATATCAGTAAAAAAGTTCACACTGGTGAGACTGTAATTGTTGACGGTAAAGATGCGGAAATTCTTGTAAGTCCAGATAAAGAAACCATTGAAGAATACAAGGGCAAGATTCGGGAAGAATATAAACATCGCCAGGCATTAAAAGCTTTTCTGAACAAACCTGCACTTACAAAGGATGGTACTGAATTTAAGCTTTACGCAAATATTGGTACACCTGAAGAAGCAGAAATTGCCAGAGCCGAAGGTGCTGATGGTATTGGTCTTTTCCGTACAGAATTCCTTTATATGTCGCAAAATGGAGCTTCATTTAATGCCGCAGCCCGTTCCTTCAGTGAACAGACTCAGCTGGAAGCATATAAATATGTTCTTGAAACAATGGGGGACAAACCTGTAACAATCCGTACTCTGGACGCAGGTGGCGACAAACTGATCAACTCTGTAGATATTCCAGTTTTTGAAGAAAAAAATCCTCTTATGGGATTGCGTGCAGTTCGATTAAGTCTTGCCTGCCCTAATGTATTAAAAACTCAGCTTAGAGCACTGTACCGTGCTGGTGTTTATGGAAATCTTAAGATTATGTTCCCATTAATCACCAGTGTTGACCAGGTAAAACAATGTCTGGAACTGATTGCTCAGGTAAAAGCTGAATTAACAGCTGAAAAAATACCATTTAAAGAAGATATTCCAGTGGGAATCATGGTTGAAACTGCGGCTGCTGCAGTTATTGCCGACTGTCTTGCAAAAGTCAGCGACTTCTTTAGTCTTGGTACAAACGATTTAACTCAGTACACTCTGGGTGTGGACCGCGAAAATCAGCATGTAGCGGGCTTATATAATGAATTCAATCTTGCTGTATTACGTCTTATTCAGACAACTGCTCATGCAGCAAATGAAGCAAATATTCCAGTTTCTGTTTGTGGAGAAATGGCTGGCCGCCAGGATAGTATTATGGTTCTTGGTGGAATGGGTATTCGTAATTTAAGTATGAGTCCTAAGCTTATTTCCAGTACAAAAGAACTTTTATCACGCTTCACAATTCAAGAATTGGAAGCTATCTCTGCAAAACACATTAATAATATGTGGGAATTGCAGTTGTAAATCAGGAAAATAATATGGCAAAGAAAAAATCAAAACCAGACTTCTCTAAACCAAGAGATTCTCAGGTTGAAATGGACAATACACAGCAGGAAGAAGAACCAGACTTTGTTGCAGATATTGTTCCAACTGATGATACCGCTCCAGAAGATAAAGAATACGAAGGCTTGCCTTTAGTTGTAATTGCGGGGCGTCCTAATGTTGGTAAATCAACTTTGTTCAACCGTTTTTTACATAAACGGGTTGCAATTACTAATGATCAGCCAGGTGTTACACGAGACCCAGTTGAAGCTACAGCAATCTTAAACGATAAACCAGTTCACCTTGTAGATACTGGCGGATACAAACTTACCCGTGATATTGGCACAATGGAAGCTGAACTTGATGATTACGTTGTAGAACGTTCTCTTGATATGATTGATAAAGCTGATGTTGTAATTCTTCTATTGGAAGCAGGTGTTATTACCGGCGAAGATGAAGAATTCATTCTTAAGATGCGTCCTTACTGGAACAAGCTGATTGCGGCAGTTAATAAAACTGAAGGCGGTAAAAATGAAGCTGAAGCCTGGAACTACGCTAAATATGGCTTTGATGAATTAATCTTTATTTCTGCAGAACACGGGGACCGAATCTCTGACCTTACAAACCTTGTTACAAGCCGCTGTGATTTTTCTAATGTAAAAGTTGTTAGCGAAGAACGCCCTATTAAAATTGCTATTCTTGGTAAACCAAACACAGGTAAGTCAACCTTATCAAATCGTTTGACTCACTCAGAAAATTCTATTGTTTGTGATTACGCCGGCACTACCCGTGATGTTGTTGAAGGCGTATTTACTTATGCAGGCCGTAATTTTAAAGTTCTGGATACAGCTGGTATTCGTCGTAAAGCCCGGGTAACTGATGATGTTGAATATTATTCAGTAAACCGTGCAATTAAAACTCTGGATGAATGTGATGTTGTATTCCTTATGATTGATGCGGTTGAAGGACTTGCTGAGCAGGATAAAAAAATCTGTAGTCTTGCTTATGAAAAAGGCCGTGCTATCATCTTTGTTTTAAATAAATGGGATTTGAAAGAAGAACAGAATCAAAAAGCTGTAAAGGCTGCCCGTGAATGGATGAACATTATGTTTGCCCACATGGATTTTGCACCTATCCTCCCATTAAGTGCGCTGAACGGCGAAGGTATTAAAGACCTTCTTAATACAACAATTGATCTGTATGGTCAGCTTACAAAGAAAATTGGAACTTCATCTCTTAATAATGCTCTGCAGGACTGGCTGGACCGTTATCCGCCACCAGCAAGCAAAACTTCTCACTTTAAGATTCGCTATATGACTCAGGCCAGCACAAACCCTGTTTCATTTATTATTTTTGCGACTCGTCCAGAAGTTGTGCCAGAAACATACATAACCTACCTTAAAAACCGAATTCGGGAAGATTTAGGTTATGACCAGATTCCAGTTCAGCTGGAAATGAAGGGCTCTAGGCAGAAGTGGGAGGAGCGAAACAGGGACCTATAATTACGCAAAAAACCTTTAGGTGTGTTTCGCGTGCAGTTAATTTATTGTTCCTTTAATTTTGTAAACCGCAAGTTGTTTCAACAACTGAGGATTTATAAAACGTTCGCGTGAGCGAACATGTAAATAAATAGAGTTTTTGTAAAAAAACTCGAGACTTAAAATAGATGGCGAAATTTTAGCCATCTATTTTAAACCTTCAATTAGTTTTAGTGGGGTCAGGGAGAAATCTTCCCGGCCCAATTTTTTTGCAGCTAAGGCATGGCACATTGTACCAGTAATTACTGCATCTAAAGCTGAGTAGCCCTGGGAAAGCAATGCACCTATCATGCCTGCAAGAACATCACCGCTGCCACCTTTAGAAAGGGACTGGACTCCTTCAACCATAACATACACTTTATTACCAGCATAAATTTTTGTATTTGCACTTTTTGCAGCAATCACAACATTTTTAAACTGTGCTACCAATTCTTCAGGAGTTTCTACAGAAAGGTTTTCTAAAAGCCGTTCCAATTCTTTTTTATGAGGAGTAAGAACTATGCGGGCACCTTCTATTCCATTCAGTTGTGTCAAAAGACTTCCCAGATTTTCATAGCCGAACATATCTGCATCCAGAACGCAGGATGGATTTTTTGCAGAAGCAAACCAGGCTGTAAATTCATTTCTTAAAGTCATTGGCAAATTACCAAGTCCAGAACCAATAACAACACAGGTTGTTTTTGCAGGAATCTTTTGTGCAATCATTAATTCTGGAGAAATCTTAAACTGCTCCAGATTTGAATTATGGGCTTTGTATAAAGTTGTAAGTCCACTGCCAAATTCCATAGCGGCAGTTGCACCCATAATTGCAGCACCACTTTTTTCGCCGGCAATCACAACTGTATGACCATAACAGCCTTTATGAGTTGATCGTTTTTTACGCAATGGAAGTTTTACATCCGAAGCTTCTATAAGATACGCATCTGCTGTACCACATTTATCAAAAACAGAACCTGCAATTCCTAAATCTGCAACAGAAACTGTACCAGTGTAATCCTTTGCTGCATCTGTAAACAAAGCAGATTTTAATGCTCCCATAGTAACTGTATAATCAGCTTTAAATGTTACAGGTGAACAATTTCCATCTTCATCAATGCCACTGGAAATATCACAGGCAATTCTAAGTGCCGAAGAAGCATTCAATAATTTAATAAGCTTTTCGCTGGCTTCTGGCATCTGTCCGTGAAAACCTGTTCCATAGATACAATCAACAATAATATTGGCACCAGAAACTATCATATCGCTTAATCGGATTAATGAAGAATCTGATGTACTTGTAACATCAACACCAACGGCTTTGGCCATTTTACATTGCTGTATTGATTCAAAGGTTCTAGGTTCGGCAATTGCAATTACAGAAACCTTTACACGACCATAAAGACGACGGGCAAGGGCATAACCGTCCCCACCATTATTACCACTTCCGCATACAATAAGAACTTTTGAATCGGAATCCAGACCCATCTGTTCTGTTAAATCAAGTACAAGCTTTTCTAGAGCAGCTGCCGCATTTTCCATCATAATATTTTCTGGAAAATGATAACGAATTTTAGCTTCCCGCTCCGGAATTGTTGAATTATTGTAAATTGCTTTCATTTTATTTTTTTGTAAAAATTACACCTTTAGAAAAATCGGTTCCATCTGAATCTTCTGGAATATCTGATGAAGTAAACTTCATTTTTTTAGGATCATCCTGGATTGAATAAGTTAAATACCATGATGAATTATTAATAGTCTGTTCATCAGCAGAAATTACCCAGCCTTTAGCACCTTTTTTTGTAACTGTAAAATGTAAAGATCTGAGCAACTGGCTGTAAGTTCCCTTGTAATAATTTGATTTAAGGAAACCTTCTCTCTGTTCAATCTCCATTGTTCCATCATCATTAATAGTGATGATTGTAGTACAGTTTTCCCCTTTATAAGACCAGGTTCCAATACATTTTACTTCTTTCAGATTGTTTAACCCCTGCTTAATATCTTCTCCGGTAGACTTAAAAAAATCACCAGTCTTTTTTAATGCATCTTTTCCGTTTTCTTTTATATTATTCCAGGCCTCAGTTGTATCATTTTTTTCACCAATAACCTGAGCTGCAACAGGTGCTGCAAGTAATGCAGTTGTAAATAAAACTAAAAAAACTTTCCTCATCATCATTCCTCTCTACTTTAATAAAATCATGCCTAATATTCCTAATGGAATAAGGTAGCATGCAAACCAGGCAAGTTTTCCTTTTCGTATGAGTTTCATTAAAACAACAAGTGATAAATATCCAACCACAAAAGCAGAAATACAGCCTGCTAAAACTGGCCAGAAACCTACACTTTCCGAAACTTCGCCTAAATCCTTAAATTCAAGAACAAAAGCTCCAAGAATAGCTGGAATAGAAACTATGAAAGAATAATCACCGGCAGCTTTTCGGTTTACTTTACTGAACATGGCACCGGCAATTGTAGAACCACTGCGGCTGATTCCAGGAAGAGTTCCAAAGCCCTGCATAAAACCAATTACAACAGACTGAAGAATTGAAACTCCCTGTGGAATTTCAGCTTCTTTTCCTGCAGACTGCACACCAGCAGATTTCTTTCCAAAAACTCCGCTTACAATAAGCAGCAGCGATGTAATAAGGAATCCACCACAAGTTACCTTAATGGACATTTCTGGAATAAGCTTACTTGTAATAATTCCCAGCACACCAGTTATAAAAGTTGTAATGATGATTGCAATTATTGTTTTGCGACCTGCAGCATCTGTACCACAAAGAATATCTTCGTAGTCATCTGGCTCTTTTCTTTCTTTTTTAGCAATCCAGCGGCCAAGAATTTTTAGCAAAGACCAGATTTTTTTCCAGAAATAAATACAAACTGCAAGCAAAGTTGCAAGATGTAAAAACACATCATATAAAAGAGGAACTTCATCCAAACCAAATAAATTCTGAGCTAATGCCAGATGGCCTGAAGATGAAATTGGCAAGAACTCTGCTATCCCCTGTAAAACGCCCAAAAGAATTCCCTGTAAAACTGTCATTTTAATACCTGATTATATTTTTTATGCTGCTTTTTCTTTCTTCTTTTTAAGAATGATTAAAATTACACTTGTTACAACTGCAAAAGTAATCATACAGAAACAAAGAATCTGTCCTGTAGAAAAATTAAGCAGCGAAGTATTTGTGTAAATTGGAGCCGATGAATCTTTAGCAATACGATATCCAAGATCTGCATCTGGTTCACGGAAATATTCAATGAAGAAACGGAAGATTCCATATCCGCCTGTATACATCATTGCCATCTGTCCATCAAACTTTTTGTATTTGCGGCAGAACCACAAAATAAGGAATAAAATTATACCCTCAAAAAGTGCTTCGTAAAGCTGACTTGGATGACGAGGAAGATTAACAAGCTTTTCTGTAAGTGGCATACCAATCTGAGCAGCAAAAGCCTGAACCCAGTCAGCGGCAGAAGAAAAACGTTCAGCACCTGGAAATACAACACCCCAAGGCATGGTTGTGATTCTTCCGTAAAGTTCACCGTTCATAAAGTTTCCAATACGGCCAAAAGTGTAACCACAAGGAATAGCAACCGACATAGCATCAATCCATTTCCAAACTGGCTGCTTATGGCGGTGGCACCAGAAAATCATTCCCAAAAGACCACCAATAAATCCGCCATGGTAAGACATACCTGCAAGACCTATAAACTTACCGTTAGAAAATGGCCAGAAAATAAGCCATGGACGTTTCCAGTATAGTCCAGTTGTATCATAAACTAATGTTGAAAATATTCTGGCACCAAGCAAAAGACAGATAATACCTGTTGCAAGGAAACTGAAAAGGTCATCTTCTGTGATTGTATACGATTCTGTATTTAAAGCCCCTTCTTTAGCTTCTCTTTTTAAAATAAGGTAAGCAAAACCAAAGGCAAAAACATACATTAATCCGTACCAGCGGAAAAGACTTAAAAATTTAATTCCTGGAAAAATTTCAGGATGAATCCATGATGGATAATTAATATATAGAAAATTCATAATCAAACCTTAAATCCCTGCTGCGATGCTTGTAATAATTTTGAACGGAGCAGCTGATTTTCTTTTTTTAACTGTGTAAGCTCGTAAGTCTGAGCTTTTATCATTTCTGCCATTTCGCCTGGAGTTAATGAACCGCCAGAAACTAAATCGTCAATGCCAGAAAGCTTAAAGTTGTAATCTTCTGAAGCTTCTTCTTCCACATCATTAAAATGATCACCATTAATTGTTTCAGCGTCAAAAACAGTATCAAACTGACGAGGCTGAGCAGCAATTACCTTGTCTGCAATTCTGTAAATTCCCTGTCCAAGAACTGACTGTGGCTTGTAAACTACAACAGGAAGTTGAGAAGCCAGCGCTTTATCCTGAAGCATATCACGGAACATAATGCCAAGATATTCAATTTCCAGTCCAAGATACTGATTACATGAAGTTTTAATTCTTGAAGCTCTGTCTGCGTCTTTTGGATCTTCAACCATGTTCATAACAAGGCGAGGTCTAAACTGATTCATACGGTTTACAAAAAGATGTGTTGTTTCTGGATCCACCTGACTAAGCTGCTGTACCAGCTGAGGAATATAAAGCTTCTGCATTGCTTTTGGATCTTTTTTAATCTGATCTATGTAATTACGACCAGGAGTTCCACGCTTAAAAGTAGTATATAGAAGACGGAAACAGGCATTTTTTAGGAAAAGATATCCATTTAAAGTAGCAGTAACTGCAGGTGCTGAAACAATAATTCCCTGAGGCGAAAGAAGGAACATATCCAGAATAAACTGATGAGTTCCGGCACCAAGGTCAAGAATTACATAATCCGCATTAATATTTTTAAGGTTACGCATAAGCTTAACCTTCTGAGAATATTTTAAGGATGTTAAATCTGGAATCTGACTATCACCTGCAATAAAACTTACATTCTGATAATCAGTTGGCTGAATTATATCTTTAAATTCAGACTTTTCAGTAAACCAGCTGCCAAGACTTGCAGTTCCCGGACGCTGCCCGATTACAAGATGAAGATTTGAAGCTCCTAAATCCAAGTCTACAAGAACAACTGTTTTGCCCTGCTGACCAAGAGCTATTGCTAAGTTAGCAGAAAGAAGGCTTTTTCCTACACCACCCTTTCCACTTGCTACTGGAATAATTTGTGCCATAGGAAAAAGTATATCACAAAAGCAAGGAATTTGAAATTGAGTTCTATAATATACGGTGTAGTAGATTTTTTGACTTTTGTAGCGTATTATTGAATTTATGATGAAAAACTCAAAAATCAGAACTAAAACAGTTCTTTCATGCATAGCAGCATGTGTTGTACTTTTATTTACATCTCAGTGTTTTGCTCAATCTTCTACAAACAAAAATCAGTCTAAAGTTTCCAGCTTCCAGTACATGAAAAACTTCAATCAGGTATTTGATTATGTACTTCAGAATTATGTTGATGAGCTGGATCCTAAATCTTTATACGAAGGAGCTCTTAAAGGTATGCTGGATTCCATTGGCGACCCTTATACTCTTTATCTTGATCCTGAATATATGAGAGATTTGAATGATACAACTGCCGGTAACTTTGGTGGTGTAGGTCTTCAGATTTCAAAACCAACAGAAAACAAACCAGATAAACCAGCTTACATAGAAGTTTCTACACCTATTGAAGATACTCCAGGCTTCCGTGCCGGTATTCAGGCTGGTGATTACATTATTGCAATTGATGGAAAACCAACTCCAGAAATGACAATGAATGAAGCACTTGGAATGCTTCGCGGAAAAATTGGAGAAACAGTTACAGTCACAATTCTTCGTGGTAAAAACATGAAGTTTGATGTAAAGCTTGTTCGCGCACTTATTGAAGTCCCAACTGTAAAATATGAAATGCTTGCAGGTACAAAAACAGGTTATGTAAGATTGATTCAGTTCACTCCTGAAACACCAAAACGCGTACAGCAGGCTATCAGTGAATTTACAGAAGCTGGTTATGACAGCCTTATTATTGACCTTCGTGATAATCCTGGCGGACTTTTGGAAAGTGCTTTTGAAATTGGAGATATGTTCATTGATGAAGGTCCTATTGTAACAACAAAAAGCCGCCTTCTTTTTGAAAACCAGGAATTCAAAGCTTCTCCTGCAAAAACAATTGTGAAAGATATTCCTATCGTAGTTTTAATTAACAGAGGTTCAGCTTCTGCTTCAGAAATTTTAAGTGGTGCATTAAAAGATAATCATCTTGCATATCTTGTTGGAGAACGCACTTATGGTAAAGGTTCGGTACAGCAGGTTATTCCATTAAGCAACATTGATGGTATCAAACTTACAATGGCCCGCTACTACACACCAAGCGATACAAACATCGATAAAATTGGTATTCCACCAGATTACGAAATTGCAAACTTCCAGAAGCTTTCAGAAGAAGATGAAAAGATTTATATTTCACTTATTGAATCTAAAATTATTGATGAAACTGTAGAAAAGAATCCTGGAATGAAAGAACAGGACATTGCAGGTGCAGCTGTAAAAATTTCTAAAAATTATCCTCTTGATTTAAGAATTTTAAGACGACTTATTCGTATTCAGGTTCAGAGAACTGGAAACAATCCAATAAATGATATGGATTACGATTTACAGCTTAAGGAAGCAATGAAGATTGTGAAAGATCCTAATTTTACTCAACTTATTAAAAATACAAAAACCTTAAAGCAGCTTCAGGAAGAAGTTGAAGCAGCTAATGCTGCGGACGAAAACAAATAATGCGTCAGCTGATTTTAGAAAACCAGACTATAAAAAACGGTTTAATTACTCTGGGTGCCAAAGATTTTAAATATCTTAGACAGGTACTTAGAGTAAAAACCGGTGATATGTTAAATGTTCGTTTGCAGGATGGTTCGTTACAAACAACAACAGTTACCTCAATAGACGACAAATCTAAAAAAATCATTCTGCAGATCTGTGCAAATCCCGCTGAAGAAAAAACTATTACCCGTGGAGTTCAGGCAACACAAACCCAGACGGCAAAAAATCTGGCTGACCACGAATACTGGCTTTTCCAGTTTCTTCCCCGTCCACAAAAATTTGAACAGATTGTAAGACAGGCTACAGAATGTGGTGTTGCAGTCATTGTTCCAATAATTGGTAAGTATTCCGAAAAAAGCAGTGTAACTGCATTGGAAGGAAATAGAAAAGAGCGTCTTATAAAAATTGTTCGTGAAGCAAGACAGCAAAGCGGTTCCCCTATAGATACCAGGGTTATGCAGCCTGTAACTCTGGAAAAAGCTGTAGAACTTTGGCAGGAAGCTGACGGAGAGCTGGGAATTGTTTTGTCAGAGCGCAACGACAGAAGCGAAAGTCTCAAGCAGGCTATGAGTTCCCAAAGTTCAGGGGATTCACCGGTGCGGAAGGTGGCGGTGGCGGTTGGAAGTGAGGGTGGTATAAGCCCAGAAGAAATTTCAACTTTACTTGAAAAAGGACTATTCCACGCAGTACATTTTTCCGTAAATATACTTAGATGCGAAACTGCTGCTTTATACGGACTTGCCGCAGTACAATCAGCATTAGAATAAAGGGAAAAAAATGAGTATTCAGAGAATAAACTTATTGGGTGTACCAGTTGATATTTGTGGTCCAGAAAATCTTGAAAATGAAATTCTTGAAATCCTTGCAAAACCAGGAACAAAGCAGATTATTTTTCTTTCCATATGGGACCTTCTTAAAGCCCGGGGAAAAAATGATTTTTCAGAATGTGTAAATAATGCAGATTTAATCATTCCTATTTCTAAAAGCATTTTACGCTCTGCAAAATTTTTAAAGAAACCAATTCCAGTACGCTACAATCCTTTCTCTGCCGTAATTCAGATTCTTTCAATTATGGAATCTCACTACAAATCTCTTTTCCTTTTAGGTTCACATAATAAAACTTTATATAAAGCTGAACGAAATCTTCGCGATACTTACCCTGCCCTAAAAATCGTAGGCCGTTATGTAGGTTATTATCCTAAAAATGTGGAAGCAGATATTGTACAGGCAATTTTTAAATCTCAGCCTTCACTTGTTCTTTTAAGTGATGGTATCAAAGATAAAAACTGCTGGCCATACAAACGCCGCAACAGTTTTTCTTCCAGCATTTTTATTTACTACAAAGATGCCTTTGGTATTTTCTCTGAACGCACAAAGCGAATCAAGGAAAAAACATTTGATAAGGGAAATGAAATATTTGTAGAATTACTCTACAACCCTTTTAAAATCTTTTTGATTTTCCCATATATAGGTTTTATAATTTTAAATATGTGGTACAAGCTTTTCAAAAAAAATTAAAAAAGTCAGGAGTGAAACTTCCAGGTGCAAGCACAGAGTTTAATAAAAATATCTCTGTTTTCATGCCGCCAAGATGTTATCTACCTTTGTAAGAAAGCAGTTGAATCAAAATTTGAAATTTCTCAGACTTCAGATTTTTCACAGTTTAACTTTATATCCTCATCAATAAACATTATTGATTCCCAGCTTCTTTATCAAAATCAGAATATTTTAATTAATCCTGATTCAAAGCTGGCAAATACCAGTATCTGTCTCCTTTCTCCAGATACTCCAGATTCTGCACTAACCATTATCGAAGAAAATTTTCCATACACACTAGCCTATCCACCTGACCCCCAATTACTTTTATCTTACATAGAAATTCTTAATTCTAAACAAAGTAATTCAAACACAACTTCACTGCAAATGAAAAAAGATTCATATATAGGCCCAACTGACATAATGGGCTTCTTTCCAGGCACTTCTGCACTTATGTACAAACTTCGCAACGAAATCCATGCAGCAGCAATGTGCGACACACCAATTCTTCTGTTAGGAGACACAGGAGTTGGTAAAACCACGGCAGCACAGCTTATTCACAATTTATCAACACGAGGTTTGCACAAAATGCAGTCTGTAAACATGGCTACTGTTATTGAAGGTCTGGCAGAAAGCACATTATTTGGCACAAAGGAAGGTGGCTATACAGATGCCACCAATCGTGAAGGTTTATTCAAAACAGCAGACAAAAGTACGCTTTTTTTGGATGAAATTGGAACTGCATCAAATGTTATTCAATCAAAGCTTCTGACAGTTCTGGAAACCGGACTTATTAAAAAAGTTGGAAGTGATGTAAAAGAAAAAGTTGATGTAAGAGTTATTACCTCTACGAATGCAAACATTCGTACTATGCTGGAAGAAGGAACATTCCGAAAAGATTTCTATTTCCGTATTTCAGATTTAATAATTGAAATACCTCCGCTAAAAAAGCATAAAGAAGACTTACGGATTATTTGTAATGAATATGTGAAGGATAAGAATATTACTTTTTCAGAACAGGCTTTCAAAAAAATAGAAGACTACAACTGGCCAGGAAATATACGTGAGTTACACCAGTGCATTAATCGGGCTTTGATAAAATGCACTGGAAATGTAATCACGCCGGAACTTATAGATTTTGGCTTATTTAATTAACAGCCTCTTCTATAATACCTAGAATTGTTTTACCAAATTGTTCAGCCTTTGCTTCACCAATTCCATATGCACTCAACAACTCAGTTTTATTCTTAGGTTTCTTAGCAGCTAGATCTAACAAAGTTTTGTCCCCAAAGATTACGTAAGGTGGAACATTCATATCGTCTGCCTTGCGTTTTCTCCAGGCTTTAAGTAATTCAATAATTTTTTCTCCAGTTACATCATCTGCTGCAGGTCGTTCCGCAACAACTCTTTCCCCACTTGCTTTCTTATGCAGCACAAATTCAGGAGCACGCTTAGCAGATGGTTTAGGAAATGCCACAGAAGCCATTTTTGACTTTCCGGAAAACAGCACTGGCAGCATAACCTTTTCTCTAGTAGCCAGCAAATCTTTCCCCTGCGGAGTAATTTCTAAAACATTATATTCTTCGCTTTTTCTAAGATAATTTTCGGCAACCATCAAATCAATTAACTGAAACCAGTCATCTTTACAAAGCTCAGTACCAATTCCCCATGTAGAAATCATATTATGTCCATTTTCCACTATTCGTTTACCACGAGAGCCTAAAAGTACATCAATAATATAAGTCGCACCAAAACGAGCTTGAGTTCGTATGATACAGCATAATAATTTTTGAACAGGAATTGTAACATCAGTTAAAGCAATTTCACCACAAGAACAAACATCACAACAACACTCTTTTTCTTCATCTGATTCTGCAGTATAAGCTTCACCAAAATAGGCAAGCAAAGCTTTTCTGCGGCAAGTTCTGGCAGTTGCATACTTTACCATCTGCTGTAACAAGAATTCCGACTTCTCAGGATTTGCGGCATCTTCAAAGAAATAACGAATTTTATGAACGTCTCCCCCTGAATAAAGCAACAAAGCACTGGATGGCAGACCATCACGCCCCGCACGTCCAATTTCCTGATAATACTCTTCTATGGATTTAGGTAAATCATAATTTATAACATATCGAACATTCGGCTTATCAATACCCATACCAAAAGCAATTGTTGCAACCATAATCTGAACTTCATCTTTTACAAAAAGTTCCTGATTCTTTGCACGCACAGCTTCTGTCAGCCCAGCATGATATCCCAAAACAGAATAGCCCATCTTATCTAAAGTCTCAGTTAACTCATCAACCTGTTTTCTTGAATAGCAATAAATGATCCCACTTTCACCACTATGTTTTCTGATACATTTAATCACCTGTTCAAGAGCATTTCTTTTTGGCTGTACCTCAAGATAAATGTTATCTCTATTAAAACTAGAAATAAAAACAGCTGGATTCGCAAGCTTAAGATTTCTGATAATATCCTGCTGTACCTGTTTTGTAGCCGTCGCAGTTAATGCAATCATAACTGTTTCTGGAAAATAATGACGGATTGAACTGATTTCCAGGTAATCCGGTCTGAAATCATGTCCCCACTGAGAAACACAATGAGCTTCATCTACAGTAATGCAACTGACATTAAGTGTACTGTCACTTAATATTTCTCTTACACGAGATGTGGCCAGTCCCTCAGGTGAAACATATACAATTTTTACAGCTCCAGATTTTATATCTGCAACTGACTGTTTATAAGCTTCCCAATCAAGTGAACTATTTAAAAATACAGAATGAATACCGGCAGCCTCAAGAGATGCAACCTGATCCTGCATTAATGAAATCAATGGAGAAACTACAATCGTAATTCCCTCCAGAATCAATGCAGGAATCTGATAGCAGATAGATTTACCACCACCTGTAGGCATAATTGCCAGAGTATCATGATTATTTAATACTTCCTGTATGATTTCTTTTTGATTCTTTCTAAAGCTGTCATAACCAAACACAGTCTTAAGAACAAGTTCTGGTTTTGCCCCTGTAAAGGCATTTGAATTTATTTTCACATAATTATTATAACAAGGCTCACCCACTTGAAAAACCCCACTATTTCTGTTATATTTCTTACATATTCGCCGGAGTGGTGGAATGGTAGACACGACAGACTCAAAATCTGTTGTCGCGAGGCGTAAGAGTTCAAGTCTCTTCTCCGGTATACAAGGCTTTCCTATAAAGGAAAGCTTTTTTGTTTTAACCCCGCTCTCTGTATTTTCACAACTGAACTCGGCTCGGGCATTACCCCCCCCCTCTGCCAGCTTTTCGATAATCCTAAAAAATCCCGCTGTAGCAGCCTTTTTTCCCCCTGTCATTGCGAGGGGCTTGTCCCCGTGGCAATCCAGTATTGATGAATACAATTACATTTCTGGAATAACAATAACTGGATTTAAACAAAATCTGATAAATCCTTCCACTCTGGATTATTTTTTTCTATAAGTTTAATTTTTGCTTTTCTACTAACATCTTTAATTTGTTTTCCACGCTCAATTGCAGATATAGCATCACTAAACTCTTCATAATAACCAAGTTTATTAACATTATATTTTGCTGTAAAACCATCATTGATTTTATGTTTATGCTCCTGCATACGTCTTTCCAGATTATTTGTCATTCCACAATATAAAGTTCCATTTCTTTTGCTAAATAAAATATATACATAATATTTCATATTTATTTTCCTGGATTGCCACGCTACGCTCGCAATGACAACAACTTCATCAGTACCACCTGTCATTGCGAGGGGGCTTGTCCCCCGTGGCAATCCAGTTTTGTTTTAACCCTCCAATTCAGGCACCATATTACAGCAAAGTTTTCGGTAAGAGATGGCTTCTGACATATGGGAAGGGAGAATGGCTTCGCTGCCTTCTATGTCGGCTATGGTTCTGGAAACTTTCATGCAGGCTGAAACTGCTCGTGGAGAAAATCCATAACGGTTTATGGCATCATCCAGCAATTTCTGGCACTCTGAATCAAGGACACAAAATTTTGCAATATCCTGAGGCACAAGCTTGGAATTTCTTATTCCCTGGCGTTTTCTCTGAATATTTACAGCTCTGGCAATACCTTCCCTGATTTCCGCCGTAGTCTTAAGTCCAGGCCGATCTTCCACCTGCACTTCCCCATTGTTCTCTACAAATGTCCGTAACTCTACCCGATCCAGCAGCGGGGCCGAAAACTTTTTCCAGTATTGCTCCACAGCTCTGGCACTGCATAAACAGATTTTAGTTTTGGAACCAAAGTTTCCACAGGGGCAGGGATTCACCGCCATTAGCAACTGAAAATTTGCCGGATAAGTTGTTGTTCGCCCCGCACGACTTAATGTAATGTTACCTCCTTCAAGCGGAACCCGCAGCATCTGCAAAACAGAACTTCTGAATTCTGCTGCCTCATCTAAAAACAAAACTCCATTATGGGCCAGAGAAATCTCACCAGGTCTGCAATTAACTCCACCACCACAAATTCCTTCGATAGAAGCAGTTTGATGAGGCATTCTAAAGGGTGGAATTCTGATTAAAGGCTCTGTAGGTTTAATTAAACCAGCCAAAGACCAAATTCTTGTTACAGATTGAGCCTCCTCCAGAGTCAGAATAGGATTCAAAGCAGGAAACTTTTGAATAGCCATTGTTTTTCCACAACCAGGTGCCCCAAGAGCAAGCAGATTGTGTCCACCAGCAGCAGAAATCTGTAATGCCCTTACAAGCTTGTACTGACCTTTCAGTTCTCCAAACTCATAACCAGGCCCTACACTTACAAAATGTACACCATCAATTTCTTCCACTCCCGGCGGCAAATAACTGTTACCACTCATACCACCAGCTTTCGCCTCAAAAAAAGACACATCACTAAGTGCCCTGAAAGCGTTCTCCAGCGAATCTGCACCGTAAACCTGCACACCAACAACTTCCCGTGCCTCTTCCGCGTTCTGCACAGGCACTATACAACGCATTATCCCACTGGCAGCCGCCGTAGACACTGCCGCATGTACACCCTTTACAGGCCTAACCTTCCCAGAAAGTTCCAGCTCGCCCATAACAAGAATTGGTTCCGAAACAAAATCAACCTGGCCAGATGCTTCTGCATTTGCAGCCAGTACACCAAGGGCAATAGGCAAATCAAACCCAGCACCCTCTTTTTTTAAATCTGCAGGAGAAAGACTTATCAAAACTCTTTCTGGTGGAAACTCAAAGCCTGAATTTCTAACCGCCGCCTGCATTCTTTCACGGGATTCTTTAACCGCCCCATCTGCCAGCCCTACTATATCAATGGCCGGAATTCCGCGACGCAAATCCACTTCAACCGAAACAATTGAGCCTTCATAACCAAAAGGCGAAAATGAATAAATCTGCATAAAAACCTCTACAGTAATATGTTCCGTGCGAATCAGTTTCGGAGTAATTTTTCATAAAATTCTGCAAATTTTTCACTTTTTTTTTATAGAAGTGCGCTATTTTCATAAAAATATGGTATAGTATAAGAACGGTTTCTATCATTTTTTTAAATTTAAGCAATAAATTTGAACCGCAGCAGGAGTTCTTGTGAATAAGCACGATTTTCCAAAGATCCATTTTTATGATCAGGATTTTGTAGACATTTATAATAAAACTTGGTCCTGGTTATCTCCATATTGGATTAACCCTAAAACAGGAGAACAGGATTCTGAGGGTCTTTTTATTTATCCAGAAGATGGAAAGAATATTTTAAATCAGTTCGAATCAATCATGTCTTCTTTCTTCCTCGTTTATTCAAACAGAAACTATGAACCATGTCAGAACATTGATTACTTCTATGCTCATCAGGAAAAGAACGGTGCTATACGCTGGAAGTATGATATTAAAAAAGGTCAGCCAGTTTTAGACAAAGATAATCCAGAAGGCGTAGGTCTCCCTCTCTTTGCATTTGCTGAATATAACCTTTATCACAAATCTGCTAACAAAAAACGCATTAAGGAAGTTATGCCATACCTTCAGAAATATATGGATTGGCTTGATCAAACTTTCAAACAGGAAAACGGACTTTACGCAGTTCCAGTTTGTGCTTCTACAATGACAAATACACCTCGTAAAAAGGTTGTATACCCTGTAGATTTCAATGCATGTATGGCAATTAATGCAAACTACATGTCTGCCCTTGGAGATATTCTTAATGATAAAGATTTGATTTTCCAGTACAGAAAAATGTACTTTGCCATTAAAACAAAGATCAACAATCTTATGTGGGATGATGCTACTGGCTTCTACTACGATCTTGATAAAGATTCAAACCGCCAGACAGTAAAGAGTATTGCTGCTTACTGGACAATGCTTGCAGAAATTCCAAATGCAGATAAAGCAGACCGTCTTGTTGAACACTTAAATGATCCAAACTCATTCGGTACAGAACATCCATTCCCAAGTCTTTCTGCAGATGATTCAAAATTCAGCGAAAAAGGTGATGGTTATAACGGTTCTGTATTCCCAGCCTTTAACTTTATGGTAATTAAGGGTCTTGAAAAATACGGTCAGTACGAACTTGCCCGCGAATGTGCAATCCGTCACTTGTATTTTGTGCTTGAAACTTTAATGCCAAATGATGATAAAACTGTTGGTGATTTATACGAAGCTTATCTTCCAAACAAAGAAGGTAAAGCAACTATGAAAGGTGATCCAAACTTTGCCCGCCAGCGTTATGTTCATACTGTAGGTCTTTCTACAATCGCATTGATGATTGAAAATGTAATTGGTCTTTCAATCAGTCTTCCACGCAAAACTGTAGACTGGATTATTCCTAACCTGGAAATTATGGGAATTGAAAATCTTTCCCTTAAACGCAACTTGATTACAATCCTTTCTAACAAAAGTACTCGTGGATGGGAAATCCAGATGGAAAGTGAAAAGCTTTACTACTTCACAATCAATATTCTGGATCAGAAAAAGAAAACACTTCCAATTCCAAGTGGAAAGTGTTCTATGCTTATCGATAAGCTCTAATCGTGCACCGGAGATTTCATGGCAACCCCAGAATCAGTCATTGAAATCGGTTCAACTGGGGTCCGTCTCCTGGTAGCCGAAATTACATCAGATCATAAAAAAAACATTCTCGACCGTTCAGATTTACCTCTACACCTTGGTCGTGATGTTTTCACTTCTTCTACTATCAGTCAGGAAACTCAGAATCAGTTGGTTCAGATTTTACAGCGCTTTAGAGAACAGCTGGCTGGCTGGGGAATTTCTCCTGCAGAAACCTATTGTTTTGCCTCTACAGCTTTCCGTGATGCTAAAAACTGTGATCCAGTTATGGACCGTATTCTTGTACAGACAGGATTTCGTGTTCACATTGCAGATGGTATTGAAGAAAACAAACTGATGTATCTGGCAGTAAGTAACTGTATTCAGGATCAGCCGGTAGATTTTAAAAATGATGATACAGTGATTCTGGTTGTAGGTGGTAGTACAACAGAAATTATGATGATGAGTGGCGGTAAAATGGCCGGTGTTCATTCGCTGCGATTAGGTACAATTCGTATTGAACAGCATATGAAATCACTTTTCAGTTCCTACGATAATATCCGCCGCTTTGTTCAAGAAGCAATCAACAATACAAAAGGTTCTCTTGAAACTGAATTAAATCTTTCAAATGTAAAGCAGTTCATTGCAGTTGGGCAGGATGTTACATTAGCCGCAATTCAGGTTGGACGACCAGTTTCTACTTTTTTATGGGAAATAGAACTGGAAGATTTTGAAAGCTTTGTAAAAGAAATTCAAAAATATTCTGTAAATGAAATTGTTGCCCGCTATAAGATTTCCTTCTCTGAAGCCGAAACCTTGCAGGTAAGTCTTCTGATTTACGACATGTTCCTTCATCTTACAAAAGCACAAAAAATCATTGTTCCAGAAACCGATGTTCGCCAGGGATATTTAGTATCTATTACTTCTACACAAAACGAAGTTCTTAAAAATGAATTTAATGAACAGGTTATAGCCTCTGCCAAAAATCTTCTTAGAAAATATCACGGTGATGAAGCTCACGCAGAATGTGTAAGAATGATTGCCACAAAAATTTATGACACTCTAAAAAATGAAATTGCTTTAGGTGAACAGGCAAGACTGCTGCTGGAAATCTCTGCTATTCTTCATGATATTGGTGTTTTCATCCGTAACGATAATCACAATCTGCACAGCTGGTATATTATTAAAAACTCTGAACTTTTCGGCTTAAACCGTAATGAAAATACAATCGTTGCCGAAATTGCAAAATATCACAAAGGTTCCATTATGCCACAGGATAATGAAAACTTTTTGATGATGCCTCGCCCAGACCGCATGACCATTCTTAAGCTTACAGCAATTCTTCGCATTGCAGATGCCTTAGACCGGGGCCACATCCAGCAGTTCAGCGACTTTTCTATTAAAATTACGCCAACCAGTCTGGAAATCCATACAAAGAAATCTAAAAATCCAGTTCTTGAACGCCTGGCTCTTTCTGAAAAATCAGGTATGTTTGAATCTGTATTTGGTTATAAAGTTGTTTTAATCTAAACAGGAGGTATTATGGAAACTCGTTTTTTTAATCGTGAACTTTCTTGGCTTGAATTTAACAACAGAGTTTTAACACAGGCATTACGCAAGGACCTTCCACTTTTGGAACGGCTTCAGTTTTTGTCCATTGTATCTTCTAATTTTGATGAGTTTTTCCAGGTTCGTGTAGCCTCTGTAAAGCGAACACTTTTTTCTAATCCAGAATTTCAGGATCCTTCAGGCCTTACACCTCGTATGCAGCTTTCTGCAATTTCTGCCAGAGCACATCAGATTGTTAAACAGCAGCAGGAATGCCTTAGCAAAGATGTTCTTCCAGAGCTGGCAAAAAAAGGTTTTGTTTATGTAAATCATGATGTTTACAGTCCACTGCAAAAAGAATATCTGCAGAACCTTTTCCGTACAAATATTTTTCCTTTGCTTACACCATTGCGTACAAGCGAAGAAAATTTTCCTCACATTAAAAACCTTTCTTTATATGCAGCCTTTTTACTGGAACCAATCGCAGGTATTAAAAATCAGAATATTCCAGATGAACTTTCCGGACTCAGCGAAAAAAACAAAATTGCCTTTGTAGAAATTCCTTCCATTCTTCCATCTGTTTACTGGCTGCCTGCAGGTACTTCTAAAGACAGACAATTTACTTTAATTTCAGACATTATTACCGAATGTGGAACTCAGCTTTTCCCTGGCCTTGAAGTTACAGAATCTCTTATCTTTAAAGTTGCCCGGGATGCAGATTTTGCTGTTGATGAAGATGCCGGTAACAACTTTATTCACGCTATGGAAGATGTTCTTATTCAAAGAAAAAAATCTTTCCCAGTTCAAATGACCTGCAGCGATGGCAGCGAATTTCTGCAGAAATATCTTACAGAAAAACTTGAACTGCACAGCGATGATATTTACAAAGTTGAACGATTTGTAAATCCAGGTCTTTTTATGGATTTACGAAATGTGGAAGAAATTGAAAACCTGAGCTTTGAAAAATGGGAACACTTTTACCCTGCCGATTTACCTGAAGATGAACCTTTATGGGAAGCAATTAAACTTCACGACCGAATCCTCCATGTTCCATACCAGTGTTATGATCCTGTTGTAAAAATGATTTCAGATGCTGCAGAGGATGATAAGGTTCTGGCAATCAAAATGACTTTGTATAGAACAGGTCACGATTCTCCTATTATTAAAGCTTTGGAAAATGCCGCCCAGCGTGGTAAACAGGTAATTGTACTGGTAGAGCTTAAAGCCCGTTTTGATGAAGAACGCAACATTGCCTGGGCAAACGAATTGGAACAGGCCGGCGTAACTGTAATCTACGGACTTAAAAACCTTAAGGTCCACGCAAAAATTCTTATGGTAATCAGAAAAGAATCTGATGCTATACGCCGTTATGTTCATCTATCAACTGGTAACTATAATCCAAAAACAGCAAAGCTTTATTCAGATCTTTCTTTGTTCACAGAAAATCCACTTATAGCAAATGATGCTACAGCATTCTTTAATCTGGTTTCTGGGTATTCAACAATTCAAAAAATGGATTATTTAGGAATGGCACCTGTAACTATTAAATCCAGATTACTTGATATGATTGACCGTGAAATTGAACGCAGCACAAAAGAAAATCCTGGGTTGATTATTGCAAAAATGAATTCCCTTACCCACGAGGAAATAATTGAAGCCTTGTACAAAGCCAGTCAAGCCGGTGTAAAAGTTTTGCTCAACATCCGTGGCATTTGTATGCTGGTGCCTGGCATTAAAGGCCTGAGCGAAAACATTCAGGTTGTTTCTATTGTAGACCGCTACCTGGAACATTCCCGCATTTTCTATTTCCAGAATGGCGGTGCTTCTGAATTATACTGCTCTAGTGCCGACTGGATGAGCCGCAACCTGGACCGCCGAATTGAACTTATGTTCCCTATTCTGGACCCAGACTGTTTTGCTGATGTTAAATCTATTCTGGACACTTATTTTGAAGACAACACAAATGCTCAGATTTTAACTTCCAACGGCAGCTGGATTCCTGTAGAAAAGAATAAAAAGGATGAAACAGTTCAGGCCCAGGAAATCCTGTACAAAAAATATAAAAAGCAGGACGAAAATAAATCCCGCAACGCTACTGTTCAATTTGAAGTAAGAAGAAAATAAAATTATTTTTTAACTAAATTTAACTTGTTTTTTAACTAATTTAAGTATATCTTTTAATTAGATAAACAATTTTAGTTTATCTAAGGAAGTATAATGATTCACGAACAGTATTATGCAATGTTAAAAAAGCAGGAAAAATTTCTTTCCCGCAAAAACAAGATTAACAAAGAATTTTACAATGGTATTTATGACCGTTATGTAAATCCCATTTTGACCAGAGATTCTGTTCCTTTAACCTGGAAATACGATATCTGTAAGGAAACAAATCCATTCTTTATGGAACGACTGGGCATAAACTGTGTATTCAATTCTGGTGCAATTTATCTTAACGGAAAATATTGTCTGGTGTGTCGTGTAGAAGGTAACGACCGTAAATCATTTTTTGCAGTAGCAGAAAGTCCAAACGGCATTGATAATTTCCGTTTCCGTGACTACCCTGTTCAGCTTCCTGATACCTGTGCAGAAGAAACTAATGTTTACGATATGCGTCTGACTCAGCATCAGGATGGCTGGATTTACGGTGTATTCTGTTCTGAAGCAAAAGACACAAATAATCCTGATTTAGGTGCTGCAGTTGCCGCTGCAGGTATTGTGCGTACTAAAGATTTGGAAACCTGGGAGCGCTTACCAAACCTGGTAACAAAAAAATCGCCACAGCAGAGAAACGTTTGTCTTCATCCTGAATTTGTTGATGGAAAATACGCTTTTTATACTCGCCCTATGGACGATTTTATTAATACAGGCAGCGGTGGTGGAATTGGATTTGGTCTTTGTAATGATATTACAAACCCAGTAATTGATGAAGAAAAAATTATTTCCAAACGAGTTTACCACACAATTACAGAAGCCAAAAATGGAGCTGGTGCCACACCAATCAAAACTCCAAAAGGCTGGATTCATATTAGTCATGGAGTTCGTAATACAGCAGACGGTCTTAGATATGTTTTGTATTTATACGCAACTGCCCTTGATGATCCTAGCCGTGTAATTGCAGAACCAGGCGGAGTATTCCTTGTCCCTCTTGGAAGTGAACGAACTGGTGATGTAAGCAATGTTGTATTTACAAACGGTGCCATTGAGCATAACGGTAAAGTTTATATCTACTATGCTTCCAGCGATACAAGAATGCATGTTGCTACAACAACTGTAGAAAAGCTTTTGGATTACACATTTAATACACCACAGGATCCTCATAGAAGTCCTGATTGTGTAAAACAGCGTTGCGACTTAATTAAGAAAAATCTGGATTTACTTAAATAACAACTGACCCCTGGCGCAGAACTTTTACTTTGTTGGCTTCTATTGAAACCAAAGTTGAAGGAACTGCGCCTTTTTTGTCGCCATCGTCTATAATCAAATCTACTTCATTTTCGAATTCTGAAACTATGGCAGAAACTTCATCTAAGACAGGCTGACCGCTGCGGTTAACGCTGGTACTGTAAATTGGACAATTGCAGTTTTCAATAATCTGACGCAACCATGGATCTCCCGGACAACGGAAGGCTACAGTTGGCAAGGTTTCATATTCTGGTGCACTCTTTTTTATATTAACAATAATTGTAAGAGCCCCGGGCCACTTGGAAATAAGACTTTCCGGAAGCTCATCATCAGTATAAAGACGAATATCTTCTGGCTTGGCAATCAACTGAATTAAAGGCTTAGTTTCAGAACGCCCCTTAATCTCCCGGATTACAGCGTCTGTAGTTTTACCGTCCTTATTTGTACAGGCAGCAATTCCACTAAAACCATAAACTGTATCTGTAGGAATAATTACAATTCCACCCTTCTTTAAAACATCTGAAGTAATTTTTACTGAATCTTTATCTGATTTTTTTAAAAGCATATGTGACCTCAATTAATGTTATCATTTTTTATAATCAGAATAAACTCGTATTTACAAACTATAATAATGTTATTTATAATTAAGTTGGAGAGGAAACATAAAAAAAGTTTATGAATACAAGAAAAGAATTAGACGAATATTCAAAAATACTTATTCGCACCATGGGTAAAATTTATCCAGTCCTTTTTTATTGTAATCTGTCACAGAACTATTATCAGGAAATTGAAGTTCAGGATTCCAATGTTCTATCTGCTACGAACAAAGGTGATTATGACAGTCTTCTGTTTGCTTTTAGCCAGTCCATTCCTGAAGGAAAAAGCAGGGATAAATTCCTTTCTGCATTTAACCGCACACATCTTTTAAAACTTGCAAATACAAAGGACGAAAGTCCAGCCTTGCGTCATCCATACTTTGAACCAAATGGAACACAGCATTGGGTTGAAACAAAATCCATTTTTATTAAAAGCCGTTCTGGTGATATTCTTTCTGTATTACTTTCTAAAAGTCTTGATGATGAAATAAGACGGGAAATTGAATCTAAACAAAAACAGCTGATTTTGAGCTTCTTAGCATCCGAATATTCAAATGTATTTTTAGTTGATTTTGATAAGCTTACCACAGTTCCATTAATCCTTACACCACAAATAAAAACCTTGCTTAATCTTCCTCTGAATCAGGAAATGGATTACAAACAAGCTGTTAGTGCTTATTCTGCTACTATAACACGAGAAGAAGATAGAAATGCTTTTACCCGCTATTGTTCACCAGAAGTTCTTTTTACACAGCTTTCTACAAAACCACGCCTTGAACGGATTTACAGAAATTCTTATGGAAAATACTGCGAGCTCAAATGGGTACGAGTTGGAGACTGGGCCGATGGAGAACCTAAACAGGCAGTTGCTGGTGTGGCCGAAAAAGATAAAGAAATTCGCAAGGAATTAAAACATCAGAAAGATTTGCAGCTGGCAAAAGAAAAAGCAGAAAAAGCAAATGAAGCAAAATCTGAATTCCTTTCCAGAATGTCACATGATATCAGAACTCCTATTAATGGTGTAATTGGAATGACAGAGCTGGCAAAGAAAAATATAAACAATCCTTTCAAAATTTCTGAATGTCTTGAAAATGTAACAACATCTTCGTATCACCTGCTTTCCCTTGTAAACGATATTCTGGATATTAATCACATTGAACATAAAAAAGTTGAAATTGCACATAAACCTATGAACATCCTTTCTTTTGCAGATGGATGTCTTTCTATTATTTCCGGTCAGCTGATAAACCGTAATATAAAAATTGTTTCTGAATTTGAACATTTTGATTATCCATTTGTGCTTGGTGATGAACTTCATTTGCGCCAGGCAATTGTAAATATTCTTGGAAATGCAATTAAGTTTACCAGTGATGAAGATGGAAAAATTATTTTTAGAATCCAGCAGATTGGAACTGGAAATAAAACTGTAACCTACCGTTTCCAGATTGAAGATAACGGTATTGGAATGAGCAAAGATTTTCTAGGGCACATTTGGGAAAACTTCTCTCAGGAAAATGTTGTTCCACATTCAGATCATAAAGGCAGCGGACTTGGAATGTCAATTGCAAAATCCCTTATTGAATTAATGGGCGGTTCTATTGGTGTTGAAAGTGAATTAGGCAAAGGCTCAACATTTACAATAGAAATGCCATTTGCGATTGATGATAAAACTGCAGCGGCAAGACGGGCCCAGGAATCTACAGGGCAGAGAAATCTTGCGGGAGTTAGAATTCTTTTAGCAGAAGATAATCCTATTAACTTAAAAAGTGAACAGGAATTACTTGAAAGCGAAGGAGCAATTGTTACTACTGCAACAAATGGTCTGGAAGCCGTAGAATTATTCAATGCTTCAGAACCAAACAGTTTTGATGCAATTCTTATGGATATTATTATGCCTGTTAAAAACGGGCTTGAAGCAACAAAGGAAATCAGAAGTCTTGCCAGAACAGAGGCATCTGTAATTCCAATCATTGCAATTACTGCAAATGCATTTGAAGAAGATATCCGTAATTCTATGAATGCTGGTATGAATGCTCATCTTACAAAGCCTTTGGAAATGAATCAGGTAATTAAAACCCTGCTTAGCTGTATGCGCATGCGTTCTGTAAAGCAGGCAGAAAAACTTAAGGCTGCATTAAGTCAGGCAAACAGAGATGAGCTTACAAGAGTTGGTAACAGAACTGCATTTATTGAAAGACAGCGTAAAATTGAAAACGAAATTTCTTCTGGAAATCTGCAGGGCTTTGCAGTTTGTATGTGTGATGTTAATAATCTTAAAATTACAAATGATACTTTAGGTCATAAAGCAGGAGATGAGCTTCTTATAAATGCCAGTCGTATTATTTGTACAACATATCAGCACAGTCCTGTATTTAGAATTGGGGGCGATGAATTTGCCATCTTCCTTTATGGTCAGGATTTTGACAACAGAGAAGAACTTTATAAAAAGTTTATAAGTCAGCTTTCAGAAAATATTTCTATTGCTATGGGTATGGCTGTTTTTAATTCCGCAATTGATAAAAATATTAGTGATGTTACAAAACGAGCCGATGCAGAAATGTATATTACTAAAAAGCTTATGAAACAGAAGGCTAAGAAAAACTAAAAGCGTAACCGTCTAAGGTGAGTAATGCGGCCAACAAGAATTGTAGCAATTTCTTTTGTTGGTTCCACTTGAAAACGCAGTACAGCTTCTCCAGGTTGCTTAGCCAGAATCAGCGGATATCCAACCATTGTAAAGAACTTACCGCTGCCATTAGCTTCTGGCATTTGAATTTCCATCATTTCTTTATCTTTAATTGTGGCATCAATTAAGTGAACCTTTCCCGCAAAATCCATTCCGTCAGCTTCAAGAATTTCAGTTTTAATGGAAGCCTTGTACATATGCTCTTCAGAAAGAATCATTCTGTTTGCTATTCGATGTTCCAGACTTTCTTTTTTATTCAAATCCAAATCCGCTTCTGCAAGACTATTCTGTAACAATTTTAAAAGCTCATCTGCAGCTGATGTTGAAGTCTTAACATAATCCTGAGAACCAGCAGTATTAAAAAGACTTAAACTCTGACCGTTACGCAAAACTGGGAAAGTAGTATATTCAGAAGCAAAAGCTGGTTCTTTAACATTACCAAGAAAATCCAGTCCACTTTCATTTATAAAGGAAGAAATGTTTGCATCAACTGGAATGTTCAAAAGATAAATTCCTTCGGCTAGTTTTTCCTTAATATATTTTTTTATTTTAGGATTATTCTCTGCAAATGTAATATTGCCTTCTGTTACCTTTAATACATAACCATGATATAAAGTTGCTGAAGAATAGGAATTGTACCATTCCGTAATGTTGATTTTTAAATTCTGTGGAAGCTGGTAATAAGTATATTTTTCCATTTCTTCAAAAATCAATTCTGGAGTCCAGTCGTTATCAAAGCTGGCACTAGCAGACTGTCTGGTAATTTCGAATTCAGTTACAACTTCGCACTTTTTAATAATCAAAAATGCTGTAAGTGGCAGCAGGGCTTTTAAGGAAAGACCAGGCATAAGAGAAACGGTGAAAGTAGAATCAATATTCAAAACCTTTGGTTCAGAGCCAGTAGAAGAAATAACAGAATTAAACTGCCCCCTGCCATAAACACCGTTGCCTTCTTCGTTATTGCCCAGCTTTACAAGAAGTCCGAACTCAATAGCCGAATCAATCATTCTGTCTAAAAGGTCTGCGTTCTGTACGGCGTCGGTGCCATCTTCGCTACGAGCAGCGGCAAGCATCTGGCTAAAGCGGCCTTTTTTAGCAAAGGCATTTCCATCTTCTGTGTAGCTGCCAACCAGGAAGGCAAGGCGAAGAATTGAATCACGAGTAAAACCTGTTTCTGGAATTGAAGCAATGCAGTCCAGTAAAAGTTGAGCTTCTTTTTTTAATCCGTCTTTACTAAAACGAGAAACAGAGGCTGCACTCAACAGAGCATACTGCACATTTTCCGCCAGCGCCGCAAAACCGTCAAAACGCTTAGCATCAATCTCAAACCCTTTATCGTTCTCTTTTACAAGATTCAGATTAATAAAGCCATTCATCAAAAACTGTAAACAATTAAGCCTGCCTGGGAAAATTGCTTCCAGTCGGTTAATGTCATTTTTTTTGATTGTGCCGTCAGCTTTGCAGGCAATTCCACGAACCTTAATGTAAGAAACAAAGCCAGCAATAAAATTAGGTGACAAAGTAAAAATATCTTCTGTTGAAAAAGAAGTTACAGCAGCCTCCGGCAAAACCAGTTTAAGACTTAAATATGGTTTGATTGCATCCTTAAGGAAAGGGTTGATATAGAGAAATTCCTTATCAGAATATTCATCCTGTCGGGAATAAATTACAAGGCGTTCCTTTAGGTTTATAACTTCAGAATAAATTTCACCAACAGAATAACTGCCTTTAAAAAATTCAATTAAAGTTTCTTTAGATACTTTTGAAATCAAGGAAATAGCTGTAAGGATTTTTACATCAGTCTGATTAAGCAATGTAAGAATTGCCTTTGTGTTTTTTTCCTGCTTAATAAAACTGGCAAGCTGACTAACAAGGTTCAGCTTATTATAAGGAGTTTTAACTTCTCCCAAATAAAGGCGCATAATATTAAAAAAAGATTTATCTGGCAAAGATGAAATGGCTTCCTGCCAGTTTTCAATTTCATTATTATTCATCCGCTTCTATTTCTCCAGTGTATCTTACAATTTTATATTCATAACCTTGTTCTGCAAGGAACTTCTGACGGTTAGAACCAAATTCTTCTTCTACAGTATTTCTTGTAATTATAGTAAAGAATCTGGACTTGCGTTCTTTAGGCCGTAAAATTCTACCAAGTCGTTGAGCTTCTTCCTGACGGCTGCCAAAAGTTCCACTAACCTGAATGGCAAGAGATGCGTCTGGTAAGTCGATGGCAAAATTTGCAACCTTAGAAACAATAAGAACCCTGATTGCACCAGAACGGAAATCTGCATAGATTTTATCGCGCTCCGCATTTGGAGTTTTACCAGTAATAATTGGACAACCAAGCATTTCTTTAATCTCATCCAGCTGTTCCAAATACTGACCAATTACCAGAATCTTATCTTCCGGATATTTTTCGATAATCTGTTTTACTACAGGAATCTTATCTGGATTCATGCTTGCAATTTTATGTTTTTCCCGAGCAGTAGAAACCGCGTAATCAATTTCTTTAGCCACAGGTAAATCTATACGAACTTCAATACATTCTGCACTGGCAATCCAATGATCCCGTTCCAATTCCTTCCAAGGAACATCGTAACGCTTTGGACCAACAAGACTGAATACATAACCTTCGCAACCGTCTTCGCGAACAAGAGTTGCTGTAAGACCTACACGACGAACAGCTTGAAGCTCAGCTACAACACGGAATACAGGAGCTGGCAACATATGAACTTCATCATAAATAATTAAACCCCAGGGTCGCTCATGGAAAATTGAAAAATGAGGATATGGACCCTCCTTATCTGGCCTCCATGTAAGAACCTGATAAGTTGCCACAGTTACCTGTTTTATTTCTTTATTTTCACCAGAGTATTCTGCAATCTGATCGGCAGTAAGATTTGTTTTATCCAGAAGTTCATCAATCCACTGATGAACAGCAGAAATATTTGTTGTGATAATAAGAGTTGATGTTTTAAGCATGTCCATAATGGTCATGCCTACAATAGTTTTTCCGGCACCACAAGGAAGAACAATTGTTCCGAATCCAGTACCAGGACCTTTATCGCCAACAAGAGCCTTTGCAGAATTTTTCTGATATTCGCGGATATTTAAAGGTTTTCCGTGAGAAGTTTCTGTGCGAAGACTAACATCTAATGGTTCGCCATCACCAAGCTGAACTTCATCCTTTACAGGCCAGCCCGCCTGAAGTAAAAGCTGCTTAATAGTTCCACGGTCAGTAAGTTTTAATAAATATGAATTTTCAGGTGCGTCCCCGGTTGCAATTGTAACCAGCTGCTTAACTGCACGATTGGCACCAATTTCCTTAAATACAGGAAGTCCATCAGAAACAAGATAAAGATAATGCTCTATGATTTTTTCAGCCGAACCTTCTTTTGCAGGCACTTCAATATCTGGTCCTTCAATAAGACGAAGTTTTCCAAAACGGCTGGAAATTTCTTTAATCCACATTACAATAGACTGTGGAACATCATAGCGGGCATATTTTTGAAGAACAGAAACCGCATCGTCAGCACTAAAACCTGCGCTGGCCGCATTCCACAAAGAAAGTGGGGAAAGCTTATATGTGTGTAAGTGCTCAGGGGATTTTTCCAGTTCTGCAAATGGAATTAAATCGTTACGGCATTCTTCTGCCAATGGAGCATGAACATCAAGTAAAAGAGAACGGTCGCCCTGTACAATTAATGGATTTTCGTAATTCATTGAAAGGACATTATAGCATTTTTTAGGGAGAGTTTATAGTTGGGAGGGGAGAATTTTCAGTCTTCAGTCATCAGTCGTCAGAGGGTTTTTGATGCAAGGGGAACAGACCCCGATTATGAGTTTTAAATAAAAAAGGCACCGTGAACATGAAGTTTTCTTCACATCCACGATGCCTCTTCTTACATCATCATTCTGACGACTGATGACTTATGACTGAAGACTATTTTTCTTCTTCCACAACTGTTTTGCTGTTTACGCCACGAGGTTCGTTGTCTAAAGAAAGGTCGCCTTCTTTAATCCAGCCGATTTTGCGGAACAAAAGTCCAAAGGCCCATGTCAAAACTGCAGGGAGAACGAAACAAATCATTAAGAGACCGAACCACTGCATAAAGCCTGGGTTAATTGCTGTGGCACCGTGGCCCATTGCAACTTCACTTGGAGTGAACCAGCCGGTAATTACGCCAATCTGACCTACTAATCCACAAGTACCCATACCTGAACTTACTGCGGCACCGTTCATTTCCATTTTGAAAACGCAGGTTGCCAATGGGCCTGTAATTGCTGAAGCCAAAATTGGTGGAAGCCAGATTTTAGGATTTTTTACGATGTTTGGCATCTGGAGCATTGAAGTTCCAAGACCCTGAGAAAGGAGTCCGCCCCAGCGATTTTCGCGGAAGCTGAGGATTGCAAAACCAACCATCTGTGCACAACAGCCGGCAACTGCGGCACCACCTGCAAGACCGGTAAGACCAAAAGCGGCACAAATTGCGGCTGAACTGATTGGTAATGTCAAAGCAATACCAATAATTACTGAAACAAGGATTCCCATCCAGAATGGGTGAAGTTTTGTTGTCCAAACTACGAACTTTCCAACTGAGCTGGCAGCCATACCTATGTAGCGGGCGGTCAAAACTGTAAGGAGAGCTCCTACAAGAATTGTAACTGCAGGTGTAACAATAATATCCACCTTAGTTTTTTTGCTTACAAGACGGCCTGCTTCGGCAGCAATAATTGCAATAAGCAAAACTGCCAGCGGGCCACCGGCGCCACCAGTAACATTGGCAGCGGCACCTACGGCAACAAGACTGAAAAGTACAAGGGCTGGAACCTGCATTGCAAAGCCAATTCCTACGGCCATTGCAGCACCAACTACATGAGCTTCTGTGGCAAAGTTTCCTGCATCAACTAAAAACTGGAAAACAGGATTTACATTAAGGCGTAAAAGCTGCTGTCCTAAAGTTTTAATGATTGTTCCAATGAGCAAAGAAGCAAAAAGCCCCTGAGCCATTCCTGACATAGCATCTATTAAATATCGTTTAACATATTTATTCATAATGTGGATAAATTACCACTTTGACGATTTTTTTTAAATAGTGGACTGAAAATTTTACTGGGGATGGCTTTAGGAATTAAAGTCTTTCAGAAACTTTGCCAGTTTCAGATTTTCGATGTAATTGGATTTTTTAGCCCCGGCGATTCCAGTTGTATAAGGTTGTCCTTAGTCTGGTAATCCGCGGCGTTTTTTTTAGATGGCAACTGCAATATTTATAAGACATAATAATTATCTTCAAGAGCAGTTGCTTTTTCAGTGTATTGTGGAAGGCTGATTCGTTGTTGGTAAGTAGATGTACTTCAGTGCGGATTACCGGAGTTAGGAGTTAGAGTTGAAGTTTGGAGGAATTGTAAGATAATTTTTCTTTTTTTTGGAATTTATCTTACAGGTATTGGAGTCTGGCGGTATTGGATAAGCCTAAAATTGGGATTTTGTAAGATAAATCCTCTTGTTTTTGCAATTTATCCTATACAAAAACTGAACTTCCCCTTCCAAACCGCCGATTTGCACCAAAATGGTCATATAAATCTGGTGCTTTTCCAATTTTATCCTACACAGTTTTTGGTAAAAGTTAACTTTCAGCAGTAAGTTGTAGGATAAATCTCAACTTTCCCGCCATTTATCTTACATTTTACAATTTTTGCCCATTAGTTTTGCCGAAAACACTGTAACTCTGGCCATAATAATAATATAAAACCACACCACAAGGAGAATTATATGACAGAAAAGGAAATTCTGGAAAAACTTCGGGAGATTTATAAGGAAAATCTGACAGTTCTAGGGAAACTCCGCCAGCAACTCCAAAATAAATTAAACTTAAAAGGCAATCTTCGCATAAATAAACGAAACACCAGGTTTTACTACTATCTTATTTCCAAAAAAAACGACACAAATGGAAAATATCTTTCCAAAACCGAAAACACACTTATCACAAACCTGTGTCAGCGAGATTATTGCCAGACTAGCATAAAATTACTTTCCAAAAACACAAAAGCTATTCACAGTTTTCTAAAGCAATACACTCCAGAGCCACTGGAAGCTTCCTACGGAAAGCTCCACCCGGGAAAGCAACTTTTTATAACTCCGGTTGCCCCTACAAATGCTCAGTTTCTGTCTGCATGGCAAAATCAAACCTATCCACAAAAGCCTTTTCTATCATACACACCTGAACTATTTACCAGCCGTGGCCAGCGAGTTCGGTCCAAATCTGAAATCATTATTGCAAATCAGCTGGAGCATTACGGTATACTATACCATTATGAAAAACCCATTAAAATTTCACAAACCATAACTCTTCACCCAGATTTCACCTGCTTGAATCCCCACAATCATCAGGAATATATATGGGAGCATTTCGGTATTATGGATGACCCTGAGTATGCATGTAATGCCGTGGAAAAAATTGCGCTGTATCATAACAAAGATTACATTCTTGGCAAAAATCTGCTTGTCACATTTGAAACTTCAGAAACTCCGCTTCAACTGTCATATGTAAATCACCTGATTACAGAATTCCTTTTGCAATAAAAAAGCGGCCCCCAAAACCAGATGGACCGCTTCTTAACTAACAATTCTCAATTGCTAATTTTCAATTATCTTATTCACCAAGTGATTCTTTTACAGAAGTCTGAACTTTCTGGTCGTAGCAGGCAAAAATCTTGTCTACGAATTCATTGCTTGGTTTCTTAGTAAACAAGCTTACTAATGGAACAATAATAAGGCCGCCAATCATAGCAAATGCACCTGAATGGATACTTGTTTTGAACATAAGTGCAAAGAATGAAGGCCATGCAGCAACATCTACACCAGCCATAGAAATTGCAAACTGAGTAATAGCAAGTCCTGTTCCCCAAATGAAACATACTACAACCGAAGCCTTTGTTACTTTCTTTGAGTAAAGACCGTATAAATATGGAGCAAGGAATGCACCTGCAAGACCACCCCAAGAAACACCCATCATCTGTGCAATGAATGTAACACCAGGGTTAGCATCTTTAATAATAGCAATAACAGCAGAAACAATGATGAAGAATACAATGAAGATTCTCATAATTAATACCTGTTTCTTTTCTGTCATTTCTTTCTTAGAAGCTGGTTTAATTACATCCAAAGTGAATGTTGAGCTTGATGTAAGAACCAAAGAAGAAAGTGTAGACATTGAAGCAGAAAGTACAAGTACGATTACAACTGCAATAATTACTGGAGCCAATGTAGAAAGCATAGCTGGAACGATTGTATCAAAGAGAGGTTTTCCGCTTGCAGAGTAAGAAATCTTATCTGCATAGAGACGACCAAAACCACCAAGGAAGTAACAGCCACCAGCTACAATAATTGCGAATACTGTAGAAATAACTGTTCCCTTGTGAATATCGTTTTCACTCTTAATTGCATAAAACTTACCAACCATCTGTGGAAGTCCCCATGTACCAAGAGAAGTAAGAATTACAACAAAAAGAAGGAATACAGGATCTGGACCAAAGAATGATGTATAAGCACCACCTGTCCATCCGGCAGCAGGAACTGCAGAAAGTTTCTGAGTAGCAGCCAAAAGACCACCGTTCTGTGTAACAACTGCACCAATTACTGCAACAATACCAACCAGCATAATAATACCCTGAATAAAGTCATTAATTGCAGTAGCCATGTAACCACCAAAGATTACATAGAAACCTGTAAGAACAGCCATAATCAGAATTACAACCCAGTATGGAATGTTAAATACAAGACCAAACAAAGAAGACAATCCATTGTAAAGGGAAGCTGTATATGGAATAAGGAATACAAATACGATGAGGGAAGCTACAATTTTAAGTGGAGTTGAATCAAATCGTTTTCCAAAATAATCTGGCATTGTTTTTGCATCAATGTGCTGAGTCATAATACGAGTTCTACGACCAAGAATATTCCATGCAAGAAGTGAACCAATAAAGGCATTTCCCAGACCTGCCCAAGTAGAAGCAAGACCGAAAAGCCAGCCAAACTGACCTGCGTATCCAACAAAGATAACAGCAGAGAAATATGATGTTCCAAAAGCAAAAGCTGTGAGCCATGGACCAACACCACGACCACCAAGAACGAAACCGTTTACATCGGTTGCATGGCGGCGAGAGTAAATTCCTACACCAATCATTACGGCAAAGAAAACTACAAGAAGAAGAATTGTGATTGCAATCATTTTGTAATCCTTTAGTTTTTTAATATTTACTGAAGAAATTCAGTTTATTTAAAAATTATAAATGATAAAATTGTATTTTTAAACAAAAAAAACTGCCTGTTATATAAACAGACAGCTTTTTTAGTCAGACAGTTACTTATTCAGCATTTGCTGCTTCATCTTTTTCCTTAGAAAGCATTACATTTGTAAGAATACCAAGGATTAATGCACAAGCTACAGTACGGATTTCAACCTTACCGAAGCTAACAACCATTCCACCTACACCAGTAATGAAGATAACTGATGCAACGAAGAGGTTGCGGTTTTTGTTAAGGTCAACTTTCTGGAACATCTTGAATCCAGATACAGCAATGAACCCATAAAGAGCAATACAAACACCACCCATTACACAAGAAGGGATAGTTTCAAGCAAAGATACTAATGGTGAAATTAAAGAGAAGATGATACAAAGACAAGCACAGAACCAGATTGTAATTGTTGAAGCATTACGAGTAATAGCAACACAACCAATTGATTCACCGTAAGTTGTATTTGGACATCCACCAAATAAAGTTGAAACCATAGTACCAACACCATCCCCTAAAAGTGTGCGTGTAAGACCTGGTTCTTTAAGAAGATCCTGACCAATAATTGCAGAAAGGTTTTTATGGTCTGCCAAGTGTTCAGCAAATACTACAAAAGCAACTGGAACATAAGCAGCAAAAATTGTAAGAAGGTAAGAACCTGTAATTCCCTTAAGACCTTCAGCACCACCAAGGAGGAATGTAAACTTAGGAAGAGAAATGTATCCGCTTACAGTCTTAAAGTTCAAAGCCTTCAAAGCACTGTAATTGATTACAACTAAAGCAGGTTTATCAGCAAGAGTACCAATTACAGCAAAAATAGATGCCAAAACATAACCAGCACAAATACCAATGATGAATGGAATCAAACGGCCGATTTTTTTAGAATATGTTGAACAGAGCATAGTTACAGCAAGAGTAACAAGACCACAGATAAGTGCAACATAGGCGCTTCCACCTTCAACAGATGATTTCATCAAATCGCCAACAGCGTTTCCAGAAAGGCTTAAACCAATAATAGAAACTGTAGGACCAATGATTACAGGAGGCATAAGAATATCAATCCATTTTACGCCACAGAATTTAACAATAACAGCAATGATTACATAAACTAAACCAGCCATTAATGCACCAATGATAAGTCCCCAGTAGCCTATTGCCAAAGAAGCAGCACCACCAAATGCGCTGAACATTGAGCCTATAAAAGCAAAAGAGCTTCCCAGGAATACCGGAGAAGCGCTTTTAGTAAAAAGCAAATAAACAAATGTACCAACACCTGCACCAAAAAGTGCTGCAGAAGCTGAAAGTCCATTACCTACAATTGCAGGAACAGCGATTGTAGCTGCCATAATAGCAAGAAGCTGCTGAATGGCAAACAAAACAGTTTTACCAAAACTTGGTTTGTCTTTGATTCCGTAAATCAATTCCATTTTGATTCTCCTATAAATAATTCTATTAATTATACCACTAGAAAATTACTTATCAACATAATAAAATGGAAAAAATAATTTAGAGCCAGTAGCTCAGTTGGATAGAGCATCCGCCTCCTAAGCGGAAGGTCGTGGGTTCGACTCCCGTTTGGCTCAATACATAAAATCATCAGAATTAATCAAAGGCTCCAAAATCCAGTTCCCCTTGAATTGGCATTGGAGCTTCTTTTTTTGGAAACTGATGCATATATTCAAAGCACTGGTTATCCATCAGCAAATTGTTCTCCCGTATAAAACTGCGAAATTTTGCCATAAGCTGGTTATGGTTAGGGCTTGGAACAATGTAGGCGTTACCAAATTTCTGCTGATACAATTGCTTCATGCCTGGGAAATCCTTATCAAAACACTGGTATAAATATTCCCGGTCCCCTTCCCTCAAGGTTACTCCAAAATCAAATTTAATTATCCCTTTTACACCAGCGTCCTTACAGTACCCAAGAATACCGTTTAAATTTTCTTCTGTGTCGTTAATATATGGAAGATCCGGTGTCATCCACACGATAGTTGGAATTCTGCGAGCCTGCATTTCTTTTAGCACTTCGTAGCGGCGACGAGTTGTGCAGACATTAGGCTCTATTTTGCGGCATAAGGCTTCGTCGTAGGTGGTAAGAGTCATTTGTACTACACACTTTGTTTTTTTGTTGATGTTTTCTAAAAGATCTATGTCCCGCATAATCAAATCAGACTTAGTCTGAATTGCAAGGCCAAAACCGTAGCGGTCAATTATTTCCAGGCAGCGGCGGGTAAGACCAAGTTCTTTTTCACAATGCATGTATGGGTCGCACATGGCACCTGTTCCAATCATGCATTTTTCTCGTTTGCGGCGAAGGCGGTCTTCTAAAAGTTCCGCTGCATTTTGTTTAACTTCAATGTCTTCAAAAGGAATTGGATTGTGGTAACACAAGCTGCGGCTGTCACAATAAATGCAGCCGTGGGTACAGCCTCTGTAGAGATTCATTCCGTTATGAGCAGATAAAATCGATTTAGCGTTTACAAAATGCATAGTGCCTCAGACAGCTTCTTCATTCACAGCTTCCTTTTTTATGTCCCAAATGTATGCCAATATGCCCGCTTCCCATTAAAAATATTATACCATAAAACAACCGAGGACAGAAACAATCGGGGACAGACCTTACTCCCAACACAACAAACACAACGGGGACAGACCTTACTCCCAGAAAATGTATGAAAAACTGGGATACAAAATTGTGGGCTATGCAGACTGGCGCAAAGGCCGTTTTGCTTTAATGGAAAAAGTTTTATAAAAACCGGAGATTGCAATGGTTATTTCAAAAATTGAATTTCGTCAGCTTACACAAAATGATTTTACAAAGCGGTTGCCAGCGCAAAGAAGCCCATAAGTTCTATGAAAACCTGGGCTTTGATGGAAATAAAAAAGAGGCTTTGATTTAAGGTTGGGAAAACAAGGTCTGTCCCCATTTTCAATTTAACAAAAACACGATATACTGAATTTCCGTATGAAAAACGGATTCGATAACGACAAATACCTTAAAATTCAATCACAACACATTAAAGAAAGAATCGCTCAGTTTGGCGATAAACTCTATTTGGAATTTGGTGGCAAACTTTTTGACGACTACCATGCTTCACGCGTACTTCCTGGTTTCCAGCCAGACAGCAAATTACAGATGCTTATGCAGCTTGCCGATGTGGCAGAAATTGTAATTGTAATCAGCGCTGTAGATATTGAAAAAAATAAAGTTCGGGGCGACCTGGGAATTACTTACGATAAAGATGTTTTACGCCTTCGCGATGAATTCCAGAACAAAGGTCTTATGGTAGGAAGCGTTGTAATCACTCACTACACAGGTCAGGAAGCAGCAAAAGCTTTCCGCAACAAGCTTAAGAAAATGGGAATCAAGGCTTACTATCATTATGTAATTCCTGGTTACCCTTCAAATGTACCATTAATTGCCAGCGACGAAGGTTTTGGTAAAAACGATTATATTGAAACAACTCGCCCATTAGTTGTAATTACAGCACCAGGTCCAGGATCTGGAAAAATGGCTACTTGTTTAAGCCAGCTTTATCACGAAAATAAACGTGGTGTAAAAGCCGGTTATGCTAAATTCGAAACATTCCCAATCTGGAATATTCCACTTAAGCATCCAGTAAATGTTGCCTACGAAGCTGCCACAGCCGACTTAAACGATGTAAACATGATTGACCCATGGCACCTGGAAGCTTACGGAAAAACAACCGTAAACTACAACCGCGACATTGAAATCTTCCCAGTTTTGGATGCTATTTTCAAAGGTATCTACGGAAGCAATCCATACAAATCGCCAACAGACATGGGTGTAAACATGGCCGGTCTTTGTATTTACGATGACGATGCATGCCGCGAAGCAAGCCGCCAGGAAATCATCCGCCGCTACTACGCAACTTTAAATAATTTAGTAGAAGGAAATGCTTCAGAAGATGAGGTAAGCAAGATTGAACTTTTGATGCAACAGGAAAGCATTACAACAGATTATCGTCGCGTAACAGTTGCAGCAAAAGAACGAGCCGCAAAAGATAAAACAGTTTGTGCCGCAATTGAACTTCAGGACGGAACAATCATTACTTCTGCTACATCAGATTTACTTGGTACAAGTGCCGCTCTTATTCTGAACGCCACAAAACACCTGGCAGGAATTAACCACAAAGTAAAACTTATTCCAAAAGAAATGATTGAACCAATCCAGAAAATGAAGGTTACTTACCTTGCCGGCAACAACCCTCGCCTCCACACAGACGAAGTTCTGGTTGCCCTTGCAATGCTTTCTAAAACAGACGAAAACTGCAAAAAGGCTTTGGATCAGCTTCCAAACTTAAAAGGCTGCCAGGTTCATACAACAGTTATGCTTAGCGAAATTGACCGCAAAATCTTCAAAAAGTTAGGCGTAATGCTTACCTGCGAACCAGTAAGTAAAAAACAGAAACCACTTATTGGCTAAAATTTCGCCATCTATTTTAAGTCCCGAGTTTTTTTTATAGAATATGTATAATGTTTTCAAATCCTGAATTTAAATATTTATTCTACTTCATTCTTCTCCCAGCTCTGTTACCAGTAGTTCTGGTTTTCAGATATGTTTACAAAAAAGACCGTGCAGATAGAGAACCTCTTGGTTTCGTTTTATTTGTTCTTTTAATGGGCGCAGTTTTTGCCCCTTTAGCCGGTATTTTAGAAAAAATTGCAACCCAGATAATTACCCAGTTCTACACTCCCGAAACTTTAGCTTACGAAAAAGTTCACAACTTTCTTGGAGTCGGACTTATAGAAGAATTTATCAAACTGATAGTACTGTTAATTTTTGTATGGCGCAGTCCCCATTTTGATTACCGCTATGATGGAATTGTTTATGCAGTTGCATCGTCATTAGGTTTTGCAGCTTTAGAAAATGTACTGTATGTAATTCAGTTTGGCACACAGGTTTCCATTGGTCGCGCCATTTTTGCAATTCCAGGTCATACCACTTTTGGCGTTTTTATGGGCTATTACTTAAGCCGGGCAAAAAATCATAAAATGCAGAACCATAAAATCCGGCAGTTTTTTATGAGCTTGTATACCATAGCAATTCCAACCCTTATTCACGGAGCCTACGATTTTCTGCTTTCTACACCTGCAAAAGAAGCAGGCTACGGAAATTACTTTTTTATTATGGTAATTGTTCTTGATATATGGGCATGGATTATAATTCGCCACGAAGCCCGCACAGACCGCCCACTGGGAGTTCAGCGTTCAGGGAGAATTTAGAAATGACATCAGTATTAAAATCACGTCTGCAAGAACTTGCCCTAAAATACGAAGTTGCCTCTTTTGTAAATGCCGACCCCAGCCAGTTTTTGCGCTGGTATACGGAGAGCGACACTCCACGTACCGGCGCAACCTCCCCTTCCCAGTCGCCGCTTACCACTGTGCCCGGTGATGCTTCCCCTGCCAAGCCAGTGCTCAACCTAGGCCCCAGCGCCACTTCCCCTTCCCAGTCGCCGCTCGCCCTCGGTGCCAGCTCAACCAAGCCCGGCGCAGCCTCCCCTTCCCAGTCGCCGCTCGCCCTGCGCTCCGGCGCCACCATCGCCGATGTAGAGTGCGCCTCCTTTATTGCCGCCATGCTGGCCTT
>JAEDFM010000099.1 GCA_016292805.1 Treponema sp. | reverse complement strand
CAGTCAGCAGTTTCTGAATTAAAACAGTAAGCCACTTCATTCCAAGGAGCTGATTTTGAATAAAATCCCAGACCATTATTTACCTCCACAGCAGCATTCAGAATGATCATGTCTGTCTTTATAGCAGGTGATTGAATCAAAATAAGCTTTGAATTCCTTGAACATACAGCAGCTAATGGAATAGTAAGTCCACTTCCCTTCTTTGCGACTAGATACCAGTCCTGTTTCAGAAAGGATTTTCATATGATGTGAAAGTGTTGGTTGAGTAATCTGAAAAGCTTCCAGTAATTTACAGGCACACTGTTCACCGTCTGTAAGCAGTTTTATGATTTTAAGACGATTAGGATCCCCTAAAGCCTTGCAGAGCTCACTGATTTTTTCTTCTGTCATAATCACCTCATATTGATAACTGTCTATATATATCAATATAAGCAATATATAGATGATTGTCAATATGTAAAACTAACAATGTGCGAGGCTGTGCTCTTCAGAGTTCATAAACTCATCATTAATTGCCTGGGAATGTAATCCTGACCATGGACAAATTGAAAACAGTCAATATCACCTCTGCACGAACCGGTCGTGGCTCAATTCGTCTGCACTGGGGAATGTTGTTATACCAACTACCACCGCGGTTGGCACGGTTATTGCCATAAGAGGCACCGACGGTTCCGTAATTTCATTTTTCTGCCCGTAGGGCATTTAAAATTTAATTAGAACTGGTAGCGCACCTACGTAAATGCGGAGGTTGTTCAATAATTTCCTTACAGATTCTGCAAAATTTACTTTGCAGTACGCACAACACGGAAGCCTAGGTTATTGTACTGGCTAATCGGTTTGTAGTAGTAACGGTGAGAAACAGACGCGTTGTAAGCGTAGCTAAACCAACTACCACCGCGGCAGACGCGGGAATGGCTAGAAGATGCACCGGCAGGGTCGGTCACGGTCTCATTTGATGTGCTTTCATCATACCAGTCATAACACCATTCCCTAACATTTCCGCTCATGTCATAAATGCCAAGTGCGTTTGCAGCCTTCTTGCCTACTTCGTGTGTACCTTTTCCTTCAGCAGAGTTTGTTACTTCTGTATCTCCTGTTGTTCCAGAAATGTTGTTGTGGCAATACCAGCCTACACTGTCCAATCCGGCATTCTCTCGATAATTGTATGAAGTTCCTTCTGCCTTGTTTGCCCCGCTAAAAGTATAGTTCCAGTCTGGTTTTGTTGTGTCTCCGCCACGAGCTGCATATTCCCATTCTGCTTCTGTCGGGAGGCGGTAGCCGTTCTTTGTTTTGTCATATTCAACAGTTGCTACAGTAATATGCCCGCTGCTTACTTCTGTTACAGAAATTGTATAGCATGGATCTAAGTTTTCTTTTGCACTCAATGCATTGCAGTAATATACTGCATCAAACCAGGTTACATTTTCTACAGGATGATTTGCATGGTCCTTTTCTGAATCAATACCGTATTCTGCACTTCCCTGAACACAATATGATGGTGAATCTGCAAGTGTATATTCTGTTCCACCAACACTTACTTTCTGTCCTTCCATTACAGACTTGTATTCTGCCTGTGTAACTTCATATTTTCCCATATAGAAAGAACTTAAAGTTACTTCTCTTCCTGCAGGGAACACACCAGTGTAATTGTCTGTGTAATCAGCTCCTGTTACTGTTCCGCCAGTTACAAGTACACATTCTGGTACTATAACAGGATCATCAGTGCTACCATTAGAACAGCTGAACATTCCCAATGTAAGAGTTGCAATAAGTGCAAGTCCTGTAACCTTTTTTAAAATACTTTTCATTGTATTCCTCCGAATTCTGTTTTTATATAATCAAGCCAGAAAATTTCTTTACTTCCCGACAAAATCATTCTTTTTTCATTGATAGGAATTATCTTCAATTTACTGTTATTGTTTCATCACTTTTAGGATTAGAATCTAATTCTTCAAAAACTTTTTAATTTCATCTCGTTTATTTTCAAAGGAAATCCATAATCAACTTTAGCCCCTGCTCCAAAAAGAAAAGCTATTTTCTATTTTCTGCCATACGATAATCCATATAAAAAAAGGCACAGTCCTTCACGCAAATTTTCTCTGCGTAAAAAACTGTGCCTTATTATTTAACAAATATGATTTTGCTGACGAAAGACTATTTTCCCAAAAGCAAATGAGCAAATGAGCAAATGAGCAAATGAGCAAATGAGCAAATGAGCAAATGAG
>JAEDFM010000098.1 GCA_016292805.1 Treponema sp. | reverse complement strand
GCCGTTTTTGAAAACAGCTAAGGTTGGGATGCTCATGATGTTGAACTTTGTGGAAAGGGACATTTCGTCATCAACATTGCATTTGCCGACTTTTACTTCCGGGTGAGCGGCGGCAAATTCTTCCAGGACTGGAGCCATCATTTTGCAAGGGCCACACCATTCTGCCCAAAAGTCTACTAAAACTGGTTTATCAGATTTAAGAACTTCTTCTTCAAAATTTTTTTCTGTGATTGTGATTTCTGCCATAGATGGCCTCCTTTGCTTTTTATTTCTATAATAAATATAAGTTATAATAATTCATAAGTGAAGAAAAAAAATTAGTTGAATTTGCATACAAAATCGCAGAAGGAACAGATATCTGCGGTTTTTCCTGGCAGCTTGATTTTTGCTTTTTTTAGCTGCTTTTTATATTTAGAAAGGCCGGTGTTGTAACAGATATCAATCATTTTGTTGCTGCCGGCTTTTTTTAATACTTCTTCAAAACTGTTGTCTATTGTTCCTATAAATAAAGCTGGATTTTCATTTGCAAAACCGCAGCAGGGAGCAATGTTTCCATCTGGATGAATAAATAAAATTTGGCCTGGCCCCTGGCAGTAATCCTCTTTAAACCATTTTTTTGCTTTCCAGGCCTGTGGGTTCTGGGACTGGAAGGTTTGAGGAAGAATATAGTAATGAATTTCAGGATGATGAGTATCCAGATATTCAGGAATTGTAAAAGGGGCGTTGCGGGGATTTTCCCCGCTGGAAGGGGTGGCGGAAGACGGCTGCTCCTGAGCCTTGTCCTGAGCTTGTTGAAGGACTTGGTGAAGGCTGCCGGCTGGAGCCAGGGGAAGGCTTTCCCCTCCTGAAACTATCTGAATATTAAGGGCGTCGCTGCCAAAAATCTGCTGGACTGCGGAAATAAAGGTTTCTATTCTTTGTATGGACTGGCCATGAAAGCTATCCCAGCTAAGGCCGATTTTTCCATCGTAACCGGCATTGTAAAGCTGCTGAAGCTTTTGATACAGGTCTTCCTGTGTTTTCCACCAGTCGCCGTTTGTCATAATCTGGTCAAAAAGTAAATCGTTGGAAACTGTAAACTTAATTATTTCTTCAAGAAAGTCTAGATTTAAAAAAGGTTCACCGCCTGTAAATCCGATTTTTTCTATATTGCCAAGGGGCTGCTGGTTGTTTTTTGTGTATTCAATGCAGGACTGAATAAAGGTCTTAGCTTTTGAAATATCCAGTTTTTGAGGGTTTCTGCTGACAAAGCAATGAGGACAATGTAGATTACAGGAATCTGTTGGGGCAAAAATAATTTCTGTTGGGAAAAACATATTTTAATTATAATAAAAAAGAAAATTTGCGAATAGGGCAAGGTTGGGGTAAAACTAAGGTCTATTATTAATTGGGCTATCATCTGAGTGTTGCTTATTCTGTTTACAGATCCTGCCTTGATATGTATATGAAAAGGAGTTTGTAAAATACTTTATAAACTAGAATTTATGGATAAAAATTGTTATAGTTTTATATAGTAAATATTACCTGCAAAGCGGGTTACATATAGGAGTTTTTTTATGATCAAGACAGTAAAAGATGTAGATCTTAAAGGCAAACGCATTATTATGCGTGTTGATTTCAACGTTCCAATGAAGGATGGAGTTGTACAGGATGATACTCGTATTATGGCTGCTCTCCCAACAATTAAATACATCCTTGAACAGAGCCCACGTTCTCTCGTTCTTATGAGCCACCTTGGCGATCCTAAAAAGGACGTTAAAAAAGCTCAGGAAAAAGCTGAAAAAGCTGGAAAAACTTGGACTGATGCTGATGCTGAAAAATTCATCAACGGTAAAAACCGCATGGCTCCAGTTGTAAAATACTTTGCTGAAAAGCTGGGAAAAGAAGTTACATTCCTTCCAGATGCCCTTGGACAGAAAGCTGCAATTGATGCTCTTCCAGAAGGTGCAGTTGCAATGCTTGAAAATGTTCGCTTCCACAAAGAAGAAACATCTAAAGATGCTGCAGAACGGGATGTAATGGCTAAAGAATTAGCTACATACGGAGACATCTTCGTAAACGACGCTTTCGGTACAGCTCACCGCGATCAGGCTTCTACAGCTTCTATTTCTAAATTTATGCCAGTTCCATCAGTTGGTGGATTCTTAATGGAAAAAGAAGTTAAATATATCCAGCCAATGGTAACAAACCCAGAAAAACCAATGACAGCAATCATCGGTGGTGCAA
>JAEDFM010000097.1 GCA_016292805.1 Treponema sp. | reverse complement strand
TTTTATAATGCGTTTGCCCTGCAGCTAAACTTAAACATTATGGACAGATGTATAAAAAAGATTTATAATCTCTTTGACAAAAATCTTTTAATTGAGTTTTTTATGAAACTTGATGTGAGTTTTTGGAATTGTAGTTTTAGATTACTACAGAAAAAATATTTAAAAAGTTGATTGGAGCCTTTATAGTTCCATTAACTTTTTTGGGAGTTCAAATGAAAAAGGCAAAGATTATTCTTGCATCGGTTCTGGCGTTATCCTATACGCTTGTGGGGGGGGGTGTGCATCTACTAAGGTAGACACTTCAACTAAAGTTAGCGATTCTGTTACCACTACTCAGGAAATTGTGGACTGGTCAAACAGAAATCTTGATGGCGAAGCCAAACCTGAATGGCTTAAAAAACTTGTTAAAGGCAACGACACTCTTGTTCGCCAGGAGTTCGGTATTACGGCAGATTATGTTGTAAAATATTCTGTTGCTTCCACAAAAACACGGGATTCTTCTATGGCTGCTTCCCGGGTTAATTACAATGCTATGCGTGCTGAAGAGCTTAAGACGAAAGTTGTTTCTGAAGCTGCTGCAACGCTTAATAATGACGGCTACACCGAAGCCACTTCAAATGCAGCAACACTTGCAAAAGTAGACCTTTCTGGTCACGAACTTGTAACTCAGTTTTATCAGGAAGTTCTTACAGTAAACAAAGAGACTGGTTCTCAGTCAAAAGAATTCCTCTGTTACAGCGTTTATAAAATCTCAAAAGAAAACTGGGCTAATACTTTAAAAGGCTTTTTAAGCCAGGTGATTCCAGCAATTCCAGACAGCGAAGCTCAGGTTAAGATGGCACAGACAATCCAGAGTCTTTATAACGATACTGCCGTTTCAAAAGAAAAATCCGATACTGAAATTCTCAAAGAAATTTCTGAAAAGCTTGACAATGCTCAGGCTGCTGCATCCAACCCTGCATCTCCACAGACCTCTCAGGCTGCTTCTGATTTAGACTGGATGAAAGCTCTGGAAACTGGCGTTGGCATTCTTCTTGATGTAGCACTGTAAAGAAACTCTAATGAAAAAATCAGTTTTATTTTTTGTTCTGCTGCTTGCCTGTTTGGGAGCATTTTGTAAATCAAAAAAGAAAACTGAAGAAAAATCAGAAAAACCTGCTTCGCCTGTATGGATGACAGATGAAGGCAGGCTTTCTGTTTTTCCTTCAAGTCAGTATCTTTCAGCCTTTGCCTTTGGTGGAAATCCTGATGCTGCAAAAAACAAGGCTGCAGAAACTCTTTCTGAATTTATAAAATCCCAGGTAACTAGTTCGGTTAATTACACTGTCTCAAATGATGATTATTCTGTTTTTCAGGATTCTACTGTGGAAACGGATAATCTTATGTTTTGCACTGAATACACAAATCCATTTTATTCTGAATATCACGGAATGTACTGTGTAGTTGGTTACATAGACAGGACAAAGGCTTTTAATTATGTAAAGCCAAAACTTGAATCTGCTGCCAGAAATTTTCCTTCAGCGTATGAACGCTCTCTTCTTATAGAAGACAATTTTGAGAAAATCAGTTCTATTAACCGGGCAAGAAAATGTCTGGTGGAATTTTATGAAGTTTATGATTTTGCAAGGGCTGTAAATCCTCAGAAATGTGCTGTTTATGAAAAGATAGATGTGCTTTCTAAACAGTCTGATGAAACTCTTGCAGAATTAAAGCCAAAAGTTGTTATCAATGTGCAGGTAAAGGGGGATTTTGACGGTCGGGTCAAAACTGCTTTGTCCGGTTTATTTTCGCAGGCAGGTTTTACTGTTTCTGAGTCAGAAAAAGAAGGTTGCTACAGGTGTGCGGTAAATGTTGATTTTGGTTCAGCTGTCAAAACTTCAAATACTGTGGAACTTTATCCGTCTTATTCTTTGGAAATAACAAAATCTGGCAACGGAGAATCTGTAAATGGTGAAAATGGCGGTAAAAGGACAGTTTTTTCTGTGAGCCGTAAACTCAATAAGGCGGCAGGGTTTGATGCAGCTACGGCAGAACGCAGGGCAAAACTTGCTGTGGAGAATGATATTAAAAATATTCAAATTTGAGTTTTTGAAGCATGCTTGCCGCAAACGCGGTGTTTTTATGGGAGTGTAAGATAAAACCGCTAAAATTGCGCGGTTTTATCTTACCTGAAGTTTGCTGTGCAAACTTATTCTTGATCTGCTGTTCCTCATTACATTGCGGAACAGCGTAAAAAGTCAATCGATTGTTGAAA
>JAEDFM010000010.1 GCA_016292805.1 Treponema sp. | reverse complement strand
AAAAACTCGAGACTTAAAATAGATGGCGAAATTTTAGCCATCTATTTTAAACGTTTTATTTGAAAGTTTAAAATTACAAAAAGTGTGTCATTAAAAATCGTAACATAAAAATTTTGTTACTGGAGTTTGTGTTATGGGAATTTCTATCAAAGAGCTGGTTACTGGGCGAAAGGTATTCTTTATTACACCAGATACATCACTTTTCCCAAAAAATTACCTGGAGGATTTTTTTGCTCTAGGTTACGAGTGTTATTTTATTGAATATGACAAACGAGTTCCTCTCAAAACAAAAGTTGAAATCCTTCTCCAGGTTTTTAATGATGTAATCCTCTTTTTTAATATTGATTTTAACTCAAACGAAATCAACTGGTATCATTTTATAAGAGACATTCAGACAAAATATGGTGACCGTGCCCGTATTGGAGTTTTATTCACAAAGCGTCAGCGAAAAGAAGAAAAACTGATGATTCAGAAAATGTATAACTTTGATTTGGGAATACAGTGTGGTTGTAGTCAGCTGGAGTATCAGAAAAAACAGAATTTTGAAATTATTGAACGAATTCTTGCTGCCAATCAGGCTCAGGGACGACGCAAAAATATTCGTGCCATTTGTTCAAAGTCGTATACTTTCTCTGTTGAATATAACAAGGAACAGTACAGTGGTGTTTTGCAGGATGTAAGCCTTTCTCATTTTTCTTTTATAATGCCACGGGACCAGTTTAATATTCCTGATTATCTAAAACTTTCAGATTTCAGATTCAATTTGCGGGGCTGTGTCTTCGCTTCTGATGCAATTTTGATTATGTCTCGTCCGGTAGATGATGGAATGCTTTATGTATTTGCCTTTGCTTCCGATTCTTCAGCGGGATTAGATCAAAGAATTACACAGCTGCTTATTCCAAATATTTATCAGCTTATGAATAATAACTTTGGAAATCTTATTAATCAGATTTACGACAGAGTTGAACTTCCAAAGCCTGAAGCTGCTGATGAAGAGAAGTCTTCTTTGGAATAAAAATAAGTCTGATTTTTGCTCTTTTTCCATTTACCTTATTTTCAAATTTGCGTAAAATATCCAAACTATGGAATTTACACAAGAATCAATTGATGCTTTGCATGTCAACGAAGTTGACATCATGAAAAAAATCGCAGATGAATTGAACATCCGCGTTTCTCAAGTTAATGCTGTAATCACTCTTTTTGAAGAAGGATGTACAGTAGCTTTTATCAGCCGTTATCGTAAGGAAAAAACAGACAACCTGGATGAAGTTCAGGTTCGTGACTGTGATCACCTTTACAAATCATATCATAATCTTGAAGACCGCCGCCTTGAAATTGTAAAAGGTGTATTCGCTCAAGGAAAGTTAACAGACAGCTTATACGAAGCAATTATGTCTGCTACAACTCTAACTGCTCTTGAAGATTTGTGGGCTCCATTCAAGAAAAAGAAGAAGACTCGCGGTATGGTTGCTGCGGAAAAAGGTTTGGAACCTTTGGCAGATGCTATGCTTACAATGGATGATTCTGCAATCGAAAAAGAAGCAGAAAAATACATTAAAACTGATAACGAAGATCCTGCATTAAATGTAGAAACTGCTGCAGATGCTCTTGCAGGTGCTAAAGATATTATTGCAGAACGAGTAAGCCAGGAAACTGGAAACCGCGAAGCAATTCACGATCTTTACATTCAGACTGGAAATATTGTTACAAAAGGTATTGTTCCAGAAGGACAGAATGAAGAACAGGCTCAGAAAACTTCTGTTTACCAGATGTACTGGGATTATTCTGAACCATTAAATCAGGTAAAACCTCACCGTATTCTTGCTATGAACCGTGGTGAACGGGAAGGTGCTCTTGCAGTTTCAATCGATGTTGATGTAGATTCAGCAATTGCACTTTTACAGAAAAAAGCTGTAATCAACAATAAATATCATAAAGATGCTATTGAAGACGGTGTAGTTCGTCTTCTTTCTCCTGCTGTAGTTCGCGAAATCCGTTCAGACGAAGCTGATGAAGCAGATGAACACGGTATTGGGATTTTCAGCGAAAACTTAAAGAATCTTTTAATGACACAGCCTATTAAAGGCAGCCGTGTTCTTGGTGTAGACCCAGGTTACCGCAACGGTACAAAATGTGCCGCTTTGGATGAGACTGGTAAATATTTGGGCTTCTTTAAAATCTATCAGGAAATCAATCCAAAAGAAGCTTATGACTTAATCAACGATGCAATTGATAAGTATGATATTCAGGTTCTGGCTGTTGGTAACGGAACTGGTTCTCATGAGGTTCAGGAAATTGTTGCCAAGGTTCTTAGCGAAAACTATGCAAATTCAGATGTTAAATACACTGTAGTAGATGAATCTGGTGCTTCAGTTTACTCAGCATCACCTGTAGCTACAGAAGAATTTCCAGATTTGGATGTAATGGTTCGTGGTGCTATTTCTATGGGCCGCCGCTTGCAGGATCCACTTGCTGAACTTGTAAAAATTGATCCTAAAGCAATTGGTGTTGGTCTTTACCAGCACGATGTAAACCAGAAAAAACTGGCTGAACAGCTGGATGAAGTTGTAGGCTCAGTAGTAAACAATGTTGGTGTAAACCTTAATACTGCTTCTTATATGCTTTTGAAATATGTTTCTGGTATTAATACAACAACTGCAAAGAAGATTGTTGCTTACCGCGACGCTAACGGAAAAATTACAAGCCGGGAAGAACTTAAAAAAGTTCCTGGTCTTGGTCCTAAGGCTTTTGAACAGTGTGCAGGTTTCTTAAAGATTGCAGAATCTAAAGATCCTCTTGATAATACTTGGGTTCACCCAGAAAACTACGATGCAGCCCGCGAGGTTTACGCTGCAGTTAAAGCTGGTGAAAAAATCAGTGCAGAAACCCGTAAGGCTCTCTGCGAAAAATACAACCTTGGTGAAACAACAATCAACGATATTATTGAAGAATTGCAGAAACCAAACCGCGACCCACGAGATGGTTATCCAGCACCAATCATGCAGAAGGGTGTTGTTCAGTTTGAAGACCTTAAAGCTGGTATGAAAGTTACTGGTAAAATCAAGAACGTTGTAGACTTTGGTGCCTTTGTTGATATTGGTCTCCACGAAACAGGTTTAATTCACGTTTCTGAACTTAGCGATAACTTTGTAAGCGATCCAATGGAAGTTGTAAAAGTTGGTGATGTATTTGAATTCACAATTCTTGAACTTGATATGGACCGCCGACGTATCAGCCTTTCTTTAAAGAGTGATGCTGCTGGCCGTGCTGGAACTGGTGCTAAATCTGCTCCAGTTAAACGGGAATCAAGACCAGCTGGTGGTGCAGGTTCAGGTGATGGTAAAAAACGTGTTGTTGTGGTTAAGAAAGGTAGTGCTTCTTCTGGAAATGCCCAGAATAATCGTCCTCGTTCTCAATCTTCTTATTCTAGAGATGATGATGACGGAATGAGCTACAATCCATTTGCTGCATTATTGAAAAAATAGAAAAACCTGAAAATTTGATTTTAAGTAATAATTAATCTATACTTTTTTTAGTTCTAAGTGTAACTAAAAAGGTATAGATTATTTTTTTTAAATGGAGGAGAGTGCTATGAAGAAGATTTTTTCTTGTATTGCAATTATTGCGCTTATTTCATTTGTATCTTGTAATCTTGGTGCACCTTCTGGCATAAAAATTAAAACAAATGCCAAATACGAATTCTGTATTTTAAATGAAGAAGTAAATCTGGATGATAAATTTTCGGTAGAGTCTATGATTTCCTCCCTTAACAGCGATTCTAGTCCAGTAAAAATGTACGGTTACATGCCTGGTGGTGAAAGTAAATCCAAACAGCTTGCTGTTACTATGCCTTTTGCACCAATTCCATTGGATTTTGGCGAATATTTGGAATCTGTAAATTTTGATGCAGAAACTTTAAGCGTTTCAAATTCTTTTGATATTCCTGCTGTAAATTTTAAAGATTCTAAAATTATAGATTTTGATTCTTTAAGTTCTTCTATAAATACTTTAGTTACATTTGATGGTGTTTCTAAAAGCGAATCCGACGTTAAATTTTTGATTAATGAAGGAACCGGTTCTTTTTCTAAAATTGTTTATTCTTCAGGACAAATCATAATTGAATCTGTGGGTCAGACTGATGGTGCAATTGTAACTATTACGCTGGAAAACAATAAAAGTCTTACAGGTGAATTTCATGAGGGAAAAGCAACCCTGGTTGTACCAAATAATACAGAATTGACCAGCAACATGAAACTTGAGTTTACCGGTCCATTTGTAGAAAACATCTATTTTTTGGCATACATGGATCCAGACAGTAAAGTTTCAAAAGTAGAAAAACTTACTGCATCTTTACCAGCTAAAGAAGCAATTGATATTGATGAAACTGTTGCTCTTGATTTTGGCGATACTATAAAAAACTGTACAATTGGACAAGGAAAGCTCACTTTTAAAATTACATTTCCTGCAAATTGGACAGGTGTAAATGTTGATTTTAATGGAAGCCTTTCTGGTGCACTTGATATTGCTGATTTAGATATGGAAACAGATTTGTCAAACAAAGTAATTGATATGACAAATAAATCTGTTAATTATAAAGGAAAGATTTCTGCTTCATTTGAAAATGCTGATATTATTTTTGGAGACGAAAATCCATCAATTGATTTTGCTTTGGAATTAAATAGCATTAAAGAAGCTGTTATTTCTGTTGGTGATGATTTTAATCTTTCTCCTTCAATTGATCCTGTTGTAATTCCTGAACAGATTACAACTATGGTAGATAAGATTGTTTGGAAAGAAAGTGGTGTTGCAATTAAGCTTGAAACCAACCTGGATTCAGCTAATTCAATTGAACTTAAAGATGTAAAGTGTAATTTCTTTGGAATTAATAAGCCTGCTGTAACTTTTGGGGAAGACGAAGTTAAGCTTTACTGTGCTGATTCTTATGAAACAGTTCTTGATCCTGGTGCAACAATTGATTTTAGCGCAGATTTGAACGCCTTTAATTATGATTCTATAAACAAAACAATTACTTTGAAAAATATTGAAACAGATAAATCTTATTACGTGAATATGGCTGTTACACCAAAAATTGACTGGTTTAAGATTTATATAAATCCTCAGGCTTTGGAAAGTGCAGGTGCAATTCAGGGAACAGAAAATACAGGTCTGGATAAATCATCAATATTTGGTTCTTTAGACAGCATGCTTTTCCCTGAAGATAGTGGTGAATGTATTGCAGATTATGTGAAAATTAAGAGTATTCCGCTGTATATTTTCTGTAATATTCCTGAAGCTCTTAGTGGATTAGGTTTTAGTGGAACAATTAAAACTTATTTTGGAACTCAGGAAGGCGATACTGTAATAAAGACTCCCGGTTCAGAAAAACAGCTTTTAGGAACTGGGGACACACCTGGTAGAATTGATTCAGTATCTGACTTCATACTTGATTATTCAGAAGATAAAACAACTTTGTTAACAGATGTAAGTAAATTTGGAGTTGAACCATTGGAATTCCGTGATGTTATCTGGAATACATCGGAAGGTTCATTATTCTTTGATTATAATCTTTCACTTTCAGGCAGCGATAAAAAAGAACTTGTAATTGTTAACCCAGCTTATGAAAGTGAAGCTACAGAAGAAGAAAAAGTTTTAACTAGTGGAAACAATTCTATTGAAGTTACAATAATTCTTCCTCTTTCCTTTGAAATTACTGTAGAAAAGCCTTTGGAAATTGATTTGATGAAAATGCTTGGTGTTGATACAGAAGGTGAAAATTTTGATATTTTCGGTCGTACAGAGCCATACAATCTTTCCAGCTATGAGGATTACATAAATCTGGTTAAAAAAATAGAAATCCCTTATGAGTGTGCTAAGCTGCCTGTAGCTGTTTCTGCTGGGGAACTTCCAGACTTTGAAATTCAGTTGATAGATAAACAGAAAAATGAAAATGTTATAGGTGATGATCCTTCTAAAGCAGTTGAACTTTCTCTTGAAAAAGGTGTCATTACTATGGAGCCAAAAAAGATTTTGCAGGCTTATCCTTTAGTACCATCTGTAAAGATTAGACTTAACGAAAGTGAGATGTATATTCCTCAAAAAATGGATTTTGCGGCTAAATTAAATCTTGTTGTTTATGCCAATGGCGAAATTGATTTATCAAAAAATTCCGCCCAGGATAACCATAATTGATGGAGGTTACTAATGAAAAAAATTGTATGTATTTTAATAGCATTAACAGTTTTTACCTCGTCAATGTTTGCAAAAAACAGGTTCTTTGATAGTCGTTTTTTAGAGCTTGAAGCAAATATTCCTATGCAGATTTCAAATAACTATTTTTCTTATGGTGATATAAAAACTGGAGAAGACTTAGTAATTGATTTGGAAAAAATGGCAGATACTTTACCTGCCAGTGGACTTGAGTCTATAGCAGCAGCTCAGATGAATACTGGAATCAGACTAAATCTTTTTGGTTGTTCTATTGGTGCTTTTGTTGGATTGGATCTTACTGGTAAAGTTAATATTGGAAAAAATTTCTTTGATTTCTTAGGAAAAGGTTATTCTGTAGGTGAAGAAGCTGTATTCGATATGGATTTGGATATGGATGTATTCCTTACATCAAAAGTTCCTGTTTCTTTGGATATCAGAAGACTTAAGGTATGTATTGAACCAACATTATTTGTTCCACTTGTAAATATGTCTGTAGTCGATGCACGAGCTGTGGCACAAAATACAAATGACGGTTTAATTTCAGTAAACGGTTCTGCTTTACTTAATGTTTATTCTATTGCGGATTATACAACCTTATATTCAAAAGAAACTGGTTTTTGTTCTTCTGAAATTTCCAATGTTATTTCAGATTCTGTAAATGGAAAATATTTTGGATTCGATTTAGGCGGAAGTTTTAACTATCGTTTATCAGATATGCTGATGATTACTTCTGGTTTTCAGATTCCAATTGTTCCAGGAACATTAAGTTACAGCACTGCTATAAAAGGTTCCTTTGAATACGAAACAACACTAATGGATGCAATGCAGGGTAATAATCCGGATGGATTAAAAAAAGAGTTTTCAGTGGGCGAAGTTGAAAAAGTAGAGCGTAAAATTCATAGACCTTTAAAATTCAATATTGGAGCACAGGTTTGTCCATTCTGTGATGACTGGTTTACAGTTAATATGATGGCTGGTGTTGGAATTAAACATCCATTCTCTAAGCTTTCTGGTGATATTGAAGTTTTCCCTGAATACAAGCTAGGTGCAAATTTAAGTCTTGCTTCAATTCTTAAGGCAAATCTTATGACCGCATGCATTGATCAGAGTTTTATTCAGCAGGCTGGCTTTGGTGTTAGTATCCGCTTTATTGAATTAAATGCAGGTGTTTCTACTCAGGGGGTAAGCTTCTATGATAGTCTTAGAGGTCGTGGTCTTGGTGCTTATGTTACCATAAATGTTGGTATCTAAATCTGTAAATTGACCATAAGTCCTTCTTATAGTAAAATATTTGTTACCTTAAAACTTAAGAAGGACTTAAAATGTTTAAAATTATTGAAAAAAAGCAGCTTTCTGAAAATGTTTTTTTTATGCGTGTAGAAGCTCCTGAAATCGCACGCAATCGCAAAGCTGGTCAGTTTGTTATTATTCAGGTTGATGCAGAATTCGGTGAACGAATTCCTCTTACAATTGCAGATGCAAATGCTGAAGAAGGATGGATTGCTCTTGCATTCCAGCCAGTTGGTGCTTCAACTTATAAACTCTCTTTGAAAAATGTTGGTGATTCTCTTCCAGCTGTTTTAGGACCTTTAGGAAATCCTTCTAAAATCGAAAAATATGATGCTCCAGTAATGATTGTTGGTGGTGGTTTTGGTGTTGCTCCTTGTTATCCAATCGTAAAAGCACACAAAGCTATTGGCAACAAAGTTATTATGGTAATTGCTGCCCGCACAAAAGACTTAATCATTATGGAAGATGAAATGCGCGCTGCTGCAGATGAATTAATCATTATGACAGATGATGGTTCAGCTGGTCGCCAGGGTGTTTCTACAATCCCTGTAAAAGAAGCTTGCGAAAGCCAGTGCCCACCTGCAGAAGTAATTGCAATTGGACCTCCAATTATGATGAAGTTCTGTGCTGCAACAACTAAACCTTACGGTGTAAAAACAACAGTTTCTTTAAATACAATCATGATTGATGGAACTGGTATGTGTGGTGGTTGTCGTGCAACTATCGGTGGAAAAACAAAGTTCGTATGTGTTGATGGTCCAGAATTTGATGCTCACGAAGTAGACTGGGACAATATGATGATGCGTATGAAATCATACAAAGAACGTGAAGCAGAAGATAACCATAAGTGCCGTATGCAGGCTCAGGCAGATGCCTTGAAAAAGTAGGTGAGGAATTAAAATGGCAATTAATGTAACAGAAGAATTAAATAAAATTAATGAATTGATTAAAGCAAACGGTAAGCTTACAGCAAAAGACCGTAATGCAATTCCTCAGATGGAAATGCCAGCTCGCGATCCAAAAACTCGTGCCCGTGAAATGGCAGAAGTTGCTCTTGGATATTCTGCTGAACAGGCAATTGTAGAAGCTAATCGCTGTTTACAGTGTCCAAAACCTTTCTGTATGGAAGGATGTCCTGTAAACATCAACATTCCAAAGTTTATTGGCGAAATTGCAAAAGGCGAATTCAAAGCTGCTGTTGATACAATTAAAGAAACATCACTTCTTCCTGCAATCTGTGGTCGTGTTTGTCCTCAGGAAAAACAGTGTCAGGGAAAATGTACTGTAGGTAAAGTTTATAAATCAGCTGAAAAAGCAGTCTCTATTGGTCGTCTTGAACGATTTGTTGCTGACTGGGAAAGAGAGAACGGAAAAGTTACTCCTCCAACTATTGCTCCAAAAACTGGTAAAAAAGTTGCAATCATTGGTGCTGGTCCTGCTGGTCTTACAGTTGCTGCTGACTGTGCTCGTGCTGGTCATGAAGTTACTGTATTTGAAGCATTCCACAAAGCTGGTGGTGTAATGATGTACGGTATTCCTGAATTCCGTTTGCCAAAGAAAATCGTTCAGGAAGAAATTTCTAACCTTGAAAAAATTGGTGTTAAATTTGAATTGAACTTCCTGGTTGGTCGTACAAATACTTTGGAACAGCTCCTTAGCGAAAAAGGTTTTGATGCTGCATTCGTAGGAACTGGTGCTGGTCTTCCAAAATTCTTGAACATTCCTGGAGAAAACTTAATTGGTGTATTCTCTGCTAACGAATATCTTACTCGTGCAAATCTTATGAAAGGTTACGATAAAGAACACGCTGCAACTCCAATCTACGAAGCAAAACATGTAGTAGTTTGTGGTGCTGGTAACGTTGCAATGGATGCTGCCCGCATGGCTTTCCGTCTTGGTGCAGAAACTGTAGATGTTGTTTACCGCCGTACAAGAGCTGAAATGCCTGCTCGTCTGGAAGAAATTGGACACGCAGAAGAAGAAGGGGTAAACTTCCGTTTCCTCGAAAATCCAGTAGAAGTACTTGGTAACGAAGAAGGAAAAGTTTGCGGTGTTCGCTGTCTTTCTTACCAGCTTGGTGAACCAGATGCTTCTGGTCGTCGTTCTCCAGTTGCAATTCCAGGCTCTGAACACGATGTTCCTTGTGACGCAATGATTGTTGCTCTTGGTAATGGTTCAAACCCATTGTTAGTTGCTACAACACCAGGTCTTAATGCAGACGCAAAAGGTCACATTACAGTAGACGAAAAACAGGCTACAAGCCACGCTAAAGTATGGGCTGGTGGAGACATCGTTCTTGGTGCCGCTACTGTAATCCTTGCAATGGGCGAAGGACGTCAGGCAGCTGCTGCAATTAACGAATATCTTGCTAAGTAAAGTCATAAGTCATGAGTCTTCAGTCATCAGCAGGTGATTGGGGAAGTTGATTGAGAAAAATCAGATATTTAGTTATACAGAAGGAGAAGTTCTTACGAGAATTTCTCCTTTTTTATATCTGATGACTGAAGACTGACGACTTTATATTCCCTGGACTTTAATTATATCTAATAACTGTTAATTACTTTCCGATAATAAAAATATGGCTAAGAAAAAATCTAAAAAAACTAGTAATGCAATGTTTGCTACAGCATGTGTTTTGCTGGCTATCATTGTTGTTATTATTATATTCCTTGTAAAAAAGGATCAGATCCTTTCAAATTATAAACAAACAGGCTTTTTTGACCGTGTTTTTGGTTCAACACCAGAGTTTGTAGAAAAACATGAAGATAAAAAGAAAGATACAATTCCTCTTAAAAATGATGATGTTGTAATTCAGATTCAGGAAGACACAACTCCTGCCAAAAAAGAACCAGAACCTGTTAATGTTGAAGAACCTGTAAATAAAGTTGAAGAGAAAACAGAAAAACCTGTAGAACAGAAAACCGAAAAGGTACAGGAAAAGGTAGAAGAAAAGAAAAACGAAAAGCCACCTGTAGTTACAGCTACAACTGATTATCAGTTATGTTTTATTAAGGTTGATTCAGATGGGTCTATTATTCGCAAAATTGTTAAACGAACAGGAGCAAAAACAGATTCTCCATTAACAACAGCCCTCAATTATATTATTCTTGGACCAAACAAAACTTTATCTGCAGAAAAAGATTGTATGAGCTTTATTCCAAAAGGTACAAAGCTTTTAAGTGCCCGTGTAACAGATGGAGTGGCATATTTGAACTTTAATGATGCCTTTGAGTTTAATGAAGAAGGTGGAGAAGGTTCTCGGTTCCAGATGATGCAGGTTGTTTACACAGCAACAGCATTCTCTACTGTTAATAGTGTTCAGATTTTGATTGAAGGTAAAAAACAAGAGTATCTTGGAAGTGAAGGCTTTTGGATTGGCTCTCCACTTTCAAGATCCAGCTTTTAATTAGTTTGAATAAGATTTAAGTATTTTGTCATAATAAGAGCGCTTCATAAGGTAGTTGGCTTTTGTTGTGGCAAAAGAAAGATAATCGTAGGTTTTTCCTTTATTTGCAGTTAAGTATTTTGTACTGAAATAAACCTTCTGGCTGCTTTTAATATAGCTGTCAGAATAAATACGAATCTGGTCTTTTCCAAAAATCACATCACATTTATCAAGATTAATGTGGTAGCCGTCCTTACTTTCCAAAAGCATTCTGATTAATGAGTAATTTACAAAATCATCAGCAGGTGCTGTGGCATTGATTACTGCAAGTGTAACAATAGCATCATCACTTTGAGTCCACATGTTTTCCATACTCTGTTTCCAGGTTTCATCAAGACTTACATTCTGATTTCCCAGTTTTGCTGTAAGGGCAGGGGCTTTTTTAGGTTTTACAGAATTGATTTTGATTTTTCCTGTGTCTGGAACCTTTACAAAAGTATCAAACAAAGTATCATCTGAAGAAGAAATAAGTCCAAGTTCAACGCATTCAAAAATAGGTTCACCTTTGTTGTTTTCAATTCGTTTTACATTGAAGAATGGAATCATACAGTCATAAATGATTGTTACATCTCCACCAAACTGAGGAAAATCTGAGCTTACAGACAATCCATTTTCTATAAGGCTTAGGTTATTTTTGTAGCCTTCTGTAGCTGGTGTTAATTCTCCCAAACGGCAGCGGCGGGAAGAAAATTCATAAAGAATATCGTGAAGATAATTTACAATATCAACATCTTCTGCATTTGCATAATCAGCAATTACAATGTTTTCTCCAGTCATTTCAAAATGGTCTTTTGCAGGATCTATTGTGAACAATGTTGCCACAATTTTTTCTGGTGCATTTGAAGCCTGAGGAGCATAGTAGCGGATCTGGTAAGAAGTGTTATCATAACACAAAATACCAATATAGCTTTCCCGGGAAAAGGAACTGTCTCTGTAATAAACAAATTCTCCAGGCTTATCTGGAATAAATGATGTAAAGCCAGGTAAAGCAAAGCTTAAAAAAGCAAAATTAATTAATATTAATGATAAAAACAGTTTTTTCATATGTATTTCCTTATATATAAAAAAAGCAGATTAGAGCTAAAAGTTTCAGTCTAATCTGCTTTTTATTAATTGTTTTATAAATTAAGCATTCAATTTAGCTAATTCGTCTTTTACAATTTTAGCAACCTTTTCAGCTGCTTCTGTTGAAGGAACCATTTCTGGAGCTTCTGCTGTACGAATTTTAACTTCTACATTTGGAAGGTTTTTATCACCAACTACAATTCGTACTGGGAAGCCAAGAAGCTCTGAGTCTGCAAATTTAACACCAGGGCGTTCATTGCGGTCATCAAGAAGAACTTCAATTCCGGCTGCAGTTAAGTCTGCATAAAGTTTATCAGCAACTTCTTTCATTGTGTCTTTGTATTGGATTGGTACAATTGCAACCTGGTAAGGAGCTACAGACATTGGCCAGCAGATACCTTTGTCGTCGTGGTGACCTTCAATAATACTTGCTAAAGTACGGTCAACACCAATACCGTAACATCCCATAAGTGGTGTTACAGGTTTTCCGCTTTCGCCAAGGTAAGTTACATTCATAGATTTAGTATATTTTGTACCAAGCTTGAAGATGTGTCCAAGTTCGTTACCTTTTTTCATGTAGAACTTGCCGCCACAATCAGGACAAGCATCGCCTTCTTTACAGGTACGAACATCAGCTGTCATAAATGGAGTAAAGTCGCGGCCTGGTTCAACATGTTTAATGTGGAAGCCTTCTTTACCGGCACCTGCAATACAATCGTGCATATCAACTGTAGAAAGGTCAGCAAGAACAGGAATCTTAATTCCAACAGGACCAACAAAGCCATGTGGAGCTCCTGAATATTTAAGAACATCTTCGTCGCTGGCAAGTTCTGCACCAGAAGCTTTAAGTTCTGCTGCAAGTTTTGTTTCGTTTACATCTAAGTCGCCGCGGATAAGTACACAGAAGAATGTTTCTGGATAGTAAGAAACACCACCTTCAGTAACTTTTTCAGCGTTTTTGTAGAATTCGTTTCCAGAAAGATCAATACCGCAGTTATAAACTTTGTAAATAAGAGCCTTGAGGAATGTTGTTGATTTTTCGTTAAAGAATTTTTCCATGTCTTCAATAGAGAAAACATTTGGAGTTGCAACTTCTTCAATTGCTTTATCAGTTTTAACCTGAGGTTTACCTTCGCTGTTTAATGGAACTTCTGTTTTACATGCAGCTTTTTCTACATTTGCAGCATAAGAACAGTTTGGACAAAGAAGAAGTGTATCGTCACCAACTTCAGATTCAACCATAAATTCTTCTGAACCAGAACCACCCATAGCACCTGTATCTGCTTTTACAGAAATTGTTGTAAGTCCCATGCGCTTAAAGATGCGGCGGTAAGCTGCTGCTACATTGTCGTATGATGCATCAAGGTCAGCCTGATCTTTATCAAAAGAGTATGCATCCATCATAATGAATTCGCGGCCACGCATTACACCATAGCGAGGGCGGATTTCATCACGATATTTTGTATTAATCTGATATAAAGTAAATGGCAGCTGCTTGTAAGAAGAAAGACCTTCGCGAACAAGGAAAGTAAATGCTTCTTCTGCTGTAGGAGAAACAACCATATCCTGTCCCTGACGGTTCTGAGCTGTAAGCATTTCGCCAGCCATTTTATCCCAACGGCCTGATTCTTTCCAGAGTTCGCCGGGCTGAATTACTGTAGGTTTAATTTCAAGAAGACCTGCGTTATCAAGTTCTTCGCGGATAATCTGCTGAACTTTCATTAAAGAACGGTAGCCGAGTGGCATGTAAGCATAAAGACCGTTTCCAAGTTTACGAATCATACCAGAGCGCATCATTAACTGATGGCTTGAAATAACTGCGTCGTTTGGAGCATCACGCAGTGTAGAGATTATTGTTTTTGTAGCTTTCATAATAGAATATTTTAGTGAAAAGAGGTTACTTTCTCAATACACAAATAATCTTGTCAGAGTCAGTTTTGTAAGGAGTTCCTTTATAGTCACTGAAGAATTCAATTTTAAGCTGAAGTTCTTCTGCAAGTTTTTTAAATGTTTCAAGACTCACAGGACTTACTTCGTGGTCTACAACTTCGTCAATTCTTTTACCGCTGCTTGTAATAACATACTGGTTCAAATTGTAAGCAGCTGTTTCCTTATTTTTTACAAGGTAAGAGTAAAGAGTAGCTCTTTCGCAGCTTTTTTGTGGAAGATCAATTCTATCTTCTGAAAAGTCATATTTTGAAAAGTTGATTAAATCAAGAACAAGGGAACCGCCATCTTTAAGAAGCTGTTTACAGTCTACAAGGAATTTTGTAATAAGAGCTTTGTTGTTCATAAAAATAAGACGGTAGTTACAGCAGATGATAATATCAAAGAAATTCTTACCTAAATAACGGCCAATATCCTGAGGAACAAGATTAAAAGCATGAAGAGATGATTTATCAACATTCTGATTATTATTGATGCAGTTGATGAACTCTGGAAAACTGTCGGTTACAGTAACTTCATAGTCTTTTTTAGCAAGTCTTTTAGAGATTGTGCCTGGTCCACATTCAACACTTAAAAGTTTTTTAGGTGAAGAGGCAGCTTTACATATGTTTTCAATAAATTCCTGCTGATTTTCTTCTACGCGGAATAATTCATCATAATATTCAAACCACTTCTTAATATAAATCATAACACTCTCTGTATAGTTTATTGTATTTAATTATATTTCAGATTAATTAATCTTCCAACGGTTATTTTCTTTGAAGAAACGCTTTGCATTTACTTCAAGCAAACGACCATCATCTCCAAGCATTTTTACCATACTTGTAAGAGGGTTTACTTCTGTAATTTTAAAGTCTGTTCCATCGTATGAAAGTCTTATGCCTTCGTTTGGAAGATTTTTTCTTGCTTCGTTATACCAGTCGAATTCATAAGAAAGGCAGCATAAAAGGCGACCGCACTGTCCTGAAATTTTCATTGAGTTTAATGAAAGGTTCTGGTCTTTTGCCATTTTAATTGAAACAGGTCTAAGCTTATCAGAAACTGAATGACAACAGAATGGACGGCCACAAACACCAAGACCACCTGTAATTCTTGATTCATCACGGACACCAATCTGACGAAGTTCAATTCTCATTTTAAATACAGAAACTAAATCTTTTACCAGCTCACGGAAGTCTACACGATTTTCTGAACTGAAAAAGAATAAAGCCTTAGGTTCATCAAAAATAAAATGAGTTTCAACCAGCTTCATATCCAGTTTGTGAAGAGCAACTTTTTCCTTAAAAATAGGGAATGCTTCTTTTTCCTTTTTTTCAAGATCTGCTCTTTTTTTTAAGTCTGCTTCATTAGCTTTGCGTTCAATTGTTACAATATCAGATTGTTTGATTCCAATTGGTTTTTTAGCTTTTCCTAAAACCATTGCCATGTCCTTACCATAACGGGTAGGAGCAACAACATAATCTCCAGACTGAAGTTCAGTTTTTTCAGGAGCTTTTGCATAAATAGTTTCGCAGGAATATGCCAGCTTTAGTAAGTAAAGAGGGAAATCTATATCCAGGGCTTCTGTTTCCAGAATAGCACTTGTGTTGTCTTCAAGAGAAGCCAGGTTTTCGTTGTCTGAATCTATATCGCTTTCAAAAATATCACTCATATATATAACCTTTTTTTTGTATTCTAAAATTATAATCTACAAATTAAGAACTTAGCAAGTCTACAATCAATCCTTTTATTTCATCTACCTGTTGAAGAATCTTAAAATTTCCCTGCAAGGCCTGAGTTCTCATAGAATCTCGTACCAGAGCATCCAGTTTCTGGTTAATAATATTTACCTGGACCTTTGGATCCTTTAGGCGGGGAGTTGTATTATATGTGGAAAACATTCCAACTGGAGATGTAAATTGAGGTCGTTTAGAACGTTTTGCAGTTACTTCATAATTATTTTGAACTACAAAAGAAATCAACTGTGTAACTGCCTTTTTGAATCTGTCGATGTTTTCTCTGGAGGTGTTGTTCTGTAAATCGTTGCCAGCCATATCTACTGCATCTCTAAGAAATACAGCTGCTTCTTCCAGTGTCATTTCTTTAATTTCTGGAGGAAGTCCTACAGTTTTAAATGCCGACTCTTCTGAATCTTTTGATCTTAATAAATCTGCAAAGTTGGATTTTTTAGTTTTATCTGATTTTTCTGTTTTACGATTTTTAAGGGCTTCGTTTGTAGAATTCTGAACACCTGAGTAATAATAAGCTGTTCCTAAAGAATCAACTTCACTCATGAACGGTAAACCTTTTCTTTAATTGCTTTAGACTGTAAATAGTCATGTGAAAGGCGTTCATATTCTTCATCATTTTTAATAGAAATACAGTGACCATTAAAAAGTGCATCTTCTTCAATCTGAACTTTGTGGGAAAGAATATCACCAACAACAGCCGACTGACTTAAAAGAAGTACGCTTTCTTTTGCGTAAACATCACCAAGAATAATTCCACCAACAACTGCAGCCTTTGCTGTAAGATTTCCGCGGATTCTGGCATTTTCACCAATAATGATGTTTCCATCTGTAGTCAGGTTACCGTCAATATCACCATCAATTCTGACAAAACCATTAATGTTCAGATTTCCTTTAATTGAGGTGCCGTTTCCGATAATTGTGTTCAGGGAAATATCATCTATTCGTAAAGCCATATAAACCTATTTAGTCAAATTAATGTTGATGTATTTTGCAGGGTCTACTACATCTGAACCAATGTGTACTTCGTAGTGAAGGTGTGGACCAGTTGAAATACCTGTATTACCAATTGTTCCAATGATATCACCTTGTTCTACATACTGACCTTTTGTAACTCTGTGGCTCTGAAGGTGAGCGTAACGGGTGTAAATACCGTGATTGTGCTTAATGATTACCTGGTTACCAAAGCTGTTGTCGTAACTTACATTTACAACCTGACCAGAAGCAGTTGCCATAATTGGGTCACCAGAACGCCATGTAGAAAAGTCGATACCTTTGTGAATGTACCAGTTACCGTTTAATGGGTGAACATTTGGACCAAACTGCATAGAAATGTGAACATTAGGATTCTTAACTGGATTAATGCTTGGGATTTCTGTAAACAGGTTCTGCTGAGTTTTAAGCATTTTACCAACCTGTTCAATTGGTTCTACCGCATTTTCAAGATAAGAAGTTAATTCACGAATATCTGAAATTTCTTTTGTTGTTCCGTTTGTAATTTCTGTAGAGCTGAATAAAGAAGAAAGATCGCTGTTAGAAATTGAAGAATTAGAATTGCTTTCTACCTGCGAGATTCCTAACAAAGAAAGGCTCTGTGAAAGTGATGTCTGGAAATGTTTTGCTGCCTGGAAAAGGTTAGCGTTTTCATCACGAAGTTCATCAAGACTTGCCAGTGTAGAACGGTTCTGTTCTGTAAGGTTGGCAATTTCCATTTTTGATGTTACTGAATGTTTATTAAAATATAAGAAAGATGCAAGAATTCCGATTGTAAGAAGAACTCCAAGAACTAAGGCAAATACGTTAGTCTGAAAGTTAATAACCTTATTCTGAGAATGAGGAACAATCATGATTGTTAATTTATTATCAAGAAATTTAAAGAGTCTTACAAAAAAGTGACCAATAAAATGAAAAACCGACCCGAGTCCGTGAGAAACATTCGAGGCAACACGTTTTTCTAATTTCTTCATATTTTTCTGTGTTTTAGACACCCTATTACTCCCATATTACATGATTATGGTATCTATTTAATATACCATAGTGGAAAAGTATGGTCAAATACTCCACAAAATGTGTACTTTATATGGTAAAAACCGATTATATTTGACGATAAACCATTCCTATGTTAAATTATCGGTATATATATAATAAAAAAATAATCCAACCTTTTAGGAAGAAAAGCCATGAAGTTATTTGATACTCACGCTCACATCGGGCTTATTTACGATGACCCTATAGAACAATTACGCGTAATTCAGCAGGCAAAGCAGGCTGGTGTTCACCGCATTATCAGCATTAACAATAGCCTTATGGATTTCCCTCGTATCTATGCAAATCTTAAGGGTATGAAAGAAGTTTACCATGCTGTTGGTGTAGCTCCTTCTGAAGTAACAAACCCAGGTTCAGATTGGATTGCAACAATCGAAAAAAATCTTGAATTGCCAAATGTTGTTGCAGTTGGTGAAACTGGACTTGATTACTATAAACAGTTTGGTGATAAACGTTCTCAGATTGAATTGTTCATTACTCAGCTTGAAATTGCTCAGAAACACAATCTTCCTGTAATCATTCACAATCGTGATGCAGGCAAAGATGTATATGATGTTTTAACAGAACGACTTCCGGATGCTGGTGCAATTCTTCACTGTTATTCTGAAGATGCAGAATATGCAAAAAAATGTCTTGATAAGAATATCTGGTTCAGTTTTGCAGGTAATTTAACTTATCGCAATGCACGCAACCTTCACGAAACTGTTATGAATATTCCAGTGGACCGTATTTTGATTGAAACTGAAAGTCCATTTATGATTCCTGCAGAATATCGGGAACGCAAACGCACAATGCCAGCTTATTTGCCTTCTACAGAAAAATTCCTTGCAGAAATGCTGGATATGGATCCTGAAGTATTGGCAGAACAGTTATGGAAAAACAGCTGTAAGGCATTTAATCTTCCAGAGTAAGGGTAAACAAAAACCAATATTATGGAACTTTACCATCCTGTAAAAATTGGAAACATTGAATTAAACGGAAATCTCTTTCTTGCGCCGGTTGCTGGTTATAGCGATGCGGCGTTCCGTTCTGTCTGCATAGAAAATGGAGCTTCTTTTACTTATACAGAAATGGTAAGTGCAGAAGCTCTTGTTCGCAATAACATTAAGACAGAAGTTTTAATGAGCCGTGCTTATAACGAAAAAGCCTATTCTGTTCAGATTTTTGGTGGTGAACCAGAAGTTATGGAACAGGCAGCCCATATTGTATTAGACAAAACTCATTGTGAATGTATTGATATAAACTGCGGATGTCCGGTTCCAAAAATTGTAAAGACTGGGGCAGGTTCTGCTCTGACTCGTGATCCGGAGCGCCTTTTTGCGGTGGCAAGTGGGGTTGTAAAGGCTGCCGGTGGCCCCGCAAGTAAGGGCGGTGTGCCTGTAACTGTAAAAATCCGTTCAGGCTGGGAACAGAAACAGATAACCTGGAAGGAAGCGGCACAGGCTGCGCTGGATGCAGGTGTTGCTGCAATTACAATTCACCCAAGAACCAGAGCTCAGGGATACGAAGGTTTTAGTGATTGGAATATAATGAAACAGCTGGTTGAGTTTGTAGACGGCAGGGTTCCTGTGTTCGGGAGCGGAGATCTGTTTAAGCCAGAGGATGCTAAGCGCATGCTGGGTGAGACGGGTGCAGACGGTGTTATGTTTGCTCGTGGAGCTATGGGTAATCCGTTTATTTTTAGAGATGCAGTTTCTTTACTTAAGACAGGCTCCTACGAACCTGTTCCTGCTGATGTTAGAATTAAAACTGGTTTTGCAGAATTAGAACGTCTTGTAGCTGAAACTTCTGAGCAGCACGCTTGTTTAGAAATGAGAAAGCGTTTTCATGCTTATTCAAAGGGTATTAAGAATGGTGGCGTACTTAGAAATGCCATTGTTCACGCCAGCACAGTTCAGGATTATCATGATATTTTTGACGATATTCTTAAAAACGGAGGAGTAGTTTGAGTTTATTAGCGTCAATTACAAGCTTTTTTCAGTCATTGTTTAATAAATCTGCTCCTGATGCACAGAAAAAATTTCATTTGCGTAAACTGGAAGCTGAAATTAAAGATTTTTCTCCATGCATTTGTAAAAACGGAATGCTTCAGGGAAACTTTGGCGAAGCTATTTTTACTCTTTATAAAACTACCCGCTCTCTTGATAATCTTTTTGCTGCAACAATTTCTCCTCTTGATATTCCACGACAGCATCGTTTTGAAGCTCAGCTTATTATGACTGCCTATAATTCAGAATGCCAGGATATTATTAATCATCTGAGCTTTGATGTTAGAAAGGCAGAAATTCTTGGTGAATATAAAAATGCAGACCGTATTTATTTACGGCAGCGAAAAAATCTGGAGCATCTTATAAAAGAACTTAATTCTGAAAGCTTTAAAGATATGGATAGGGATATTCTGGAACTGCGTAAGTTTGTTGAATTCTGTCATTATAATTTTGTTCCATTCCTTCAGCTTTTTGACTATAACTTTGAACCTGCTAATCCAGGTTATAGACCAAACTATTCAGAAGTTGCTTTGGAAAAGGTAACTAATCTTCTGGAAGATTTGTACTATGTTTTAAGTACATTACATCTTACTTCCAGTATGGCTGATGCGGTTATTGCCATCGCTCAGCTTAGAAAAGGGGATTCTTTCTCTGATTTTGACCGCCAGCAGATCTTAAGCAATCTTAAAAAAATCAACTTTGTTATTAATCGTGTTATTCCTGCTGAACGACTTCTTGCTATAATTCGTTATGCCCGTGAAGATGAAATGTATGAACCACAGGTAATTAAAATTAACGGTGCACCTCGTCAGGAATTTGCAGAGATGCTTAAATCTCGTTTTGATGCTGATGAAAAGCGCATTAAATCTGAATTACAGGATGAAAAGATTTCTGAGGATGTTGAAACTCTGTTTTCAGGCGCACCTCTTCTGGATGTTGGCGCCTACAACCAGAACTACAACACAGTTTTGCAAAATGATACTCCACTTTCGTTCCAGTGGGTATTACCATTGCGTATATTAAAAACCTTCCTTCATCATTATATTACCGGAAGCGTTAAGACTGTTCTTAATGACCTGGTAATTGAAGGTTTCTTTAATAATCCTACATACAAAACAACATTTTCTTCAGTAGTGTATGGAGCAATTAATGCCGATAAAGAAATAGAAATCTTTGAAGAATCTTTTGGTGCTGATCAGAAAAACAGTATTGCAGTAATGGAAAGCTACATTAAAGACAGCAAGAAAGATAAAGATTTTTATAAGAAACTTGAAAAAATGGTTTCTAATATGAATAATGATGCATATACAATCCTTCAGAATGAAGTAACAAACCTGGTATCTTTGTATAGAGAACTAGGCGAGCTTCTGGAAGATGCTAAAAAACCTTCCAGCGAGATTATTTCAAATCTTAAGGTATTGTTAATGTCTTCAAGAAACAGAGATAACACTAACTTCCTGGAATCTCATTATCCTAATTGGGAAATATTTTTTGAGATTATGAGAAATTATGTTATTATTAGTAGTGGAGAGAGAACATAATTTAAAAATATTATGAACAATTCAAATTCTATTGCTCCAGATAAAACATCTAAAGATAGTTTACTGGAACAGACAATGCATTACGAGAAAAGAATCTACGACCTTGAACAGCTAATCGATATTGCAAAGTCATTTTGTCAGAACCTAGACTTCTCAAACCTTCTTGAGTCCATCGTTTATATCTGTATGGCTCAGATGCATGTTCTTGGTGCCGAAATCTTTGTTAGAGATTTAATCACTAATGAAAACTATATTCTGGAAACTGCCGCAGCTGATCCAAATGGTCGTCGTGTTCAGATTCCTGTTAATTCCCCATTAACTTCTAAACTTCTGGAACTTTGTAAACCAGTAACTGTAGATGAGCTTGAAACACTTATTCCTCACGATACAACTCTTTCCATTCTTAAGTGTCTTGCTCCTACATTAATTGTTCCACTTGTACAGAAAAATCACCTGAATGGTATCCTTCTTTTGCAGGAACGAATTGCAATTGAAGATGATACAACCTATACACAGTATGAGCAGGATATGATAATGTCCATTGCTTCTCTTGCGTCGGTTGCCATAAATAATGCAGCTTTGCTTGAAAAATCTTCAACAGATATGATGACTCATCTTAAGTTGAAGTATTATTTCTTTAATGCATTAACAGAAGCTATAGATCATGCTTTCCTAAATAACCAGCAGCTTGGTGTTCTTATGTTAGATATTGACTTCTTTAAGAAGTTTAACGATACATACGGTCATGAATGCGGAGACTTTGTTCTAGTTTCTGTAGCTGATATTATCCGTAGTAGTCTTCGAGATTCTGATGTTGCAAGCCGCTACGGTGGAGAAGAGTTTACTGTTCTTCTTGATGATGCAGGTAAGGATGAAACTTTACTTGTAGCAGAAAGAATCAGAAAAGCCGTAGATGAACATGATTTTGTATTCAATAATCAGCACCTGCATGTAACCATCTCTGTTGGTGCTTCAGTATTTGATGCAGAAGATAATCTTGTTAATTCCCCAAATGAATTTGTAAATCAGGCGGATCAGGCTTTGTATGTTTCTAAGAACAGTGGAAGAAACAAAGTTTCCTTCTTTGAACCTTTGGCAAAAAAATAATATGCGGATTTTCTTATGGCTAGACAATTATTTTTCCGAAAACCTTTCAGGTATTCGTTTTTTAACGCTACTTTGATTTTAATTCTTCTTAATTTTGCAGCCTTTGCTTTCTGTTCTTTAAACAGAACCTACAACTGGACTGCCATGCTTTCTTTAAATGTTATTTGTGTAAATCACTATCACATGTTCTGGCAGTTTTTTACCTACATGTTTATGCATGGAAGCTTTTCTCACATATTTTTTAATATGCTGGGACTTTTAATGTTTGGAATAACTTTGGAAAGAGCAATTGGTTCTAAAGAGTTTCTTTTGTTTTATTTTTTCTGTGGGCTTTTAAGCGGCGTTTGTTCTTATGTGGTGTATCTGGTTTCTGGTCAGATTTATGCTTTCCTTTTAGGTGCAAGTGGCGCTTTGTATGCAGTTCTTTTTGCTTACGCTGTATTTTTCCCTCGTTCCATCATATATATCTGGGGGATTATTCCAGTTCCTGCACCAATCCTTGTTCTGTTATACGCTCTGATTGAAATTTTCGATCAGATATTTGGATATCGTCAGGGTGTAGCTCACTTAACTCATCTTTTTGGATTTTTAGCCGCATATCTTTATTTTGTAATAAGAATGGGAATTCATCCGATAAAGATATGGAAGAATGAATACAAAAAATAAAAAATCTATTGCCTTATTTATTTTTACAGCCTGCTTTTTAGTGCGGGTATTTTCTCAAACTCCTTCTATCATTCAGAAGATAAGGTTTCCTTTATGGGCTTTGCTTGATGCTTATCCAGGTTTAGAGGAAGCTCAGGATGTTACAGCTGCTCAGTATGATTATCCTGTGAAAGCTATACGGGAAGTGGCTCCTTTTTTGATTTCTGGTATGGTATATGGCTGGGAATTTACTTATACACCTTCAGATAAATTACGTGGTGTAGAAGAATACATAGAAATTAAAGAAATTGTAGATTTTTCCTTAGCTTCCCAGTTAATCACCTATTCTTCACCATGGATTCAGGATAACAGATTAAACTGCTGGTGCGAATTTACAAGAACAGCAGATCAGATACAAAATTATAACTTATGGGCTTCTATAAAAAACCCTGTAACCCATGGCCGAGGAAATGGTTCTTTAACGGAAGGTTTTGAAGGAATCAGAACTGCAGCAACCGAGGCAGTTAAGGATTCTGTTAGAAACTATTACCGTAGTGTAATCAAGAATAAACCAAAGGAAATAAGAGGTAAGGTTCTTATAAGGGACATACCTAGTATTGGAATAGTGTCCGGCCAATATATAATAAATCTTGATTTTTTTCTTGAATGCGGTAAAATACTAGAATATAGCGTATTTTGAGGCTATTTTAGGAGTTTGCTTATGAAGAGAACTTTAATTGTTTTAGCATGTTTATCAATTTTTGCTGGCGCTTTGTTTGCACAGACAAAAAAAACTGATTCAGAATGGTCTGCACCAAGAGCTGTAAGAGAAATTGATGATGATGAATTTGAAGCTGAAAAGACACAGACTTTAACTATAGTTCCAGAAAACCAGCATGTAGTAGATAAAAATGCAAAGGTAAAAATTGAATACAATCCTTTGTATGATGAACTTCGTATTTATTACGAAACTCTTTATGTAACATACGACAAGGGTGAAGCAATGAATACAGTAATGGCAGTCATGGAAGACTTTATGAAAGAACATTCATATTTCCATTATCGCTATCTTGCTAAAGACCGTGAACATTACTTTAAAGATGACAGAGGACAGCGCAAAGCTGAATACATCTCTTACATCAAATTATCAAGATAGTCTTTGATTATTTTGCCCGAGATCCGGTAGTTTTTACAGCTACCGGATTTTTTTTGCCTGAAATCACTAATTGTATAAAAGCTCCATTAATAGTAAAATATAGTGTTATTTAACATAGAAAAAAGGGGTTTACCATGGAAGAAATTCTAGATTTATTGCGCCAGAATGCTCGCTTATCTGTAGAAGATATAGCAGCTATGACTAAGAAAACATCGGATGAAGTTAAAGCTATTATTAAAAAGCTGGAAGATGACGGAGTTATTCTTAAGTACGCGGCCATTGTAAACCCAGAAAAAGATAAAGTCGCGAAAGACAAAGTAGTCGCCGAAATTCAGATTCAGGTACAGCCACAGCGTGAACATGGTTTTGATGCCATTGCTGACCGAATCTATCGTTTCCCACAGGTTAAATCACTGTATCTTATGAGCGGTGGATATGACCTTAAAGTTTTAATTGAAGGCGATAACTTAAAAGAAATCGCTATGTTTGTAAGCGAAAAGCTTTCTACTTTGGAAGGTGTTCGTTCTACAAAAACAAACTTCATTCTTAAGACATACAAAGAAAATGATATTGTATATGTAGAAGATGAAGCTGACCGCCGCGAAATGCAGGCTTAAATAAATTAAGAATGCATAATTAGATAGGAAAATTTTATAATGAATGATAGAGAAGATAAATTCAGTTCTTTGATGCAGGAAATTCCTCCATCGGGAATTCGTAAGTTTTTTGAACTTTGTATTGGACATGACGATATTATTTCCCTTGGTGTAGGTGAACCAGACTTTCCAACTCCATGGGTAATTCGGGAAGAAGCTTTTTACCATTTGGAAAAAGGTCATACATCATATACTTCTAACTGGGGTTTAATTGAACTTCGGCAGGAAATCTGTAAATATCTGAAACGATATAATCTTTATTATGATCCAGCAACTGAAGTTTTACCAACAATTGGTGCTTCTGAAGGTTTGGATTTAGTATTGCGTTCTATTCTTAATCCCGGTGATGAAATTATTATTTGTGAACCTTGTTATGTTTCATACCAGCCACTTTCTACATTGTGTGAGGCTAAAGTAATTCACCTTGATACAAGTAAAACTGGCTTTGTCCCAACAGCAGAATTGGTTGAAAGTGTAATTACTCCAAAAACAAAAGCAATAATGTTCTGTTCTCCAAGTAATCCAACAGGTCGTTGTATTCCAGAAACTGAGCTTGCAAAACTTGCAGAAGTAATTAAAAAACATAAAATCTGGTGTTTAAGTGATGAAATCTATTGTGAACTTTTGTACGATAATCACAAACATGTTTCTATTGGCTCATTACCAGGAATGAAAGATTACACAATCATCTTTAATGGTTTTTCTAAATCTTTTGCAATGACAGGTTGGCGTATTGGTTATGTTTGTGCTCCTAATGATTTGCTTACACTTTGTTGTAAACTTCATGCTTACAGTTCAATCTGTCCTCCAATTTTCAGCCAGTATGCAGCTGCTGAAGGTTTGCGCAATGCCTGGGATGATGTAGAAAAAATGCGTGTAAGCTATCAGCAGCGACGAAATGTAATGCATAAAGCGTTTGAAGATATGGGACTTCCTTGTGCTGAACCAGAAGGTGCTTTCTATATGTTTCCGGATATTCGTCCAACAGGCTTAACTTCAGAAGAATTTGCTACAGAGCTTATTCAGAAATACAGTGTTGCTGTTGTTCCTGGAACTTGTTTTGGTGATTGTGGTGAAGGCTTCATTCGCTGCTGTTATGCTACTGATATCAATAAAATTAAGATTGCCATGGAGCGAATAGCTGCATTGGTAAAAGAGAAAATGAATAAATAGGTGTAGAGAGAGCCCATGATAATTTCAATTCTTATTGCAGTTGTAGTTGCCGCAGCTTCTGTCGTAGTTCTTATGCTTATAAGATCAATTAAGAAGCAAGGTGCTGGTAGCTCTGTAGATGAAAAGATTAAGAAAAAAGGCAAGAGTTCTATCATTAAAGAAGCTGAAAGAAAACTTGCCCATGATCCTCATAATGTAGCAGCGCTGGAAAATTTAGGTGACGTTTACTATACCGATAAGAACTGGGAAAAAACTTGGGATATTTATAAAACACTTTATGATATTTCAGCTGTTCACACAGAAATTAATATTGCAAAATCAGCTTTAAGAATGGGTATTGCTGCCTTCTATACACAGAAAAAGCAGGAAGCCTTAAATGCACTTATGATTTCTGTAAAAAAAGATCCTGATTCTTACGAAGCAAATTATTTTCTTGGTCGTGCTTTATATGAAAATGGAACTTATGATAAGGCTTTAATCTGTTTTAAGAAAACTAAAATCCTTAGACCAGAAACTAATGATGCAAATGAATTTATTGCTTTCAGTTTGTTTAAACTGCAGAAGTATCGTGAAAGTCTGCCTTTCTTAAAGAAGGTTCTGGAAGAGCAGCCAAATAATAAGGAAATCCTTTTTGATATGGCTGTTGCTATGTCTGAGACCGGCATGGGAGATAAAGCCCTTAAAGTGTTTATGCATCTTCGTCCTGATCCAGTATTTGGAGCACAGTCTTGTATTGAAGCAGGTCGTGTTCATGAACGAAGCAGAGACTATGCCGCTGCAATTCAGGATTATGAAATTGGTATGAAACTGGTTGGTGTTCCAGAACAGAATGCACTTTTAATTAAATATCGTTGTGCCAATTGCTATATTCAGAATAAAGATATTTCAAAGGGACTTGCTTTGCTTAAACAGATTCAGGTTTTAAAATCTGGATATAAAGATGTTGATTCACTAGTTATCCGCTATTCTGAGTTGAATCAGAACAAAAATCTTCAGGTTTACCTTTTGTCCGGGACAAGTGACTTTGTGGCCCTTTGCCGTCGTTTTATGGCTGCCTATCGTAAAGATGCTTTTGTAAAAGTTGAAGATGTTCAGGTAGCATCTGAATGTGTTGAATTTATTTGTGAAGTTGAAAGTTCAAAATGGTCTGCTAAGGAGCTTTATCGTTTTTATCGAACACAAACTGCTATTGGCGATATTTATATTCGAGATTTCCATTCTAAAATCCGTGATTCAAAATGTGATAACGGTGTTTGTGTAACAATGGGCTGTTTTTCGGAAAGCTGTCATAAGTTTAGTGAAGGACGTCCAATTGACCTTGTTGAAAAAGACGAACTTTGCAAAATCCTTAAGAAAATTAACTTGCTTGGTTAATAACTTATGAATATTTGTCTTTTTACTTCAGATGAAATTTCAAATCCTCTTTCGGTGGCCGATGAGCGTGGTCAGCATCTGCTTAAGGTTTTACACAAAAAAGAAGGGGACACTTTTACTGCCGGAATTATTGGTGGTTCCAGTGGTGTGGCAACAATAACAAAAATAGAACTGGGAGAAGAAAAGCATTCCGGTCAAATCCATTTTACCTTTGAACCAACAGGTGATGGAAAACAATTAACAACACTTAGAATGATTATTGGTTTTCCTCGTCCAATTCAATTGAAAAGATTATTGCGAGACATTGCAGCCCTTGGAGTTCAGGAAGTTCATCTTACAGGGACAGAGCTTGGTGAAAAATCCTATATGCAGTCTACACTGGTTGAACGGGGCGCAGCATACAAAATGCTTTTGGACGGAACTGTTCAGGCAGGCAGTACTCATGTTCCAGAACTGTTTCTTCATCAGAGTTTAAAAGAATGTCTTGATTATTGTCAGGAGCATTCAAGCAAAGAACATTCCCATCATGTTTTAAGACTGGCTTTGGACAATGTGAATCCTAAATGTGCTTTGAATGAAGCAATGGAAGATATTCCTTGTATGCAGTGCGAAAATCCTTGTGCTGATGGTAAATCGGTTTATGCTGCTATTGGTAGTGAACGAGGCTGGACTAATAAGGAACGGGAAATGCTGGAAGAATATGGTTATATTCGATGCGGCATGGGACATAGAATTATGCGTACTGAAACAGCGGCAACAGTTGCTGGAGCAGTAATTTTAAATAGACTTGGATATTTAGATAAATAGGAGAGCTTAAGACTTATGAATAACGATAGAATTAAAGAAATACTTTTAGATCTGGAACAGCCATCAATTGATTTTACTGTTACTCAGACTGGAAAGGAAAGTAAAAGAGTTAATGGTTTTTATCAGCCAGATACTCATGAAATCTTTATTCATAATCTTAATTTAAAAACTGATAATCAGTTGATTTATACAGCAATTCACGAATACACACATCACCTAATGACAATTGCAAAACAGGAAAATGATCCAAGTTATGGACGCAGGTGTAAGGTGCATACACAGGAATTCTGGGCTCGTTTTGGAGATTTGCTTCAGCTGGCTGAACAGAAAGGTTATTACACAATTGGCTGGGAAAATAACGAAGAATTAAAAGCTCTTACACAGGACATTAAGGAAAACTATCTTGCTAAAAATGGTCAGCTTATGCAGGAATTCGGTAAAAAACTGGCTAGAGCTATGGAATTGTGTAAGGAAGCTGATATTCGTTATGAAGATTATATTGATCGCGTTCTTTGTCTTCCTAGAAAATCTGAGCTTGAAATTCGTAAGGTTGGTGCTGTAGAAGTAAATCCAGCAATTGGCTTTGATAATATGAAGGTTGTAGCTTCTGTTAAAAAGAGAGATGACCGTGCCACTGTTGAACAGCAGTTTGTTGAAGGTGGAAAGTCTCCATCAAGCATTCGCGAAATGATGAAGAAGGAAAATGCTAAAGCTCGTGGTGATGATCCAAAAGTTAAACTTGAAAAAGAAAAAAATCGCCTGGAAAAAACAATTGCACAGCTTACTCAGCGTCTTGAATATGTGGAGGAATCTCTTGCAAGTTTGTAAATTAATTTCTGGCTTAGCAGGTTTAGTTCTTTGTAGCGCAGTTTATGCACAGAGCATCTCTAATCCTGAAATGCCAGCCATGCCTGCAATGCCGGGTATGCCTTCTTTAGAAACACCATTTTATACTCCTAGTTTTCCTTCTAACTCAGTAGTTCCTAAAAAGAAGTCTAATAAAAATGAAACAACTGAAACTGAAAAGCAGTCTGTTATTACAAATAACGATAATACTGATGATATTGTAAGTACATTAATGAATAACAGTTCTATACTTTCTGCATCAGATATTACTTCGCTTTATGATTCAGGAATGTTTAATAATCTTTCATCGCTTTCGGGAACTACCGCAGCTTCTTCAACAAATGTTTTGCTGCAGCAGGTTCTTACAAGTCTTGAAGAATTAAAGACTCAGCAGAAGAATGCAAGTCCTGTTCAGCGACAGCAGCTGGAAAATGCTCAGGAAGATTCTCAGAATTTTAAGCAGAGAGAACCTCAGATTCTGCGCTTTAGAATTAATGGTTATGATATTAAAGACTCATTAACTACAGTTTTCTTTAGTGAACCAGAAGCGGATGGAACTTTCCTTTTGACTGGGGACAGACGTTATTTTACAAATCAGAAATCCAGAACAGAAACTTTTTATCTTATGTTTAAGGCTGTAAAAAGCAACGGTTCTGTTACAACATTTGATGTTCAGCCAAGTATTGTTCAGGATGCATTAAATGAAAATTCTTTTGTATATAAGTTTTCAAAAATAAAAAATCTTAAAGCCGAAAAAACCGGTAATCTTGTAGTACTTCACGCTGATGATGGTTTGAAGGTTGATTTACTTCTTGATATAGACAAATAAAAACATTGGGAGGGGACCATGTTAATCGATAAAATCATTTCTAAAAAAGACAGAACTCCAGCCGAAGTTGTTGTTCAGGATGTGGTAAAGGTTCGGAAGGGGGAGCGGGTTCTTGTAATTGCAAATCCTGCTACTTCAGAAATTGCCCAGGATTTATATAAAGCTTCCTGTGATGCCGGCGCTGTAAGTACATTGATGTATCAGCCAGATAGAACCAGTTTTGATAATGCTACTCCAGAGGTTCTGGCAGCTATTGGTGCAAATCCAGATGTATGTTTTTCCATTTCAAATATTAAATTAGGTAAGGATCCTGCGGCACAGGCAAATCCATATAAAACAGAAGATGGTCAGGAATATACTCATATTTTTGATTATTTGATGGATGGTAAAAAAAGTATGCGTGGTGCCTGGACTCCAGGTATTACACTAGACATGATGAACAGAACCGCTGCAATTGATTATGAATTGTTGCAGGCTCGCTGTAAAAAGCTGGAAGAATTATTTACTAATGCAAAGTCTGTTCATATTACAGCTCCTGCCGGTACAGATGTTACAATCAGTGTGGAAAACCGTAAGCTTATGTTTGATGATGGAGATTTTTCTAAACCTGGAACAGGTGGAAATATTCCAGCTGGTGAAGTATTTATAAGTCCTGTAGTTGGTAAAACAGAGGGAACAATTGTTTATGATGGTTCTATGACTTTCTCTGATGGTGATTCCATTCTGGAAACTCCAATTACCTGTAAAATTGGAAATGGTTTTGTTACTGATATTAAGGGTGGTGCAGAAGCACGCCGTTTATTAAAAACAATTACAGAAGCTGAAACAAGACCTTTTACTCTAGAAAAAGAAAAGAAGCTTCCTGCCGGACAGGCTGCTGTTTATAAGCGTAATGCCCGTAATATTGGTGAACTTGGTATTGGATTAAATCCTGCGGCTCAGATTACAGGAAATATGCTTGAAGACGAAAAAGCTTTTAATACCTGTCACTTTGCTATTGGAGAAAACTACGATAACGATGCTCCAGCATTAATTCATCTGGATGGAGTAGTTAGAAGTCCAACAATCACAGTTATTTATGCAGATGATACAAGCAAGGTTATTCTTAATAATGGAGTTATTCAGGAAGATGTTAGTAAAGAATAAAAAGCTGTTACTTTTAATAGCATGTGTTACAGCACTTAATTTTACAGCCTGTGCAAAAAATAGAAGTGCAGCTGTAAATAGTAATGAAAATACTATTGAAGAAATCAAGGTTAATCCACAGATAGAAAAATTAAATGCAGTTTTAGCTGGCATGAGTAGTAGATTTAAGGGCGATGTACATATTTCTAATCCAGAAGAGTTTCTTAATGATTTGAGTAAGGTTCTTGATAGCAGAAAAGATTTTTCAGATGATGATTTAAGTCCATTTTATCTTATTGATAAAACTCATACTGTTGGTGAAGATTATGTTCCTTTAAAATTGGTTCATCTGGAAAACAATGCAAATTTCAAAGTAAATAAAAATAATTTGAATCTTAGACCTGAAGCTTTTAATGCATTGAACGAAATGGGTGCTGCAGCTAAAGCTGATGGTGTTACTCTTACTGTAAGTTCAACCTACCGTTCTTACGAATATCAGAAAAATCTGTTTGATTATTGGGTTAGAGTTGATGGCCTTGAAGAAGCCGAAAGAGAAAGTGCAAGGGCTGGAACTTCACAGCACCAGTTAGGTCTGGCAATGGATTTTGCTCCAGTTGACGATGCCTTTGATCAGACTCCTGGCGGACAGTGGGTTTATAAAAATGCTGCCAGTTTTGGCTGGAGCTTAAGTTTCCCAAAAATGTATGAAGATGTAACTGGCTATCGATGGGAAAGCTGGCATTTTCGTTATGTGGGAATTCCTGCCTGCCAGTTCCAGAAAAAATATTTCAATAATGTTCAGCAGTATATGATTGAATTTATTGATGCCTGGTTAAAAGCGTAAAAGCTAAGTTAAAAATAAAAAGGGACTGTCCTTAAGCTGCGTTATTCAAAGCTTAAAGGTCAGTCCCTTTTTTATTTACTAACAGTTTCTATTAGAAGAATTTCCATTCAATTCCCAAACCACCATAAAGTGAGCGGCGTGAGAATTCAATTGTTGGGTATGAAGTACCTGTATTATAACCATTAACTGTTACAGGAACTTCTTTCTTAGCAAAGTCCATAATGTAACGGCCAGAAGCTACAATACCAATGTGTTTTGTAATGAAGAATTTAGCATCTGCACCACAAACAAAGCCTGTTCTAAGCATGTTTTCTTTAGCATTGGCAGCTGTCTGTTCGTAAAGGCTCTTAAGGTTACCAGACTGTAAATCACAAGAGAAGTTTACACCAGCACCGGCACCGATTGTAAGTCTCCAGAGATCAAAGTTTGCCCAAACCATTATAGGCATATCAAGTGTCCAAACTTCGTATTTTTCAGCTTTATCAAGATTTTTAATTGAAGCAGAACCTTTTGTAAGGTCAGCTTCCGCCTGAACTCCAAGTCCGCCGAACAAGGCAAAGTTTGCATAAGCACCAAATCCATAGTCTAATTTTGAATCAAAGGTAGTATTCTTTAACTGTTCTTTTGCTGTATCAGTGTTAGCCTCAATTGCATCAAAAGTATAGCTTCCAAGGTTTGTTCCCATAAAGAATCTTCCACCAATTTCGAAGTCTAAGGCAAAAGATGCACTAACAAAAGTTACGGCTGCAATAGCCAAAGCAATAATTTTTTTCATTGTGTTTCTCCTCTCACAATAATTAGTTTTTTGCTACTTTTTAATTATTATCTATTACTTTCTGAATTGCGTCAAACAATTCCGAATATTCTGTGAAAGCAGGATACTGTGGGTATTCCTTAATGATTTTTTCTGTAGAACGGAAAAGGAAGCCTGCTTTAGAAGCTTCAATCATTCCTAAGTCGTTAAAGCTGTCGCCGCTGGCAATTGTTTCAAAGCCACAAGACTGAAGAGCTCTTACAGTTGTAAGCTTACTTTTTTCGCAGCGCATTCTGTAACCAGTAATTTCACCATTTTCTGCTACTTCAAGTTCGTTACAGAAAATTGTTGGCCAGCCAAGCTTTTCCATAAGTGGTGCAGCAAACTGACTGAATGTATCAGAAATGATAATAACCTGTCCCTTAGCGCGTAAATCATCAAGAAATTTTTTGGCACCAGGAAGTGGATCAATCTTTTTGATTGTATCCTGAATTTCTTTTAATCCAAGGGCATGTTCTTTAAGAATATTAATTCTATATTTCATCAATTTATCGTAATCAGGTTCATCACGAGTTGTACGACGCAATTCTGGAATACCAACTGCATCTGCAAAAGCAATCCAAATTTCTGGAACAAGAACACCTTCCAAATCAAGACAAGTTACAAACATATTTAACCTCTGTTTTTTTCTATAAGATGTTTAACAATAGTAAATTTATTGAAATATGTCAAAGAAAAGCATAAAATATGGCCATATGGCACAAAAACGTACATCTTCTTCAAAAAGAACTGCCTCTAAGACAACAAAAAGAAAAACAACTAAAAGATGCAGAAGTTCAAGAAAATCTTCAAAAAAAATACCAGCATACAAGATGATTGTATATTGTGCCCTTGGTGTATCAATATGTATTCTTGCTTATCTTATTGCTGATATTTCTCTTAAAACTCCAGAGATAATTGAAGCTCCTTCTGTTACTGAACGATTTGAAGAACCTGCAAAAAAAATTGAGCCACCAAAAGTAAAGGTTGAACCTCCTAAAGCATCTGAAAAACCTGCATCAAAAACAGTTGAAAAAAAACCGGCAGAAGTAAAGCCTGCAGAAGTTAAACCTGCTGAAAAAAAGCCTGTTGAAACAGTTAAAAAAACGGAACAAAAGCCTGTAGAAGTAAAATCTCAGACTGAACAGAAACCAGTTGAAAAGCCTGTCAAAAAGAGTGTGTATAATTTTCCTGCAGCTCAAAATGGTGCAAAGCTTGTATTTATTTTTGATGATGGAGGGCAGAATCTTTCTCATCTGGAAAAATTTGTAACACTTCCGTTCCCTGTAACAGTTGCAGTTCTTCCACAGCTGGCACACTCCGTAGCATCCGGCGCCAGAGTCCGAAGCTCGGGCAATGAACTCATGCTCCACCAGCCAATGCAGTCTGTAAACGGAAAAGTAAATCCTGGTCCAGGAGCTATAACTCCAGATATGACCGATGACCAGATAAGATCCACACTTTTTTTTAATGTTAACCAGATTGGTCCAATTGCCGGCATTAATAATCACGAAGGTTCTGCAATTACTGCCGATGCCGAAAAAATGGCCGTAATTATGAATTTTGCCTCTGAAGAAGGCATTTACTTTTTGGACAGCAGAACTAATGTGGAAACAAAGGTTCCATATGTTGCAGAACAGCTTGGCTATAGTTATTATGAACGTAATGTCTTTCTTGATAACGAAAAAACAAAGGATAATGTTTTAAAAGAACTGAACAAAGGCTTAAAGATAGCAAATCAAACTGGGCATGTAATGATGATTGCTCATGTTTGGAGTGCAGATTTTCTTCCAGAGCTGCTGAAGGATATTTATCCTGAACTGGTAAGTAAAGGTTATAAATTCTGTACAGTAAGTCAGTGTGAAAAAAAGTATTAATTTATAGGTGAATATATGAAGGTTTTAGGTATTGAATCATCTTGTGATGAAACAGCATGTGCAATTGTTGAAGATGGAAAAAATATTTTAAGCAATGTTGTAGCAACTCAGATTCCGTTCCATCAGATTTATAAAGGTGTTGTTCCAGAAATTGCTTCCCGTAAACATGCTGAGTGGATTCTTCCAGTTGTTCGTCAGGCTTTAACAGAAGCAAATCTTACTCTTGATGATATTGATGCAATTGCCGCTACAAACCGTCCTGGACTTATGGGCTCACTGATGGTAGGTTTTACCTTTGGAAAAACTTTAGCCTGGTCAACAAACAAGCCTTTCCTTGCAGTTAATCATATGCTTGGTCACTTATATGCCGCACAACTTCAGACTCCTGTAGAATATCCATTCCTTGGGCTTCTTGTTAGTGGTGGTCATTCAATCATCTGTAAAGTTAATAGCTTTGACGATCTGGAAATTCTTGGAACTACAGTTGATGATTCAGTTGGGGAGGCTTTTGATAAGGTTGCAAAATATTACGGTCTTGGTTATCCAGGAGGAGTAATTATTGATAATCTTGCAAAGAAAGGTGACCCTAAAGCAGCTAAGTTTCCAATTCCAAAATTGGACGAAAAAGAACACCGTTATGATGTTTCCTTCAGCGGTTTAAAAACTGCAGTTATTCATCAGTGTGATTTATTCTGGCAGCCAGGTTATGAACACTCTACAGAAAATATGTGTGCTGCTTTCCAGGAAACTGCTGTAAATTCTCTTGTAAAAAAGCTTTTGCTTGCTGCTGATGATACTGGTCTTAAAACTGTAGTTTGTGGCGGTGGTGTTGCTGCAAACTCTCGTCTTCGTGAACTTTTAGCAGAACGCAAGGATTTGAATTGTGTATTCCCACCACTTAAGCTTTGTGGCGATAACGGTGCTATGATTGCTGGTGTTGCTTATCATTTCCTTCAGCGTGGAGATCGTGATGGCTGGGATTCTGTAACATGTGCCCGTATACCACAGTTCAAGCGGGGACTAGCTCAGGTAAATCACGAGAAAAAATAAGTATAGAATTTCTGATTTTTAAGCATCAATCTGGAACAGTGCTCCCGCCTGTGGTTGTGCGCCTGCTATAAGATAAGAATTGTTTTTTACAGTCTGCTGCAACTGCTGCTGGTAAACTTTAATAAGTTCATCTGCCTGTTTATCGCTTAAGTCTGTAAAAGACTGTTTAGGTTCGTTTTTAATTTTTGAAAGATGATCAATCAAAGAATTAAGAATTCTGATTTTGCTGATTGAAACACCCATCTGTCCAGAAGAAGCGGCTACTCCAGAAACATGATCAAAATGAGAATATAAAAGTGCTGATTTACTTACAGGAACATAAAGTTTTCCGCTGCTGGCAACTGGACTTGTACCAAAGCTTGAACCGTAAGAGAAAGCATTTATGTTTCCTATTGAAGTTGTCATTTTTTTATAACCCCTGAACACTTTTATTATCGGAAGTGCAAAAAAAAATATTAGTAAATTTGATTTTATAATTTTGGAATGATAAACTTTCTAGGGGAGAAGATATTAAAAAAGTTTATGTTCCAGAAACGAAAATCAATTCTTTTTATATTCTTTTTAAGTTCCTTATTTTCCCTCTATGCTGATAATCCTGTTGTAAAAACTCTTTCTTTGAGTTTTGAACGCAAGGAAACTACTAAAGATAATCTGACTTCAATTATTAAAGGTTCCATATTTTATCAGCAGTTTCCTTATGTTTTTGTTTTTCAGATTGAGGAGCCTGAACCAGAGTTTATTTATGGAAACTACGATGGTGCATTTACGGTGGAGGATGGAAAAACTTACGAGTTTTCAGATGAGGATGACTTCTTAAACCAGACTTGCAGTGATTTCTTAAATCTATTTAGAAGTGATTTTGGAATTTTTGAAGCAGGCTATAAGGTTAAATATATAACAGCTTTTCAAAATTTGATTTGCGCTTCTTCGTATTATGTGGGAGAAGATGATTTTTATATAGCTAGTGCACAACTTTATAAAAATAGTGATGGAAATTATTGCAAGCTTGAAATGTTCGATATTGAAAAGGAATTGATAGAAAGCTCAGAGTTTTCAGATTACATTCATTACAACGGTTTTAAATTTCCACAGACGGTTGTAACTAAATACTATTCAGAAAACCTTCCAGATTCAGTTGTGGAATTAAAAATAAGTCAGGTTGTAATTAATCAGATTGCTGATAATAAATTTTCTTCCGAAGAATATGAGCCTGTAGAAAATCAGAATAGGTCTGTTACAGAAAAAAGAAGTATAGCTCAGATTCCGGAAATTCAAAAATATAATGTTTCAACCACCTCAATTCTTGTGCACACTGCTTACGATTTTTACAAAAAATATATTACAGATCAGGATATTCCAGGCTGCGCATTTAGTCCAACTTGTTCCAGTTTTATGACTCAGTCTATAAAGGCTCATGGTTTATGGGGAATTGTAGAAGGTCTGGATCATTTACGGCGCTGTTCCAGACATGAGGTTAATCGAAATATTTATGCTCGTGATAAAAATGGTTTGATTATTGAGGAGGTACAGTAAATGAAGAAGTCTATTTTGTTAATTATCACTTTGTTTATGGTTACCAGAGTATTTGCTCAGAATGCATATTCGCCAGAAATGTTAAAGGCTTTTGCTGATGACCTTTATGTTCAGGGGTTTTGGGATGAAGCTGAAAGTGAATATAAAAGATATTTTTTTGCAGTAAATAATGCAGCAATAGATGACAATTCGGTTTTGAATTTAAGTCATATCTATTTTCAGGAAAAAAATAAAACAGGAATAGAATGGATTAATAGTAATCTTAAAAGGTCTTGCGGGTTTGCAGTTCAAAGCCGGCTGGAATATATTGATGCAAGCTTTATGTTCAGAGAACGGAATGCTGGCGCCTGGCATTTATTTTATTGTTCCTTACTTGAGCGGACAGAATATTTAGAAAAGCTGAGTCCAGAATGGAAAATCTTATATGCGCTATCTTTTGAGATTCTTGAAAAGAATATTAAGCTTGCTGCAGAAACTGCTAACAAAGGTACGCTTTATTCATCATCATTTGCTTCTGTGGCAGTTGCCTGTGAAAACTATAACCAGAAATCAGGGGCTTTGGCTTTGTGCATGTCGGCATTAGTTCCTGGAACAGGTAAGTGGTATTCTGGAAATTTCTGGACCGGCCTTTCCGACTTTTTCACAATTGGTTCCTGTACAGCAGCTGCTGTTTATTATGGAAAACAGAAAGATGCAAAAGACTGGAGACCATGGACTTACGGTTCACTGGCGGCTTTATTTTATATTGTAGATTTGTATGGTTCTTATACCGGCACCCGCCGCTACAATAGTGCACAGTACAATAATTTATGTGTTCAGGTAGATAATCTTTATGAACAATTGTATTAAAAAACTGAAACTTGCCCTTACAGCATTTTTTATTCTTCTCCCGGCTTTTGCCAGTGCTCAGAATTACAGTGAAGTATTTGATATGGGACAGCGACTTTGGGAAGGGGGAGCCTGTAAGGAAGCCTGCACTGAATTTAAGAGGTTCATATTTGTAGTGGAGGGTAGCGGTAAAAAGGCAGCTGGTGCACAGTTGGATATGTTAGGTGAAAGCTACAATTATCTGAGTCTTTTTTATGAACAGCAGAACAACCTTAATCAATCACTTAAATATTTAAAAACAAAACAGAACATTAAATATAATGATAAAGATATTTTGCGTGAAATAAATCTTTTACTTAAAATTGCAGTAAAAGAAAATCAGTCTTTAGATAATCAGCTGGATCTATGGTGTTATAAGTGCCTGCCAGATTATTCTCTAGAGGTTTCCACAGCTGCCGCTAAGGCTATTCTATATTCTTATATTGAATGCAATATGTGGGATGCCTTTGAAGAAGAATATAATCAGTTTATGGTTTTGTTTCCACAGGCTCTTACAGAACAGCAGAAACGGATTGTTGCAGACGGCTTGCATTGTATATATAAGTTTAAACCAAAAAATCCTGTACTGGCATCTTGTCTTTCAATTATTCCAGGGCTTGGTCAGCTTTATGCAGGGGATGTAAAAGATTCCATAAATGCTTTTTTATTGGATGGAAGTTTAATTGGTGTTTCGGCTTATTCTTTGTTTACTGGTGGTTATGTTGATTTTGCTCTTTTAGAAATGAAGCCAACTGTGCGTTTTTATAAAGGCAATTTTTACAATGCAAAAAAGAAATCTTACGAATATAATGACCAGAAAATAAAAAAGCTGAAGACTCCGCTACTAAAAGTATTTGAGCCCTCAGCTATATTTAACCAATCCTCCAAGAATAGCTGTTTATATTATAAACCTGCCTTCTTAGGGAGTGGTATTTAGAAATTCAACTTATTTTATTAGAAAATTAGTGTGACAAAATGCCATCAACAGCAATATCTATAGATTTTTTGATGTCTGAAATATCAGCTGCGTTAAGAACTGCGAGTCTGAAGATTGCAGCTTCTATAAGTCCGTAGAACATTTCGTTTACATCTTTAATAGGGAGATCTTTAAATTCACCATCCTGGATACCGCGGATAATGATTGTTGTCATGTGATGACGAACACGGATTACACGGCGGCGAACTCTATCATTAGGATCCTTGCCTGTTTTTTTAATCTGTATAAGATAACTTAAAAGAACAGAGAAAAGCTTAACATTTTCCTGGCACTGGTCTATAAGACAGTCAAAAAATGAGCGTAAGGCTGCTTCTGCAGTAAGAGATTCGTTATTTACAATTTGAGAAAGGGTAGTTTCAAGGTTTTTAAGAAGTTCTTTAATACTTCCTAAGAAAATTTCATGCTTGTTGCTGAAGTAAATATAAAGGGTAGTTCTTGTAATTCCGCAACGATCTGCAATTTTCTGGAATGTTGCATCTTCATATCCTTCATCAATAAATACGTCTAATGATTTCTGGAGGATTTCGTGTTTTCTTTTATCGTGTTCTACAATAATTGCCATGATAACTCCCGCTAAAACTTTGTCTTTTTAGGCTCCGATTTAATTCTATTATAAATATAAAATGATGTATCAAGATTGCCGGCCTTAAGAGCCTTAACATGATTAGCATTATGTCCAAAGCTTGTCTGGAAAGAAGCATTTGATGTAATTACACCAATGTCCCAGTTAGGGAATTCTGACCAAAGGTTACTGCCCATATTCTTGTAAAGTTCAGCAGCTTCTTCTTCATTACCAAGTCGTTCACCATAAGGTGGGTTACATAAAAGAAGACCAGAATCATAAGGTGCATGAAGGTTTGCAAAGTCTGACTGAATAAAATCTGGGCGTGGAATATGTGCGCTGATACCAATTGATTTAAGTGCGCGGCCGGCCATTACGCAGGCATACTCTGCATTCTGAGTTGAACGGGCAATTGCGCGGCTATCAATATCTGAACCTGTAATACGAACTTCGACATCTGTGCGAATGTTAGCAGCTTCTTCTGCACGAATAATTTTTGCTCTGCTTTCATCGTAAAAAGGAAGATTTTCCAGAGCAAAGCGTCGACCAAAACCTGGGGCTACATTGAATGCATAAAGGGTAGCTTCAATAGCAATTGTTCCAGAACCGCAGAATGGATCGTGGAGAGGTGTTTTACGGCGCCACATCATTTGCTGTAAAAGAACTGCAGCTGTTGTTTCTCTAAGTGGAGCAATACCTCCATCTACACGATAGCCTCGTTTATGAAGGGGAAGTCCAGATAAGTCCAGAAGAATGTAAACTGTATTATCATCAATATAAACACGGATATCAGACTGCTCACCAGTTTCTGGCAATGTTGTCATGTGCCATTTATCACCGAGCTTTGAATAAATGGCTTTATGAATAATTCCCTGAATTGAATGCTCTGAATTTAATTTTGATTTGTAAATGCGAACTTTATCTACAACAACCTTTGTGTCTTTTTTTAAAAGATCCTGCCATTCTGTGCTGTAAGCACCATCATAAAGCTCATCAAAATTTAAGGCCTTAAATTCTGCAACCTGGAGATAAACTCTATCCGCAGTTCTAAGACATAAATTTGTGCGGAACATAGCATCATCATCACCTGCAAATGTTACACGACCAGGTGCGTTAGAAATGAGTTTATAACCTAAATGTTTGATTTCGTTGCCGAGAATTTTTTCGGCGCCAACTGCACAGAGTGCAACAAGTGTATTCATAATTATAGTGTCAATTTAACAAATTCTCATTTTTTGTTCAATTGACACTATAGAAGAGAGTTGATTAAAGATAGTCGATTGCATCTGGTCCGGCAATAACTGGACATCTGATTTTTTCTGAATAGCCAACAGAAGCAGGTTCAGTAAATGTGTAACGCTCGAATTTATCTTTATCAGCTTCTTCATCAGAAACTTTTTTTCTAAGAATAGCAACCAGCCCCATAATTTCTATATCGTTTCCAAGATAGTTTTCTGGAATAAGAGTTCTAACCTTCATTTTTTCGCCATTAGCCTGATCGTCTGTAAGCTTTACAAGAATTGAACCAATGATGTTTTCCCTTGCTGAAAAACCTGCTTCGTAGCATTTAATGGCAATATAATATGTGGTATCAAAACTGGAAATTGTATCTGTTTTAGTTGCAGAGTCATCATTCCATTCGATTGGTGAGTTTATAACAATAGTCTGTTCTTCAGAATCATAAGTGATGGAATTGTCTTTAAGCTTTAAATCGTAATCAATACCTAAGCCTGTTTTAATTTCTATAGGTTTAGACCATGCTGAGTAAACAATATCGGTTTCACTATTGTAATAACGGAGTCTGTAGCAATATTTATTTCCAATTCTTGCATAAGAATCTCCAAAGGAATAACTTCCTTGGGCTGGAGCATTTTCCTGGAAAAAAATACCAATATTTACGCCGAAATCATTTTCATTTGAAGGTAATAAATCACCTGTTACCAGATATCTGTAAACTGAAATGCTTTTTGTGTTTGCATTGATTCTTGGAATTGAAACCATAATTTCGGTTTCGCTGGCAAAAACGTTTGGTGCTGTTCTGTATTCTCCATCAACAACATTAATGTTCTGGCAGCCAGTAAAAATAAAGAGGGAAAGGGCTGCATAAATAAATAAACTGCTAAAAATCTTTTTCATAAAAAACCTCATTATAATATCGGTACATTATGGAAAAATCCACAGTAGTCTTTCCCTCTTGTTATTTTATTTACTGCTGTTGAAATCCTGGGCAGCTTCCAAAACTCCACTAAAGGCAGGTTTACAAACTAATTCCTGTTCATTCTCTTCAGCTGTCTTTTTCTTAAACAGAAGAGGATACTGTGTTAAATCTTTGTATTCTTTCTGGTTGTTAAGCCATGTATTTTCGTCGTTAACACCCCATACAGTAACACTGGTAATACCATTCTTGCCTTCAGTTTTTCTGTTTCTGATAAACATTTCATAGTATTCCTTGTATTTAGCTTTTAACAGGAAAGGACTGTAAGGATTTTTTCCGTTTGCAATATCAAGCTCTGTTACATGAACATCAAGGCCTTTAGAAATGAATTTCTGTACGGCTGCTTCGTAACTGTTCTGACCTGTAACAGCAGGATAATCGATTTTAACATGAGACTGCATACCAACAGCATCAATGCGGGCATCTGGTGTAGCCTGAATCATATCAATAATGTTACAGATTCCATTTAATTTTCCCGGGCTGTAACAGTTGTAGTCATTGTATACAAGTTTTACATCTGCTGGAGCGTATTTGTTTGCAAAGCGGAATGCATTAACAATAAATGTAGCATCACCATAAACATCGTACCATTTGCTGTTTCCTGCTCTAAGCCAGTTTGTTGCAGAAGCACCATCGGCTACAGCTTCGTTTACAACATCCCAGGAAACAATAATATGTTCTCCGTTGTTGTACTGCTTTTCCCAGTTATCAACGAACTCTAATACAGTTTTAATATACCATTCCTGGCGGGCTGTCATTTCTGCTTTGCTTACTTCCGGTTTATTAATATCAAAGTCTTCCTTAAAGAACCAGTTTGGAGTCTGTGAATGCCAAACTAAAGTATGACCCCGCATTTTTACGCCAGCTTCCTTACAAGCATGAAGGTAATCACTCTGACTGCCAAATTTTGGCATTCCTGCAGGTACTTTATAAGTCTTTCCGTCTTCTGCCTTAAAGTCCACAAAGTTTCTTGGGCGGTTCCATGCAAAAACAAAATCTGGTTTAAATTCATTACCGGCGGTTACTGTATTTGCGTGGCGTGCAACACCATTTGCAATGTAAGGTTTTTCAAATTCATTACGGAAGGTACATGCAATACCAATGTAATCAAAAATATCTTTATAAGCTTCCTTTAATGAAGGAGCTTCGTACCAGTCCATTGGCTGGCTTGCGTTTTTACCAAGTCCCTCGCCAGAAAGCTGGAACTTAAAGTTTTTTAGATAGAAAGTTCTTTTATCAAGATGCATTCCAGAAGATGAAAGATAAAAGTTTTGTTCACCGCTAAGATGAATAAAACAAGAACCTTTCATTGTTACCCATTCACCAGATTTTACTTTTTCACGGGCAAGCTGTGGCATGTTTGCAGAAACTTCATTAATCATCCAGATTAAATCTGAATCTTTTCCACTTTCTTCTACAACTTTTACATCGCAGCTAAAATCAAAAAGAACATCTTTGTTTTTATATTCAGCAAGATTTACATTAATTGGATTAAGAGTTTTTACAGCTTTACCATTAATAATTGTTACATTGGTAAATCCATCATGTTTCTGATTATATTTTACAGCTGAGCCGTCTTTATCTGGGCGTGTATAAATAATTGAACCATCTGCATTTTCAATTATTCCAGTATCTCCTCCACCACAAGATGCAAAGGCAAGTAAAGAAGCACCTAAAAGTGCAAGTACGAGTCGTTTCATAATTCCTCCAAAATTATTCTGTAATTATATCACATTTTTTTTATTCATTTAATGAGAGATAGCACTTAAAATGGTTTGAATGAATAAAGGAAATTGTTTATACTTTAAGGACATATATTACACATAATATTAGAGGAACTTTATGGGTCAAAGCATCAGAGAAAAATATGGCGCTCTCTTTTCGCAGGTAGCACAGGTATCTAAAGCTGCAGATAAAATTACTGAATTTAATAATTATCAGGAAGCTAATCCTGCTGCAAAAAAATTTGCAGATATTTTAGTTCACGAAACAATTCCTGATGAGTCAGAAATTAAAAACCTTGAAAGCCTTAAAGAATTATACGAAAAAGTAACAAAGGAAGGAAAATCAGGTCTTATTCTTGCTGAGCATTATTCAAATTTGGATTTACCTGAGATTCTTTATATTCTTGAAAAAACAGGTGAAGATTGGGCAAAAGATATGGCTTCAAGAATTGTTGCTATTGCAGGAATGAAGCTTAATGAATCTGGTGCTTTTGTTCGAATGTATGCAGAAAGCTTTACTCGTGTAGTAGTTTATCCATCTAGAAGTAAAGACAGCATTCAGGGAACTGAGGAAGAAAAAGAAGCCGAAATTCAGCGTGCAAAGAAAATTAATTTTGCTGCTATGCGTGCTATGGATCAGTGTAAAAAACGGGGTCAGATTATTCTTGTATTCCCAGCAGGAACCCGTTATCGTCCTGGAAAGCCAGAAACAAAACGAGGCTTACGAGAAATAGACAGCTATCTCCGTCTGTTTGATAATATGGTTTTACTTTCATTAAACGGAAATTGTCTCCATATTAATCCTGAAACTCCAGATGATATGCTTTCTGATATTCTTGAACCAGAAAAGATTACAATTACTGCCAGTCCAGTTATTGAATGTAAATCTTTCCGTAAAGGTATTCTTGAATCTTTACCTGAAGATTGTGCAGATCCAAAACAGGAAACTGTAGATCGTGTTATGAAGGTTCTTGAAGAACAGCATGAAAAAGAAGAACAGATTCGTGCAGCTCAAAAATAATTTTAAAGGATATATAAATGACTAAAATTGATTTGTTGAAAGAAGTTTCAAGTGTAAGTTATCCTGGACGCGGTATCGTTGCAGGTTTAAGTGAAGATGGAAAATATGCAGTTTCTGCTTATTGGACAATGGGTCGTTCTGCAGGAAGCCGTAACCGTATTTTTGTAACAGAAGAAGAAAATGGAACAGAAGTTATTCGTACAAAAGCTTTTGATCCTTCATTAATCGCTGGAGATCCAAGTCTTATTATTTATGCTGCAGTTCGCCAGCTTGGTCAGAAAACAATCGTTACTAACGGTGACCAGACAGATACTATTTATGATGGAATGAAAGCTGGTCAGACTTTTGAAGAATCACTTCGCGTTCGTAAATATGAACACGATGCTCCAAACTACACACCTCGTATTTCTTCATTACTTGATATTGAAGGTGGAGCTTTAAAATATTCACTTTCTATTCTTAAGAGTGATGATGGAAATCCTGATAACTGTCTGCGTCATACATTTACTTATGACAATCCTGTAAAAGGTGAAGGCCGTTATATTCACACTTACCTTGGAGATGGTAATCCACTTCCAAGCTTTGAAGGTGAACCAGTAAAAGTTACAGTAACAGGTAATATTGATGATTTTACAAACAGTCTTTGGAATGCTTTAAACGAAGATAATAAAGTTTCACTTTTTGTAAGATACATTGATATTGCAACTGGAAAATACGAAACAAGAATCATTAATAAAAACAAATAATTCAGGTAGGGAACATGAGAAGAAAAAGCTTTGCTTTAGTTTTAATTTTCTCTGTTCTCTCATTTACCTTATCATGCTCAAATAGTAAAAAAGTGTCCGCCTTTACAGAACAGGTGGACACTTTGCTTTTAAAATCAGGTTTTCAGGGCCAGGTTCTGGTAGCCAGAAACAATAAAGTTATTTGTAAAAAGGGCTGCGGCACCTGGAACTCTGCAAAAGCCGATTCCCCAGTCATTGATTCAAATACAGTTTTTGAAGCCGGTTCCCTGACCAAACAGATAACAGCAGCTGCCATTTTACAGCTGGATAAAAAAAAGAAGCTGTCTATTGATGATAAGCTTTCTAAGTATTATCCAGAATATAAATATGGGGACCAGATTACTTTAAGAATGCTTTTGAATATGCGTTCAGGATTAACCGATTGCATCAACGCTGGAAATGAATATTTTCCAAAGTATGTGTTGCGTCAGATAGAAGAACTGCAGCTTAAGAATCAGCCGGTAGATGAAGATATAGTTGTTAAATATTTATATGATGCACCATTATTAGCTCCCCCAGACAGCACCTACTTTTACTGCAATACAAATTATGTTCTTCTGGCAAAAATTATAGAAAAAGTATCTGGTCTTTCATACAAAGAATACATTCAGAAAAATATTTTTAAGCCCTGCAAAATGAATAGTGCCAATTTGAATTTTCAGGATACAGATGCAGTAGGGTATGACTATAAAGGGCGCTACTATAGTATTCCGTCCAGTCTGGCTATGGGGTGTGGGGATCTTAATGCAAGTGCAGAAGATCTTCTAAAATGGAACCAGGCTCTTGTTAAGGGAAAAGTTATTTCTAAAAAACAGTTTAAACAGATGATTGAAACAGAAGGCTCCTATGGTTTTGGAATTTATCATAAAGATAATATGATTTTTCATGGCGGAACTACAAATGTATTTAATGCCTATAATTGCTATTATCTTGATTCAGGTCTTTCAATCATTGTTCTTTCAAATACATCAATAACTCAAACAAATACTGCAGGAATTGCAGGAAAAATTTACAAGCTCTATGAGAACTTGCTTTAATTTAATATTATGGTTTTATGAACGATTCAAAAGCATTAAAAATTGTAAAAACAGCCAGAAATATTGTTCTGGTAAATTGTCTGTGGCTTCTTTTTTCTATACCGGTAATAACAATTGGTGCAGCAACTTGTGCTGTCTTTTATCTTAATTTTAAGTTACTGGAAAACGAAGACGCCCCACTGTGGGAAAACTTTATAAAAGGATTTAAGAGCAGCTTTGTTCAGGGAACAGTTATGCTGGTGTTTACAGCTCTTTTTGGAGGCTGTTTATTTTTCATCTGGTCTACAGCACTTAATTCAGATTCATTTATTATGAAGGCTGGTGCCTTTATTTGCAGTCTGCTTTTTATAATGTTTTATATTTATACATTTCCTTTAATTGCCCGCTATAACAATAGTTTTAAAAATATTTTCAAAAATTCTGCAGGAATGAGTTTTACTTATATGTGGAAAACTATAATCATTGTATTGTTGGCAGCTTTCTTTTATGTAATTTTTTGCTGGAACTTCTGGACTCTAGTAGTAGGCGGTGTTTTTATTCCTGGATTATTTATGTACATTATGAGTCGAATTGTAAAAACAATGTTTGTACAGATGGAATACCATGCAGAAACTGTAAAAGCAGAGGCAGAAGCTGCGGCTGAAGAAATTTCAAAGGAAACTTCCGATTCGGAATAATTGAAGAAAATCCGTATTTAGTCTATTATTCAGCATATGAAAGAACTCGAACTTAAATACGGATGTAATCCTAATCAGAAACCTGCAAAGGTATTTATGGAAAATGGCGATCTTCCAATCACTGTTGTAAATGGAAGACCTGGATACATTAACTTGCTTGATGCGTTAAACGGCTGGCAGTTAGTAAAAGAATTGAAAGAAGCAACTGGACTTCCTGCTGCTACATCTTTTAAACACGTTTCACCTGCAGGTGCTGCAGTTGGACTTCCTTTAAGCGATACTCTTAAAAAAATCTACTTTACAGATGATGTTGAACTTACACCTTTAGCTTGTGCTTATGCCCGTGCTCGTGGTGCTGACCGTATGTCTTCTTTTGGTGACTTCATTTCTCTTTCTGACGAATGTGATGAAGCTACTGCTTTGTTGATTAAAAAAGAAGTTTCTGATGGTGTAATTGCTCCTGCATATTCTGCAAAAGCATTGGAAATCTTAAAAGCTAAGAAAAACGGAAACTACTGTGTAATTCAGATTGATCCAAACTATGTTCCAGCAGCAACAGAAACAAAACAGGTATTTGGTGTTACATTTGAACAGGGACATAACTTCCTTAAGATTGATGAAGAATCAGCTCTTTCTAACATTGTTACAAAAAACAAGACAATGTCTGAAGATGACAAGAGAAACCTTCTTATTTCTCTTATCGTTCTTAAATATACACAGTCTAACTCAGTTTGTTTCGTAAAAGACGGACAGGCAATTGGTATTGGTGCCGGACAGCAGAGCCGTGTTCACTGTACTCGCCTTGCTGGTCAGAAAGCTGATAACTGGTGGTTACGCCAGAGTCCACAGGTTTTGGGACTTCAGTTTGTAGACGGAATTAAACGCGCAGACCGCGATAACGCAATTGATGTTTATATTGGCGAAGAATATATGGACGTTCTTGCTGAAGGTAAATGGCAGAATATCTTCAAAGTAAAACCAGAAGTATTCACTCGTGAAGCAAAAGCAGAATGGATTGCTAAGAATACAAATGTAGCTCTTGGTTCAGATGCATTCTTCCCATTTGGTGATAATATTGACCGTGCTAAAAAATCTGGTGTAACAGTAATTGCTCAGCCAGGTGGTTCAGTTCGCGACGATTTAGTAATCCAAGCAGCTGATGGATATAACATGGTAATGGCATTCAACGGTATCCGTCTCTTCCACCATTAATCTTTAGTGATTAATTGGTAAGAAGGGCTGTTCCAAAAGCATTTGTCATGATACGAACTTTTGGGATAGCTTTTTTTTATTTAACCAATAACTGCCGTTAAATAAAAAAAGCCACCTTGCGATAAAGTGGCTTCATAAAAAATTTGGATGGGCGGCGTATGCGTCGCTTCGCTCCGCGTACTGCAAGGAAATTATTTAACAGTTCGCTCTCGCTCACGGCGTATCCATCATATCAGGTTCCCTTTCGGGAGCGCAGGGTGCCTTTCCTGCTCGTCAAACTTCGTTATATCATTGCAGAGAAAGAGAGTTTTTGCAATGAAAATCATTTTATCTGATGGCATAAATAGAATTTATCAGATTTATTAAGCATATTCTATTGTTTAATCTTTCAAAAACTCTTCCATTGTATCAACAAGTTCACTGAAATTTGCGCGCAGACGTTTCATTAAATCTTTTGTGCGGCGCTCGTTATGGCTTATTACGCTGCCAGCAGGCAAAAAAAGCTCGTAGGGTTCTACTTCCAGAGCGTTAGCAATAGCCGCAATTGTTTCAAATTTTCCGATTTTCTTTTGATTTTCGATTTCGCTTATATAAGCACTACTTACATTTGCCAGTTCTGCCAGGTTCTCCTGACTTAAGTTTTTTAGAAGCCTGATTCTCTTTATGTTCTCAGCATACAATTTTCCAAGTTCTTTTGCATTCATAATTTCATTCTAGAGTTGCTTATCGCTAAAAAGAACGGTCGTTTCGCTATAATTACTATTAATACGTTATAAAATTTAACCGAAAGTTAATTTAATAGCGAATTTTATAATCTTTTTGCTATAAATCCTTGCTTTTAGCATAAACGGAGCAAAAACAAATGCCTTTTATCGACACACCGGAAACAAACGCCTTAAAATCAAAAGTAGAA